>NZ_BAABJI010000001.1:0-352707 GCF_039543225.1 Mucilaginibacter defluvii
TAGGTTACAGGTGTAAAGGTGGTGACATCAAAGCCGAGTAATACTAATCGCCCGAAGCTTTCTCAAGCAACAGAACTATATTGTTGTCTTCTCACCCTTTTCAATAACTTCTTTCAATAATATGTCAATTGTTATGGCAGCAGTGAACAGTGAATAGTGAGGTTTCCTTTCTATACTCACCAATCACCACTCCCAACTAACAATAAAGATCTTCAGGTGCCTATATCGGCGGTGTCCACCTCTTCCCATTCCGAACAGAGAAGTTAAGCCCGCCAGAGCCGATGGTACTGCGGTAAAACGTGGGAGAGTAGGTCGGTGCCAACCTTTACTAAAGCCCCTTTCAGCAATGAGAGGGGCTTTTTGCGTTTTATGCTCTTTTCCCTGCATATCCAACCGGAATGTCATTCCTCCTTAAAGCTTCGGCTATGCCCGATAATGCTCGCATATCTCTATAAATTTCATCAGAAGAAATAGCACCCAAGCTTCTATTCATTCTTCCTCTTATCTGCAGATCGTGTTACACCACCTGACGCGGTAGATCAGGCTTGGCACCCCCATCTTACTTATACAAATCGTACTGGATATCGCTTTGCCAGGATATGCTGAACAAACAATTTCACCATAACCCCACAAAGGGTGGAAGTAAAGAGGGCGTTCGCTTTAAAAACTATTACGACGCCCCGACTCGACGCTAAATGGAATATTTTAAAACCGAGCCGCCAGCCGATATCTGGAAGGGCAGCGGGAACGGTTTTCTGACATAAATTTCCAGCGTGTCAATCTAAATTGATACTGGCTTATACGTAAACTCGTTTTCACGCGACGCAACAATTTATACAAGGTAGCAATTTTAGCAATTTGTGGTGGCGATTAGGCCATTTCCGTAATACGCGCTTTTTTAATCTTCGGTTTCTTAGCTTTGTTGCGCCGCCCCCACCAAATTATAAAACCGGTAACAGGCATGCTCGCACAAATTAAACTGCCAAAAAAGGCGGCAATTTTACCTGCGAGGCCCGCAACAGCGCCTACGTGAATGTCATAGTTCATGCGGGCTATCTTATCAGCCGTACTGGCTTTTGCCAGCCTGCCGTAAATATGTTTAACAGGTAACTCTTCAAGCGTATATTGATCATAAAAGCGATAATCAGCCTGCCAATAGGTGTACGGGTCAGGATTAACAGCTATTTCAATGGAAGCCTTATTGTTTTCAGGGAAGTGCACATCCATGCTGCCTTTAAAGTTCGTCAGTGTGTCATTGGTACGTGCCCAAAGTATATCGGTCGGAGGCGCATTTTGGCTGATCTTATTCATTTTGGTAGTGTCGGACAGTGACTCGGTGAACTGCACTTGCGATTTACCGCCAGAAGTTACCCAGTACATTGATTTGGCAAACCATTGAAAACCCCACACCAATCCGGTAATGGCAATAAAAATAATTACCCAGGTCATGTAAAAACCCAGCACGTTGTGCAAGTCGTAATTTACGCGGCGCCACTTGGCATTCCACTTTATGCTGAAGCGCTGTTTGGTTGCCGCGCGGTTTTTTGGCCACCAGAGTACAACGCCCGATATCAGCAGAAACAAAAACATGAGGGTACCGGTAGCTACAATTGGCTGGCCTATTTTAGGCGGCAGCCATAGGTAAAAGTGCCCATCGATCACGATACGGAAAAAATCCTGGTTCATATCCTTAACCCTGAGCACCTGTCCGGTGTACGGATTCATGAAAACGATGTAGTAATATTTAGGCTCGTAGCCGTAGTAAACGGCCATTGCCGACCGCCCCGTCTGGTAATTAATGCTATGCGGTTCTTTACCTTTTATCTGGGTGTTGGCAATCTCCTTGAGTTTTGATGGCGGCAAAACCGGTTTATTTTGTACCTGGGAAAAGCGATAGGCTTGGGTAGCATCTTCAATTTCCCGTTCAAATGCCAGTATACAACCGGTAATGCCCAAAAAACAAACCAAAAGGCCCGACGCAAGGCCGAGCCAAAGGTGCATTTTTCCAATCCAGTATTTAAAGTTTTTTTTAGCCGCCATTGTCATCTGTTGAGTGACAAAAATGCGAAAAATATCTTTATTAAGATTGATTACAAATAAAATACTTACAGCATTACTGCTTTAAGTACACCCTGTGCATATTCGCCCCAGTCCTTCATAGCGCTTTTAACGGTGTTCACAAATGTTTTGCGGTCAACCGCCTTGCCTTTTGCCGGCGCGTTTAACGATGCAGCGGGAACGTTGGTGTCGGTAACTTTTGTTGCAAACCAAGTGATGTTATCATGCGGCAGGGCAACGCCCAATATCATGCCCGGTAAACCCGAAAATGATTCCGGCCCACCTGATACAGGTATCTCATCCGTGTAAAAAGCCACTACATAAATAGAATCTAAAACTAAGGCATTAGCCCGGCGGCATTCGTAACCGGCAATATTGCGGGTTTCGCTGGTTATCTTCCATTTAATTTGACGGGTGCTGTCTTTCAATAAAAAAGTTTCCTCAAATACCTTTTTCTGGGCGATAATTTTATTGGCGTTTAAGTCGGTAAACACCACGTTATTTTGCCCGACAATTGCCCGGTTACCCCAGTACTGCGGATTATTCTCTTCCGGAATAGGCGTGAACAACGTTTTATTATCACCAAATGCTAAGGTAGCCTTCAGCTTTTTAAACTGCGGATTGTTTCTTTTATAGGCATCATACACATTGGCCATGTATGTTTCATTGTCCTTGTTTATCTCTTTACGTAACAGGGCGTACATATTGGCTGATTTTTCAAACTCAATAGTGCCTGATTTGGTAAAGTGCTTATTTTGAGCATTCAATGTACCTATGCTTAGTACCACAAGTACTAACAATGCTGTAAGTTGTTTGTATATCGTCTTCATGCTGATATTAATTTTTGGCAACGCCGCCGCCCATGTGGTTAAAATCATAACTAATTGAGAACATAAAATACCTGCGTATAGTGGTATAAGTGTTTTGGTAGATGATGTTATTGTTTGCGCTACGGCTAAACCCGGTGTTTTGGTTTAATAAATCGTTCACAGCTAATGATAGCCTTAAATTATCCTGTTTCATGAAGGTTTTTGTAACAGAAGCGTTCCAGATAGTACGGCGGAACGGGTCGGCAAATGTTTGTGTTGCCGCCTGGTACTCATGTTCTATGTCTGAACCTATTTGTATTTTGAAAGGCAGGTAAACATTAAATCCGCCGGATAAGTTATATGCCCTACCATTGCTGTTACGCTCCGGATTTAACGAGGTTTCATTGGTGTTGTATGACGGACGAAAGTCTACCCTGATATCATATTTCTTAGTTGCGTATTTAGATAAAGACAGGCCTAATGAATAGGAGTATGCCTTGGTGCGATTCTCCTGGTTGTTCACCATGTTATAAAAAGTATTGCCATTGATATTACCGTTTAAGCCGGCGTTAAAGCCCCAGAATATTTTACGGTTATACCAAAGCCCGCCATAAAAGTTATTGGTTTGGCGGTTTGGCAGGTTGAATGATTGGATAACGCTTCTACCGGTAATGGTATCGGTAAATACGTTGGTAACTATCGGGTTGGTAGTGAATGAGTACGAGCCGTAAAGGTTCATCCACTCATCAGCCAAAACCTTATATGAGTTGGCGTTAAAATTAAGACGGTGCGTAAATGATGGATCCAGATCGGGGTTACCTAAAGTGATATTCAGTGGGTCATTATTGATGCGTATAGGCTGTACCTGATCAATAGTAGGCTGCGTGGTATTACCATTGTAAGATAACCTAAACGATTTTTGCTGCGAGAAACGGTATTGCCAGCTGGCCTGCGGAAACCAGTTGGTAAAGTTCCGGTCGAAACGCATATTGTTAATGCGGTTAACCTGTTGAAAGTTTACAATGGCTGCTCTTGTACCAAAATTTAAAGTGGTTTTCCCTTTTTTATAGTTAAACACGGCACCCGCCTGGTTTGATAGCTGGTTCAATTTAAAATCACTGCTTAATGAGTCTATCTGGCGGTTGTAAATGCCGTTAGCAACTGTTCTTTCGAAGGTGCGCCTGTCGGCAGTGGCATTGTTAATGTTCACACCGTAATTTAGCACCACTGAAAAATCTTTAGTGAACGGCTCCGTATATGTAATGTTTGAATTTAACAATACGCTTTGCAGGTCATTCACTTTATACTGGTCAATATTGGTCGTACTATCAAGCGCGCCGCTTCTGTCGTAATAATTGATGGTTGATTTCAGGAAACCGTCGGCATTGTTACGCGTTACTGATGGCGCTATATTTACCGAGAATGTACGACCCTTTTTCTTTAGCTTTTTGTTATAAAAGATAGATGCGTTAAAAAGCTTTTGATTACCGTCAGTTGTCAATTCACGCACGTTGTCGTTCTGTAAGGTATCATTACGGCGACTAACGGAGTTGAAATTCTGGCGGGTATCGCTTTCTTTTAAAGTACCGCCAAAAGTTAGCTTCAGGTTTGATGTGGTATCTATTTTCAGATTATATGTACCATCAAGTTTCTGCCTGAACAGGTAGTTATCAAATTTCTGATCGGATAGCGTGGTTTGGCTCAGCGTTGGCGAAAGGTTATTAATATTGATGGAGTTGTTGGTTCCTTCAACCTCTATCGAACCTATTTTGTAGTTGCCGTTAACAGATTCCTTATCCTCATTCCATTTGGTATCAAAATGAGCGCCGCCGGTGCGCGCTGTTGGTAAGCCCTGGCCGCTGTAACGCCCGTCAAACGAGTCGAGCTCATCGCCGCCGCTGCTAAAGAAAATGGACACGCTGCCATCGTCGCCGTAAGTAACGTTGTCTGATCCGCCGCCGTATTTATCATTGTCATTCCACCCCAGGCCGGTTTTACCGGTATTGCTCAGCGTACCGTATACCGAGAACTTCTGTTTGTTTTTAAAGGTGTTGAACATCAGTTCGCCCTGGTAAAAATCGCGGGTGCCAACGGCGGCCGATGCTTTACCGAACGAGCCTTTCTTCTTGTCCTCTTTTAGCTTTATATTAAGGGTTTTGGTTTTCTGGCCGTCGTCAATCCCCGTGAAGGTAGCCTGGTCGCTTTTCTTGTCGTACAGCTGCACCTTGTCAACCATATCGGCACGCAGGTTTTTGGTAACCAGGGTTGGGTCATCGCCAAAAAATTCTTCGCCATCAACCAATACCTTACTCACAGTTTCGCCTTGCGCGGTTATTTTGCCATCCTTATCAACCTGAATACCCTGAAACTGCTTTAGCAGGTCTTCCACCTTGGCATTCGGTTGTATTTTATAGGTTTTGGCATCGTATTCAGTGGTATCGCCCTTTATTTTTATTTGCGCCGCAGAGCCTTTGATCATCACTTCCTGCAAAAGGCGCGATTTGAGGCTGAGCTTAACCGTACCGAAGTTATAGTCGGTTTTAGCGCCGTCTAACTTAAACTGCTCCACGTAATCAGCATAATCAGGGTAGGCAACCAGCAAAATGTAACTGCCCGGCGCCAACTTCGGAAAGTTGAATTTACCATCGCTGGCGGCGCGTGTATAACTTACCAGGATAGAATCTTTAGCCAGGAGAATACTTACAGATGCGTTTTCAAGTTTTACATTGGATACGGTATCGGCAACAATACCTTTCGCTGTGTAATTGGTTGTAGGGGATGGCGTTTGTGCGAACACCGTAAGGCAACTCATCATGAGCATAATAAGCGCCGAAATTGTGTATTTCATATAAAGCGTATAGGTTGCAGCAATAATAACTAAATTTTTAGGTAATAAATATTAGCGGAATGTTAATTCGATTTTTTTAACACTTTTTAACAGTATTGTTACTCATTATATGTGCATAAGACATTTCTTGTACGCCCTTCGTTACACTTTCTGCAAAATAAATATCACCACTGGGAGTTAGATTTTGATTGAGGTTATGGCAACGCAATATTTGCATAGTATGGCCCGTAACCGCATTGTAGACGCGAAAATTGTACGTTGTTTATAATCAAGCGTAAAAAATTTGATAATACCTTTTAGCAAAATCAAAAACCCATATATTAGCAGCTTTGGAAAAACCCATACAAAACCAACCAAATGAAGAAATTATTAACTATTACTTTTTTATTGACCATCATTTTCAGGTCGTACGGTCAGCAAACTGACCTGGCTGCCCTGGTAAATCCGCTGATGGGAACCGATTCGCAGTACGATCTGTCGAACGGTAATACTTATCCTGCCGTAGCCCTGCCTTGGGGCATGAACTTTTGGTCGCCGCAGACCGGTAAAATGGGCGACGGCTGGATGTATACCTACGATGCGCACAAGATACGCGGCTTTAAACAAACCCACCAGCCATCGCCGTGGATGAATGATTATGGCCAGTTTGCCATTATGCCGGTTGTAGGCAAGGGCAAGGTAAACCAGGATGCAAGGGCCAGCTGGTTTTCGCACAAGGCTGAGGTTACCAAACCTTATTACTACAGCGTTTACCTGGCTGATCATGATGTTACTACCGAGATCACCCCGACTGAGCGTGCGGCACAGTTCCGTATCACTTACCCTAAAAGTGACGAGTCATTCATCGTGATTGATGCGCTGGACCGTGGTTCATGCATCAAGGTATACCCGGAGCAAAAAAAGATAGTTGGCTACTCAACCAAATATGCACGTGGCCCGCTTAAAAACTTCAAAAACTTTTTTGTTATTTATGTAGATAAACCGATTACCGTAGCTAAAACCTACAAAGATACGGTTGAAAACAACGGCCTTGAGGTTGATGATAAACACGCGCTGGCAGTTATAGGCTTTAAAACCGTAAAAGGCGAAAAAGTAAACCTGCGCGTAGCTTCATCATTTGTGAGCATTGAGCAGGCTGACTTAAACCTGAAACGTGAGCTTGCATCTGATAGCTTTGATCAAACTAAAGAAAAAGCACACACCACCTGGAACAAAACGCTTGGCCGTTTAACCGTTGAAGGTGGTACCGACGAGCAACTGCGTACTTTTTATTCATGCCTATACCGCATGTTGTTCTTCCCGAACAAATTGTACGAGATCGACGCTAACAACAAAATTGTTCACTACAGCCCGCACACCGGTAAAACCGAGCCCGGTTACAAATTTGCGGGTACCGGTTTCTGGGATACCTTCCGCGCGTTGTATCCGTTCCTGAATTTGGTTTATCCATCTATAAACAAAGAGATGCAGCAAGGCCTGATCAGCGATTATAAAGAAGGCGGCTGGTTGCCGGAGTGGTCAAGCCCTGGTTATGCCGATATCATGATCGGTAATAACTCAGCCTCGGTAGTTGCTGATGCCTACATTAAAGGCGGCCGTGGTTATGATATCAATACTCTTTGGGATGCCGTGATACATGGTGCCAACAACGAGGATTCAAAAAATTCATCTATCGGTCGTCGTGGTGTTAAATATTATAACGATTTAGGTTATGTGCCTTACGATGTTAAAATAAACGAGAACGCTGCCCGTACGCTGGAGTATGCTTATGATGACTTTGCCATCTACAGCCTGGGTAAAGCTTTGGGCAAACCTGAGTCAGAGATCGCTATCTATAAAAAACGCAGCCGTAACTACCGTAACCTGTTCGATAAATCAACCGGCTTTATGCGCGGTAAAAACCAGGATGGCACATTTGCTTCGCCATTCAGCCCACTTAAATGGGGTGACGCCTTTACCGAAGGTAACAGCTGGCACTATACCTGGAGCGTTTTTCACGATATTAAAGGTTTGATTGGCCTGTATGGCGGCAACAAACAATTCGCTAACAAGCTGGATTCAGTATTCATCATGCCACCGGTATTTGATGATAGCTACTATGGTGGTGTTATCCACGAGATCCGCGAGATGCAGATTGTGAACATGGGGCAGTACGCGCATGGTAACCAACCTATTCAGCACATGACCTACCTGTACAACTACGCGGCTGAGCCATGGAAGAGCCAGTACCATGTACGTGAAGTAATGGACAAACTATACAAACCAACTCCGGATGGATATTGCGGTGATGAAGATAACGGCCAAACATCGGCCTGGTATGTGTTCTCGGCAATGGGTTTTTACCCGGTATGCCCTGCGGTTGACCAGTATGTTATCGGTTCGCCATTGTTCAAAAAAATTACCTTAAAGCTGGAGAACGGCAAAACGGTAACTATAAATGCAGCCAATAACAGCAAAGCAACCCGTTACGTTAACACCATTACTGTTGATGGCAAGCCATACACCCATAACTGGTTAAGCCACTCAGCACTGCAAAAAGGTGGTGTTATCAACTTTAACATGTCGGCACAGCCAAACAAAACACGTGGTACAGGCGCGGCAGATGCTCCGTACTCACTGTCAGACACTGAGAAGTAATAGTACATTATTATAAAAGCAAAAGGGGCTGCATTGAAAAATGCAGCCCCTTTTTTAAGCTATATGTCAGCTTTTATTGCTGTACAATTTGCCATTGCTGGTTGTTGCCGCTATTCCACGGCCATTGAATAACGTTCGCGCCATCAGCGGTTGAGCCGCCGTTAACATCGAGCGCCTGGCCGCTATTACGGTTGATGATACGGTAATAACCGCCGTCGTTAGCAACCACCTGCCATTGCTGGCTGTTGGCTCCGCTCCAGGTTGATTGTGTGATGCCCGCGCCGTTAGTGGTCGATCCGCCATTAACTTCGAGCGCCTTGCCGCTGTTGCGGTTGATAATACGGTAATAACCACCGCCATTATCAATAACCTGCCACTGCTGGTTGTTGCCGCCATTCCATGGCCATTGTATAATGTTGGCACCGTTGGCGGTTGAGCCGCCGTTAACATCAAGCGCTTTACCGCTGTTGCGGTTATTAATACGGTAGTAAGCGGATGAGTTAAAGGTACTGCCCTCGCCCCAGCCGTAACGTATACGCGCCAAACCCGATGCATTGGTAGTAGTAAGCGTAATGTTGGTACCGCTGCCGCCACGGGTTTGTATGCTATAGCTGTCGCCGTCGCGCAGGCCCGGCCAGTAAACGCTGGCAATACCATCAGCCCTGAACACGTTTGTTGAGCCAACTATATAAGCTATCTCGTTATCGCTGCCTACGGTGCCGGTATAATTTTTTCCGGTGGTCATGGCGGCGCCGTATTCGGTTACTACGGTGCGGCTGGCATAGCTGCCAAAGCGGCTGCGCCAGTCGGACTCCCATCCGCTAAGTGTACGGGTAGCCCAAAAGGCGTAATTATGCAGGGACAGCAGGCAATTGGTAAAGCGGCTGTCGGCCCCGATGCCGGTTACATTTTCGGAGTAGCCGGTACCGCCAAGCAAAATGCGGTTACGGGGCACATTGGGGTAACGGGTAAGCCACTCGGCGTAAATGGTAGTAAGCTGTGCCTGGGTGTAACCGTGCGGCTCATTAAACACCTCAAAGTATACATTGGCGTTGCCCTGGTATTTGGCAACTACAGTTTGCCACATATCCCAAAATTGAGTGGTGTTATCGATCATGCCATCGCGGGATGAAGCTGCTTCCCAGCAGGCCAGTATCACTTTCATGTTTTTGTTGAGAGCGCGGTCAATAGCGCCGGTGTATGATCCCCACCATGACTCAAGGACACTTGGCGGATTAATAGGCAGCCTGACCGTATTTACACCTGGCATATTGGTTTGAAAGCCTGTTAAAATAGCATTCGCTTTATCAGATACCGTTGTATAATTATCGCCCGCTTCAAGGCCCGATGGGATCACCCACCCATCCACAAAGTTATCGCGCCCGTCGGCCCAGTTTACGCCGGCTATCGAGGCCGCGCCAACGGCCAGTGTTTGTGTGTCTGAAGTGGTATCGGGCGATTTAACATCTGCTTGTTTTTCTTTTGAACAGCCTGACCATAGCAAAGCCAGTAAGCCAAGCGACATAAGCGTCTTTCTTTTCATAATTTTAGGTTAAGAAGTAATGAATTATTGGTTAGTACAATTACACTGGGTACTAAAGTCGGGCTTTTTGTCAAGGCCGATGCGGGGTAAACGGGTACAATTCAGGGGAGTATTGAATAATAAAGCGGTGCCGACTGCATTACAGCATCATGTAATAGTTACATAAAATGCATTTGTAAGTGGGCTTTTGTTTGCATTTAACTATGTATTTTCATTAGTTTTAGCCCGGCACAATTATACCGGCCAATTAGTAACCTGTTTCTGTAAATTCTTTTTAATCTTTCAGCGCAATTACGCGTCTGAATAAAAAACAAGATTTATCGAACACTTGCTAAAACGTTTATGTTGATCAGATAATGTACGCTACATTACCTATCAGCGTATTGTTGTGCTGCAATTAAAGAATAAACTAACGGGTTATAAGCCCGCTATTCGGAATAAATTAAACTATGGAAAGAAGAAAATTCATCGCCAGCACCGCTATGTTAGGTGCGGGCGTACTGGCCAGCAAGCTATCAGTTGCGGGCTCACTGGCCGATTATCCGGTTGTACGGGTAGCTGCTGCCAAACGTAACTTTACCAGCAAAGCTGTTGAGGCCGCTATTAAGGAGTTTAAACAAAAGGTAAAAGATAAAGAGCTGGGCTGGTTGTTTGAAAACTGTTTCCCGAATACGTTAGATACTACGGTTACTTATAAACAAAAGGATGGCCGCCCGGATACGTATGTAATTACCGGTGATATTGATGCCATGTGGCTGCGTGACAGCAGCGCCCAGGTTTGGCCGTACTTTCACCTGATTAAAAAGGATAAGGCATTGCAGGACCTGATAGCCGGTGTGATAAATCGCCAGGCAACAAACGTGCTGCGCGACCCTTATGCCAACGCTTTTTATGATGACGCGGCAAAAGTAGGCGAGTGGAAAACCGACCATACCGATATGAAACCCGGCCTGCATGAACGCAAATGGGAGATCGACTCGCTTTGTTACCCCATCAGGCTGGCGTACCAGTACTGGAAGTTAACCGGCGATACCAAACCGTTTGATGCTACCTGGAAAAAATCTATCGAAACTATCCTGAAAACGTTTATTGAGCAGCAGCGTAAGGACGGCGATGGGCCATACCATTTTCAGCGTACCACACAGTTTGCTACCGATACGGTGCCAATGAGCGGTTACGGCTACCCGGTTAAGCCTGTTGGTTTGATCTGCTCAGCCTTCAGGCCAAGCGATGACGCTACGGTTTATTCATTCCTGATCCCGTCAAACTTCTTCGCGGTTACGAGCCTGAAACAGGCGGCCGAAATGGTAAAAACTATCTCGAAGGACGATGCCCTGGCAACTCAGCTAACCGCTTTGGCTACCGAGGTTGACGCTGCCCTTAAACAGCACGCTGTTATTGATGTGCCTACTTACGGAAAAGTGTATGCCTTTGAGGTAAACGGCTACGGCAGCTATAACCTGATGGATGATGCCAACGTGCCAAGCTTGCTGTCGTTACCTTATTTAGGCGCTATGCCAAATACTGATCCTATTTATATCAATACCCGTAAGATGATACTTTCGCTGGACAACCCTTTTTTCTACAAAGGTACCGCAGCGGAGGGTATTGGCGGCCCGCACGTAGGCAAGGATATGATATGGCCGATGGCGATCATTATGCGCGCGCTTACCAGTAACGATGATGCTGAAATAAAGGAATGCATCCAGGTGCTGAAAAGAACGCATGGCGATACCGGCTTTATGCACGAAACCTTCCACAAGGATAATCCGAAGAAGTTTACCCGCAGCTGGTTTGCCTGGGCAAATACGCTGTTTGGTGAGTTGTTGTGGGAAACCTATCAAACCAAACCGCAGCTTTTACAGGCGTAACCACAAATCATCAGCCTATGAAATTAAGAATAACTTTAGCTATAAGCCTGTGCACCGCCTTTGCCTTTAAGGCGGGCGCACAAACCAAGGCCGAATATCAGCAACGTATCAATACTTTATACAGCGGTGTGCAGCAGCATTTACATGATGCTGCCGCCGGTTTGTATTATGAGGATACAAAGCCCGAATCAAAAAAACGCCACTCGTACCTGTGGCCGCTTTGCGCGCTGGTGCAGGGTGCGGATGAGATGGATAAACTGGAGCCTAAGAAACATAGAATCGATACGGTATTGGCGGCTATACAGCAGTACTATCGTGCTACGCCGCCTGCGCCGGGCTACCAGGCCATGGTGGTGCATGACGAAAAGGACTCGCGTTTTTATGATGATAACCAATGGATAGGTATTGCCGCTTTAGACGCTTATAATCGTACCAAAACAAAAAAATACCTGGAGCTGGGTAAAATGATCCATCGCTTTCAGTTAACCGCTTATGACGATGAGGCCGGCGGCGGATTGTACTGGAAAGAGGATGAACGCACTACCAAAAACACCTGCTCAAACGGCCCGGCTGTATTGATCGCCCTGCAACTGTACAAGATCACCAAGGAGAAAAAGTACCTGGACACGGCAATGCTGATCTACAACTGGACCAACAAAAACCTGCAGGCGCCATCAGGTGTGTTTTATGATAATATCAAGATACCATCGTTAAATGTGGATAAAGCAACTTATACCTATAATGCAGGTACCATGCTGCAGGCTAACGTATTGCTGTACAACATAACCAGGGATCAGAAATATTTGACCGAGGCCAAACGTATTGCGGATGCATCAAAAGCGCATTTTTTCAGGAACGGGCGTTTGCCGGGCAACTACTGGTTCAATGCGGTGCTGATACGCGGTTATATGGAATTGTACAAGGTAGAGAAAGATAAAGCCCGCCTGCAATTTATTATTGATGATGCCAACGCCATCTGGAACACAGAGCGCGAGGGTAACCTGGTAGGTAAGCGTAAGGAAAAGGCGTTGATTGACCAGGCCGCCATGATCGAGATCTACGGCAGACTGGCCAGCCTTAAATAAGGGTTTACTTAAATTACTATATTAGCTATTCATCCCGCCATTAATTGTGGTTGGATGAATAGCTTTTTTTATGGACATGCCATCCGTTTTTCGCCGAACACGTATAGCGCCTACACCCAGCGGTTACCTGCATATAGGCAACGCGTTATCATTTATTATAACCGCCGGTTTGGCTGCCGAAACAGGTGCCCAAATGCTGCTGCGCATTGATGATATGGACCGCGCCCGAGCCGATGAACGCTATGTACAGGATATATTTGATACCCTCGGTTTTCTGAATATTCCCTGGCAGGAGGGGCCGCGTGATCCGCAAGAGTTTAATAGTGGCTGGTCGCAAATGTTAAGGCTGGATAAATACAACGCCGCTTTGGAGCAGGTACGGAAAAGCGGGCAGGTATTTGCCTGTAATTGCAGTCGGTCGCAACTAAAAGGGTTGGCGGCATATCCCGGCAATTGTCGCTATAAAAATATCCCGCTGGATGAACCCGGCGTGAGCTGGCGTTTAAAAACCGAACCGGCAACTATCAGTATAAAAACCTTGAACGGATATATAACCGAGCCGCTACCTGTCGAAATGACTGACTTTGTAATACGAAAAAAAGACGGTTACCCGGCTTACCAATTGTCATCAGCGGTGGATGATGTGCTTTTTAATGTTGACCTCATCGTGCGCGGGCAGGATCTGTGGGCATCAACACTGGCGCAATTATATTTAGCGCAAATATCGGGCTTGCCGTTTAGTAACGTTACTTTTTATCATCATCCATTATTGTTAGGTAGCGATGGCACCAAATTGTCAAAATCAGCAGGCGCAACATCCATCAAATATATGCGGGAGCAGGGCTATTCAACAGAAGAAGTGTTAATCGCTATCGCGAAGCAAACCGGAGTAAATGAAACTATGATTGATTGGCGGCAGCTTTATGATAGACTTAAAGGAAACCTGCCATAAAAAGAAATTACTGGCCGCCGGTTTTTAAATACATATAAATTATACCTACCGCTACAATGGTAAGCAGTATCAACAAACCGGCAACGCCGCGGCGTTTATCCTGGCGCATTACCCAAATCAAAAAAACTACCAGTGGTATAACAAATATCAGCCAGAATATAAGCGATGGAAAACTCATGTGTTTTTTATTGAGTCCGGAAGTCGGGAAAGACCGTATCCGGATGTGTTTGCAAATATAGATTTTTTTAGTCCGGAAGTTGAAAAGTCCGGAAGTCCGAAAGTTGTGCTTCAGACTTATACTATACGGCTATTTTCTTCTTCTTTCGGACTTTTCGACTTCCGAACTACTTCAGCTAAAACGGCATCCGTGCCAATGGCGCTACATCCTGGCCGATGAATTCACCTTTCAGGAATTTGTGGTAACCCGCAATGGCTATCATGGCGGCGTTATCGGTACAGTATTCCATTTTGGGGATAAAGGTACGCCAGCCCAGGTCCATGCCTAATTGCTGCAAGCCCTGGCGCAAACCGGTATTGGCCGATACACCACCCGCCAATGCTACATCGGTAATGCCGTATTGCCCGGCAGCTTTACGCAGTTTGTTGAGCAAAATGGTAGCAATACGCTTTTCAACCGAAGCGCAGATGTCGTTAATGTTTTCCTCGATAAAGTTAGGATTCGCCGCCACGTTATCCCTGATGAAATAAAGGATGGAAGTTTTCAATCCGCTGAAGCTGAAATCAAAACCGGGTATTTGCGGCTCAGGGAATTTATAAGCGTCGGGGTTGCCGCTGCGGGCGTATTTATCAATCAGCGGGCCACCCGGGTAAGGCAGGCCTAATACCTTACTGGTTTTATCCATGGCTTCACCGGCGGCATCGTCAAGCGTTTGGCCGATGATCTCCATATCAAAATAATCCTTCACCAGCACAATTTGCGTATGCCCGCCCGAAACGGTAAGACACAGGAATGGGAATGCAGGGTTATGATCGCCTATAAAATGGGCCAAAACATGCGCCTGCATGTGGTTAACCTCTATCAACGGGATGTTTTTTGCCAGCGCGAAAGCCTTGGCAAATGATACGCCAACTAAAAGTGAGCCTAAAAGTCCGGGGCCGCGTGTAAAAGCCACCGCATCAATATCATTTTTGTTTACTTTTGCGTTTAATAACGCCTGTTGAACAGCGGGAACAATATTTTGCTGATGCACACGCGAAGCAAGCTCAGGCACAACGCCGCCGTAAGCTTCGTGTATAGTTTGATTGGCAATAATATTGCTTAGGATGTTACCGTCAGCACATACCGATGCCGAGGTTTCGTCGCACGATGACTCTATGGCTAAAATTACAGGCACAATTATCTTTTAAAAACGCAAAGTTATTAAAAAAGTACTCAAAATAACGTTAAGCATAGTATTGCTCATTGTATTGATGATTAGTATACTACTGTTGGCTTTTCAGTACAAACCGGTGCAAACATGGGCAGCCAAAAAGGCCACCTCCTACCTGTCGAAAGAATTAGATACAAAAATTGATATTAAAAGTCTGTACATAAAACCGTTTTCATCTGTTGTGCTTGAAGGGCTTTATGTGCTCGATAAACAAAAGGACACCCTGCTGAGTACGCCAAGGTTAATAGTAGAAGTAAGTGGCTTCTCGATATTCAACAGCATCAAAAAGCGCTATATTGATTTTACCTCGGTGCAGCTGGATAACGGCTCGTTTTACCTGAAAAAACAGCGCGACAGCACAACCAACCTGCAATTTATTATTGATTACTTTAACTCGGGCGATACCACCAAAAAGGCCAGCAAACCCTGGATACTTGATTTTGAACGCATCGGCATCAATAACCTGCGGTTCAGGTACAAAAACCAGCTGCGCGATACCCTGGTAAAAGGTGTCAACTTTGATGATATTGATGTAAAGGGATTTAGTGCTGTTGTGCGTAACCTCGATTTAAAAAATCACCTGTTCAAAGCATCAGTTAACAAACTGACGCTTAAAGAAAAGAGCGGATTTTATCTTAAAAATTTAACCGCTCAAACTACGGTTGATACTAACCAAATTTTGCTACAGCAGCTTACGCTGCAAACACCTAATTCATTTTTGCGCGATCATTTTAAAATGAGTTTTGACTCCTTTGATGATTTCAGCGATTTTGAACGCCGCGTAAACATGGATGCCGATTTTAAGAACGCGCACCTCTCCTCAAAAGACGTAGCTTACTTTACCAGCAGTTTAGATAAAACCCAATTTGAACTGGGCGTAAACGGGCGCATCCGTGGCAGGGTTGATAATTTGCGGGCCACCAACCTGCTGGTTACCGCCGGGCAAAGTACCTATGTAAAAGGTAATTTCAGGGTGAAAGGCTTGCCCGATTGGGAGAACACCTTCCTTGGGTTGGATATAGAACAGATCGCCACTAATAAAAAAGATCTGGACTATATAGTGAAGCGCTTTACAGGCAGTAACAAGCAAATGATACCTGCTATTGTAAGCAAGTTTGGCAACGTAAACTTTAGCGGTAATTTCAGCGGCTTACAGAATGATTTTGTGGCTTATGGTACTTTCAAAACCAGGCTCGGCCGTTTTGATACGGACATCAACCTGAAGATCGGTAAAAATGGAATACCGTCATACAGCGGTAAGCTAACTACCAATCAGTTTGATTTGGGTACACTGATAGATGATAAAACCATCGGTCGTACCTCATTCACCGCGCAGGTTAAGGGCAGCGGCGATGAGCTTAAGAATTTGAACATAGCGGCCAACGCCAAACTGAAAACTTTCCAGTTTAAAGGGTATACGTATAACAATGTATCGGTGGATGGTACGTTTAAACGCCGTTTTATTGATGGGCTGGTAAAGATAAACGACCGCAACATCAGGCTTACGCTGGACGGAACACTTGACCTGAACCCGAAACTGCCCGTATACGATTTTACTGCTAATATTCAGAACGCTCATCTGAATAAGCTTAAGCTGATGAAGGATACCATTACGGTGAGCACCACCTTGAACGCCGATTTTTCAGGTAATAACCTCGACAACATAAATGGTAATATATTTTTAACAGGTACCAGGCTGGTAAATCCGCGAACTAATTATGTGGTTGATTCTCTTTACCTGGCGGCGAGTGGCAGCGGCAGGCAACGCTTGCTGGAGTTTCAGTCGGACGCGGCTAATGGCAGTATAACCGGTAACTACAGCCTTTCAACACTGCCCGATTATTTCAAGACCATTGTTAAAAAATACATTCCATCGTTAAAAACGGATATCAAGCCGTTTAAACCGCAGGATTTTGATTTCAATTTTAAACTAAAGGATGTTGATCCGTTGCTGGCTGTTTTTATGCCGGGTCTTAAAATACCTGATCAGGGTACGCTGATCGGTAAGTTCAATTCGGCGGACCAAACCGCCACACTTACCGGTTACATTAAAACTATCCAATACAATAAGATCATTCTGCACGATCTGATTATTGACGAGAATACGGCGGCTCAGTACCTCAACGCTAACATAACGTTAAGCAAGGTTGACCTGAGCGATAGTTTGTACGTGAAAGATGTAAGTATCACCAACTTTTTGAACCGCGATAGCCTGAACTTCAACGTCAAACTATCGGATAAGAACGCTACCAATCAGCTGGACCTTTACGGTTTGGTAGAGTTTGGCCGGGATACCACCGCCAAGCTGAAACTATTACCGTCTGACGTTATACTCGATCGTGAGCAATGGAAACTGGAAGAGCAGGTGCGGATCAGGCTGCTGGACGGTAAAACCCAGATATCAAACTTTGAGCTAAGCAACGGCGAGCAGATGGTAACTGTTGATGGTTTTATATCAGACAAAGCAGAGGATAAGCTGAATGTTGTTTTTAAACAATTCCGCATGAGTACGCTTAATCCGTTAACCAAACCATCGGGTATTGCGTTACGCGGGGCGCTCAATGGCGAGGTAATATTAACATCGTTGCTTAAAGCGCCGGGTATGGATGCTGATTTGGGAATTGATACGCTGATGATGAACGCCACGCAGGTTGGTAATGTCAAAATTATATCGAACCTGGATAACGAGCGTAAAAAAGCCATCGTTAGGCTAAATATTCTTAACCGCGGCTTGGAAACAATGGATATTGAAGGTGCTTACTCATTGCTGAAAGATGACGAGAACGCGCTTGACTTCGACATCAACATGAACCAAACGGAGGCAATTATTTTTACGCCTTTCATAAGCAACCTCGTGTCAGATGTTAAGGGAACCATATCAACCAGTTTAAAACTTACGGGCTCATTGCAAAAACCATTGCTTAATGGCTTTGTCACCCTGAACAATACTGGGGTAACGGTGAACTACCTGAAAACGCCGTATACTTTAAGTGACCGTTTGGATGTTGAAAATAGCGTAATCAAGATTGATAAGATGGTGCTGAAAGATAACCGGAAGGGGCAGGGCATCGTAAATGGTACGGTCGATCTGAACAATATATCAAACCCTACGCTTGATATTAAGATTGAAGCGACCAACCTGCTGGCGCTAAATACAACATTTAAGGATAACCACCTGTATTATGGTACCGCCTTTGGCAGCGGCGATTTTAGCTTTACCGGGCCTATTGATAACATGAAGATTGATATACGTGCTGCTACGCAGGCAGGTACAGTTTTCAATATTCCGCTCAACGCATCATCAACTGCGGCCGATTATGATTTTATCAGGTTTGTAAGCCATAGTGATACTACCAAAAAGGAAGCTGAAGATATTTCTAAAAAATTTAACGGCGTTACGCTGAACTTCGACCTTAGTGCGGATGAGGGCACTACGGTTAAAATTGTTACCGATTATGGTAAGCTTGAGGGTAACGGCGTTACGCGTAACCTGAAGCTGAATATTAACAGTTTAGGTGATTTTGAGATGTTTGGCGACTTCCTGATCTCATCGGGCAAGTTTGAGTTTACGGCCAAAAACTTCATCAGCAAAAACTTCCAGGTAAACCAGGGCGGTACCATCCGCTGGACGGGCGATCCGGCCAACGCCGAAATTAACCTGAATGCCGTTTATGAGGTGCGTACCAATATTGCGCCTCTGTATACCGCCGCAGGTTTTACATCGCCACGTGGCAACCAGCAGGTTTTGGTACAGGCGCAGTTGTTGCTATCCAAATCGTTGTTATTGCCGGTTATTGATTTTGATTTTACTTTCCCTACCGAGCCAAATATTAAAGAGGATGTGGCAACATATCTGTCAGATAATACCAACCGCAGCCAGCAGGCGCTGAGCATCATCGTTCGCAGGAGCTTTACGGCCGGTACAGGCGGCGGTAACCTTAACGAGCAGGTGCTGAGCACGGCCAGCGATGCAGTGAGTGAGTTTGCCTTTAATCAGCTGAACAGCTTTATAGCGCAGTCAAACATCAAGAATATCGACTTAAACATACGCTCCTTTAACGAGGCGAGTTTATCTGTTAGACTATTTAACGACAGGCTTATACTGAACGGAAGTTTGTTTACCAATACGGGTAGTAATAACCTGTTTTATAACAACACCAACCTGTTTAATGCTAACTTTAATAACCTGACCAAAGACTTTGAGGCGCTTTACCGAATCCGTAAGGATGGTAACCTTACCGCCCGTTACTCGTACAGGGTATTAAGCGGTACAGCGTTGAGTACCTTTAACCCGCTGGATGTGCAGTATGTAAATGGTATTGGTTTGGTTTACCAGCGCGATTTTGATAGCGTAGGTGAGTTTTTACGTAACATATTCAGGCAGGGCAGGCGCCGTACAGCACCTACAACACCTAACCCGATCAACCCAACACCGGCACAATCGCCAACGCCGGCGGTTAACTACAAGCTGAGGGATGACGATGAATGATTAATGATCGCGCATAATAGCGTGATCCATCTTATCGCGTTTGGTACGCAGGTAATGTTCGTTATGTTTGTTGGCCGGTATTTCAATAGGCACATTTTCAACCACCTCTAAACCATAACCAATTAAACCCGCACGTTTTTTGGGATTGTTGCTCATTAAGCGCATTTTGGTGATGCCCAGGCTGCGGATGATCTGCGCGCCTATGCCATAATCGCGGTGATCCATTTTAAAGCCAAGCTCCAGGTTAGCCTCAACAGTGTCGAGCCCGTTCTCCTGCAAGTGATAAGCCTTTAATTTATTTACCAGGCCAATGCCACGGCCTTCCTGGTTCATATATACAATAACGCCTTTACCTTCCTGCTCTATCATCTCCATGGCTTTGTGTAGCTGTGGGCCGCAATCGCACCTGCACGATCCGAATATATCACCGGTTACGCATGAGCTGTGTACGCGTACCAATACCGGTTCATCAGGCTCCCACGTGCCCTTTATTAAAGCCATATGGTTTTCGCCGGTGTCTATCTGTGTATAAGCAATCATATCAAAGTCGCCCCACTGGGTAGGCATCTTTACGGCGATCTCCTTAGTAACTAAGGTTTCGGTGCTCAAGCGATAGGCGATCAAATCCTTAATGGAGATGATCTTCATTTTAAATTCCCCGGCCATCTTCATCAGCTCCGGCAAGCGGGCCATTTCACCGTCCTCGGTCATTATCTCGCAGATAACCCCTGCCGGCTCAAAACCAGCCATCACAGCGAGGTCTACGGTAGCCTCAGTATGCCCTGCACGGCGCAGTACACCACCTTCCTTGGCAATCAGCGGGAATATATGTCCGGGTCTGCCAAGGTCAGCAGCTTTTATGGTCGGATCAATAAGGGCCAAACAGGTTTTTGAACGGTCAGACGCGGATATGCCCGTTGTACAACCATGCCCCAGCAAATCAACCGATACGGTGAAATTAGTTTCGTGCGAGGTGGTGTTACGCGTAACCATCAGGTCGAGCTCCAGTTCCTGCGCGCGTTCGGCAGTAATTGGGGCGCAGATAAGGCCCCGGCCGTAACGGGCCATAAAGTTTATCGCTTCGGGGGTGGCATTGCGGGCGGCGGTTAAAAAGTCACCCTCGTTCTCCCTGTCCTCATCATCAACAACTATAATTATTTCGCCATTTTTAAGCGCTTCAATGGCTTCGGGTATGGTGTTAAGCATCTTAGTCAGATCAGTGTACAGTAACAAAGTTACATTAAGGTTGCGGCAATCCGGTCGGTGTTGTGTAAAATAACTTTAGGCTGCCTTACGCTTGAATAAGCGGTTAAAAAAGCGTTTATAAGCTTCCATATCAAACAATGCGGAATCGGTAGCAGCCTTGTATGACAGGAACATGCCGATGGGCGAAAGCACGAATATGGCGATCCACATACCTATTGCCGGCGGGATGGCGCCATCCTTTACACCCTTTTCGCCAATAGTGGATATAATGTGGTACAGCAAAAAGAAGACAACCGATATAACCACCGGCATACCCAAACCACCCTTACGGATAATGGCACCCAGTGGCGCGCCTATCAGGAATAATACCAGGCAGGCTACCGATAGCGTGAACTTTTTTTGGTACTCCACCACCGAACGGCGAATGTTCTTCATGGTTTCCTTGGAGTTGGTTTCGTTCTGCTTAAGCATGTCCTGTATAGTACGGACCTCGCTTAGCGCGGTGGACACGGTACTGATCTGTTCATTAATTTCCATCCCGCCCAAAACTGAATTATTTTTAGGTGCGACCGGTTTTTTAACTGAATTTGATTTCTTTGGCAGCGTGAAAAACTTTACATAGGGCGAAAGCATTTTATACGTTTGCGTTACCGTACTATCCACCTGTTTTTCAGTCGAATCGCGGTAATGGCGTAATTGCTTCAGGTTCATCATCACGAAGGCTGACCGAAATTCGTCCTGCGGGGTACGTTTCATGTTCAAACCTGAGATGTCGAATTTTATTTCCGTATTTTGAAAACGCACCCGAACAAATACCTGCCTTGGGTCGAAGTTACTTTCACTGCGTTTTTCTTCGTAACGTATGCCGTCCTTAAGCTTAAGCACCAAAAATTTATCGCCCGGCGACCGGTACATTACGCCCTCTTTAGCCATGATGACGTTCATGTTGTTGGTCTTTTCGTCCTTTTGATAGATCATGATGTCGTAAAGCGTTTGCCCGTCCTTGCCTTTACGCATTACGCGGGTAGCCGCACCGGGGAAGTTGGTGGTAAATACACCTTCCTGCAGTAACTTGGCTGATTTTTGTTGCCGAACATCATACAGCAGCGAGTAGTACTTGAGGTTGGCTACCGGCAGCATATAATCAGAGAAAACGAACGCGCTGATAGCTAAAATAGCCACCACGATGAACATGGGGGCCATGGCGCGGCGCAGGGATATACCGGCAGATTTAATGGCTACCAGCTCATAATTTTCGCCGAGTGCGCCATACGTCATGATAGAAGAAAGCAAAACCGACAGCGGCAGCGCCATGGCTACGTTTGTGGCTGAGGCATATAGCATTAGCTCGGCAATAACGTACCACTCAAAACCCTTGCCCACCAAATCATCAATATACTTAAACAAAAACAGCATCAGCAGAACGAACATTACTATAAGGAATGTTACCACAAATGGCCTGATGAATGATTTAAGTAATAAAAGGTGGATCTTTTTCACACTGCAAAAATAAGGAAATAAAATTCCGCAGGCGGGCGTACCTGTGCCTGTTGTGCAAAGTAAACGTTATAAAAGGCTAAGTAGTATTGCGGTAGCCTGTCAGGCGCCTAATACGCTTATGAGGTAATCAATCTGGTTATCCCAAATCAGGCGCCGCTCGGCAATTGAGTCCTCGGTGGCAAAATCGGTAATGGCCAGGGCCACGTCATTGGTCAATTCATCCTGCACTACTTCCAATTCAAAATAGTATGGCTCATCGTCGAGCCATTTAAAGCGTACCAGCTTGTTCTCTTTAGCATTAACAAGTTTGGCTCGTTGCTGTTCGTCGTCCCAGGTAAAGGTATAGATCTGATCGCGCACGTTAACATCATCGGCAAACCATTGTGAAAGGCCGTTAGGTTCGCTTATAAAACTGTATAAAATTCTGGGTGATGATTTGATCTCATATTCCAGGTTGAATTTCTTCTTATCGGGCATAATCAGGGTTGTGACACAGTACTATAAAAGCGCTGGCAGTAAAAGTTGAACAATTTTTCTAAAGAAAACTATTTTCTACTATATTTGCAAACCTTTTTACAAAGGCACACAATTAAAATATCCGGCGGGGTAGCTCAGATGGTTAGAGCGTAGGATTCATAACCCTAAGGTCGGCAGTTCGATCCTGCTCCCCGCTACTTACAATGAAAGCTCGTTACATTATGTAGCGGGCTTTCATTGTTTTCTACGTAAAATACACATTCGCGCTGTATTATTAAAAGAAATTATAGGCGGATTTGAAAGGGTTATTTTATGTCTTACTTTCTAAATTCTACTAGTTTGCGATGAGATTTAGACTGCGTATCTTCACATCATTATGAGCAAACAAAGTTTATTTAATCATATTAGAAGCGAAGATGTTGTGCTTTGGATTGGCGCTGGTTTTTCTAAATATGCAGGATATCCACTCGGTAGTTCACTTAAAGAATTAATCGCTGAGTCTTTGAGTGAAAGTGAACGTGTGTTGATTGATTCTAATTTGCAATTAGCTGATTACGCAGAAGAGTTTGTTAGACTGAAAAATGGATCAAGAAATGAGATAATTAAATTGGTTCGTGATACATATCGCAAACCACCAGCCACCCTATCTAATCATTTAAATTTAACAGCAATACCACACTTTAAAAACATCATTACAACAAATTATGACCCTTTGTTGGAGATTGCATACGGTGATAAAGGTAACTTGATCTATCGTGAAATGGATATTGGACTTTTAGATAAAAGGAAAGTTAACATTATTAAAATTCATGGAGATTTGTCTGATAGTGAGAGTATCATTATAACTAAGTCTGACTATGCAGCTTTTTATAAACAAGATTGGAGTTCTCCATTTTGGGCATACTTGGCAACGCTTATGGCAACAAATGTTCTCTTGTTTGTCGGCTATAGTTTAGAAGATCCGAATGTGATAGCTATGCTTGAGCATATCGCGAAATACTTGAAAAAAATGCGTAAAGAAGCTTTTTATGTTGCTCCGAATGTAGCTCAACACCGCGTAGCACATCTAAATCGTTTAGGTATTGAGGTTATACAAGGAACCGGGGAACAATTGCTTATCGAAATTGAAGAAGATATCCGACTTAATATTTTTGGGGATCAGCGGCTACAAAAAGTTACAGCAGATACATTCTTGGCGTATTTTAAAAACAAAAATTTGTTGCCTGATTTAATCAGCACGTCAAAGGGATTTCAGGTCGCTTCTGTTCGTACTACTGATGGAAAGCTCGCCGACGGTATAGTAAAATTAGAATACGCTCCGGAAAGCGAATTTGCAAAGTTAAAACAAGCTTTTTTTAGGGGAGAAATCCACGAGCTTATTGTAAGTAAGGAAATGCTTAAAGATTTTCAATATGATATTGGTGGCATTCGTATGATGGGGCAAAATGATATTGAAGAGCTTCGAATCCGAAGTAACCCGGTAGATTATAAATTCGATTTAAGTTTTCCCGGTCTTGATCTTGATTTTGAAAATTTGGTAGCGAGTGTGCAACACAGCTTTACTCCTCGTATCAAAGTTAAATTACATCATCTGGACATAAATATTATATTCTCAAAGAAAAATGATGGAAGTGGTGATGTTGAATTGGAAATCAAGCGGAATATAATACATGAGTCGGTAAGATCAGCTATTCGTGCTTATCGATTTGTCAAATATTTTTTTGAACAGCAGCCATTTACGATTTATTTGCACAATAACGGCTCTATAATTAATAAAAAGTCTTATCAATATCGCAAAGATTTCATTGATGAAGCCGACTGGTTTATAAAATATTTTGAATCATTGAAGGAAGTTGAAGGCTTTTATGGAATAAAGTTCCGTGATATAACTGATATTGATTTAGAGTCTTTTAACAAATTACAGCGGTTAGAAAAGATTGCAAACGGAAAATCTTTTAAATTGGTTGATGGCCCAATCCGAATAACTATGACCGAAATGAACCAAACAACAGTTGAGTTTTGTAAGAGATTGGAAACCGAAGATGCTCCACTTGATATCGAACTCACTATTAATGAAATTGTTCATTTGCATGGTTGCGATATAAAGCTCAGTTCGCAGAGAATTCATGTGCCATCAGCAAGAGTGAAAAATCTAAAAAGATTAATAACAGGTAAAACAAGAGAAATTGAAGTGATTAGTCGTAGTGGCCGTATTTACACTTATTATCAGGAACCTTTTAACAAGACTAGATAGTAATAATAAGTTGGTGTAAATTCTACCTAATTGTTAATTATTCCATTTGATGTTAAATTTACCCCCTACTTTCCCAGCAGCCGCTGATATTCACTTTCTCCACCGTTCCTCATATTATCATTTAATTCTATACCGGCTTTTCTGAACGCCTGGATCAGCCGTTGGTCAAAGCCTTTAACATAGTGGGCAAAGGCCGTGGTGTCTTTTTCTTCGGGTATCTGGGTAAACGGATCGTCGGTTTTTGCAAAGCGGTGTAAAACCGCTGTGGTGCTGTCGTTACCTTCTAATAGTATGGAGTCGCCACGGGCAGTGATTTTTGCCGCGTAGGGTTTAGTCAGGTATATTATCGAGTCGTTTTCAATTTTGTAAGGCAGCTTAAAGCGGCCTGCTTTCTGGTTATAAAATACAACGTTCTGCGTGTCAATATCAAACTCGGTATAGCCATTCGCCATCGAAAAGCGGTGCCATTTGCCGGTGATGCAAAGTTTTTCCTTATTGGCTGATTTTTCAGCACCCTGATTACAGGCACAAAAAAGCAGCAATGTAATGGCAGATAGATAGATGATAGCTCTCATGTAATAAGTGTAAAAAACCTGCGGCTCGGTGTAATTCAGGCCGCAGGTTGTAAATAATGGTAATTACTGTGCCCAAATGGTGCAGTTAATGCTGCCGGCAGTGTTGCTTCCCCAGGTTTCAGAAACCATAATAGCCGGAATATTAAGCTGGCCAAGCGTGTAACCATAGCTCTGCCATTTGTTGTAGTGGTTGGCAAAGGTAATTACGCGGTTTGAGCCGGGCGTAACCTTGGTAACCCGCGAACTGTAGATCTGCCTGAAGCCGTCGCCGCCATCAATGTTTTTGCCGGTCATCCAGCGGGTCCAAACGTTGTAGCCCGCGCCGTCGCTTGTAAACGTACCCAAAAAGGTGCCGGTATGCGGCGACTCGGTGCCCCATGTTTCGTTAACGTAGTACTCGTAATACGGGCTCCGGCTCCAACCGTACCAGCCAAACGTACCACCGCCTGAGTTGGAGTAGCTTCCCAGGTTATAGCCGATTTTGTACGTAGGCGAGCCAACCGAATAGCCTTTGCCGCAAGTAAAGTTGCCGTTAAAGCCGCTCCAGTTTACGCTGTAGTTTCCGCCGCTGCCATTGGCATAGTTAACGGTGCCGGTGGCGCCATCGCTTTTCCATAACGACCAAAAGAAGCCGTTGTGCGTGCCCGATTGATAGGTGTTGGTTTTGAGCCTGCTTTTGTTAACCACCGCTTCGGCTTCAGGCTTTTCGGCAGGTTTGGCCGAGTCTTTTTTACAGCCCGAAATTAAGGATGAGCAAACAAGCAACGCAATTGCAGTTGCAACGGCAACCTTCCCGGTCACCATTGGTGAAGAGTTTTGTTTTTTCATAATTTGGAGTAATTGATTAAAACGAAGGTACCTGCCGGGTCGCCGCTGCAATGGCTGTAATGATTAAAAGTGTTGTACAAATGTTTACTTAATCGGAAAACATTTAACCTGTTTAAGTTATTGTATTACAGGTAATTGATAATTTATGAAAATCTATTTTAACTATTGATTTAACGTTTTACAGCAATGGATTAGCCACATTTCGGTTACAAACTCCCGCAATTAAGGTACATGTTAACGTTTTCGTAAGCCGACATTTGAGTATTAAATAATTAAACATGGAACATCAACAAGAAAACACAGGAGCACAAAATAATGTAACTCCAAATACAGGTAAAAAGGTTTGGTTCATAACCGGTTCGTCGCGCGGGTTTGGCCGCGTGTGGGCAGAGGCCGCGCTTAAACGTGGCGACAAAGTAGTGGCTACCGCCCGTAAACTGGAAAGCATTGCCGACCTTAAAGAGAAATACGGCGATAATGTACTAACCTTAGCGCTCGACGTTACCAATGCCGAACAGGTTAAGGCAACCATAGCGCAGGCGCATGCGCATTTTGGCCGGCTGGATGTGGTTTTAAATAACGCCGCCTACTCACTGGTAGGTACAATTGAAGAAGCCAGTGCGGATGAAATCCGTGCGCTTTACGAAACCAATGTTATTGGTCCGGTGGCGGTTATACAGGCTGCGCTGCCCTTGCTGCGTAAGCAAGGCGGCGGGCACATTATCGGCACATCGAGCAACGTAGGGCAGATCACTTTCCCGGTTATTGGTTATTATTGTTCAACAAAGTGGGCTTTCGAGGCTATTCACGAAAGCCTGGCCGCCGAGGTTAAACAATTTGGCGTAAAGGTAACCCTAATTGAGCCGGGCGCTTACGCTACAGAATTCGGTACGCCCGAATCGTTAAAGTTTACACAGAACCTTGACGTTTATGAGGATTTTAAACAGGAGTTTTTTGGCCAGTTAGGCAGTATGGAAAAAGGCGACCCTAATGCAACTGCTGATGCCGTTTTGCAAATTGTGGATGCTGAAAATCCGCCCCTACGCTTCTTTTTGGGTAGCCATTGTTTGCCTGGCGTGCGCGCCGCCTATAACGAGCGTTTAAAAACCTGGGAAGAATGGGCGGATGTATCGAGCGCTGCCCAGGGCAACGTTAAGTAACTGGTTTAATATGACTCATGGATAACCGATATTAATATCGGTTATCTTATTTTAAGGGTTAGATATGAAAAGAGAAGAGAACGGTCCGCATAAAATACAATCATTAACGGAAGCGCACCAGGCTTTTGGTTTGCCCAAGCCGCAGCATCCGCTTATCAGCCTGCTTAATGGCGCCCATCGGCCGGTTGAGCCTTTCAGGCACCATGTGCTGGGCTTTTACAAAATATCGTACAAGCCAAAGGTAACGGGCAGGTTAAAGTACGGCCAAAGTTATTATGATTTTGATGAAGGCGGTTTATTGTTCGCTTCGCCCGGGCAGGTAATAGGTAACAATAATCATGATGCCAGCGTGTGCTCTGCTTATACGTTGCTCATTCATCCCGATTTCTTTTTGGGCTATCCCTTGGCTAAAAATGTCAAGCAATTCGGCTTTTTCTCTTATACAACCAACGAGGCGTTGCATCTTTCGGAAGAGGAGAAGAACATGATCATGGGTATATTCAGCATGATTGAGACCGAACTAAGCAGCCGTATTGACGATTTTAGCCAGGATGTGGTTATCTCACAAATTGAGTTGCTTCTCAACTACGCTAACCGTTTTTATAAGCGCCAGTTCATCACCCGCAAAGCTGTAAACCATGATCTGCTGCAAAAGCTGGAAGATGTGTTAAATCAATACTTTAATGACGAAACCGCGCTCAGCCGTGGGTTGCCAACCGTGGCCTACATCGCAGAGCACCTGAACGTATCGGCAAGTTATTTGAGTGATATGCTGCGTACGCTGATCGGGCAAAACGCGCAGCATTATATACATGACAAGCTGATCGAGCGTGCTAAAGAAAAACTGTCGACCACCAACCTGTCGGTAAGTGAGGTGGCCTATGCTTTAGGGTTTGAGCATTCGCAATCGTTCAGCAGGTTATTTAAAACCAAAACTAATTTATCGCCGTTGGAGTTCAGGCGATCTTTTAATTAATATATATATTATAATAAGAACGCCCTTGAATCTGATTTAAGGGCGTTCTTATTATTAAAGATTGTTATGGTTTACCATATATCTGGATAGCTTTATTTAGCTGTTCCTCGGTACGGTGATATTCTTCGGGGCACGATTGCGGGTCGGTTATCTTAAAGTCCCCCTGGTCGTTTACCTGCATGTGAAATCTCTTTTTTTCGCCGTTATGCGTAACATAAACCTGGAATAGCTGCAGGCGTTGTATGTTCATGGTGTTAAACTCGAACGTGGCGCTATCAGCCTCGACCGTAAAATTTTTCATGCGGTAAAGATACAATGGCATTTTAATACCGCCCCTGGAAAAATTTAATTAAAGTACCGGATACACCTGCCCGGTTTGTGCGCCCAATACACTTTTTACATAGGCTTGCGCTACGCGGTGCATAGCCACGGGAATCTGCCCTTTAAAAAACGGAAAATATTCCGGCGATTCTTCTACAACAGTAGGAGCAACAGAGTTAATGCGAACACCATTTTCCAATTCGATGGCGGCTGCTTTGGCAAATGAATCTATGGCGCCATTAACCGCACTTACTGCCGAGCCCAAAACAATAGGATCATGCGCCATACTACCTGATGTAAGTGTAAACGAGCCTTTCGGATTGATGTAATGCTGCCCTATCAGCACCAGGTTTACCTGGCCAAGCAGCTTGCTGTCAATACCAACCCTAAAGTCGGCATCCGTCATTTGCGCAAGCGGGCCGAAATGGCCATCGCCGGCAGTACTAATCAGCGCATCAAAGGAACCCACCTGTTCAAACAATGCTTTGATGGAGTTTACATCGGTGATGTTTACCTGGTAATCGCCGCTTTTTGAGCCTACCCTTATAATTTCGTTATCTGCTTCAAGCGCTTTAACCACGTGTTTGCCAATGGTTCCGGATGCGCCAATAATGATGATTTTCATTTATTTTTATATTTTATTTCCATCAAAGTTACTCCAATACTTTACTTTTGTCAAGTAGTTACCTTTTTGTCGACTAATGACAAATGAGTAAGATTTGTTTTAAAATGGCTGTACTAAAGGAAAAAAAAGAAATAAATTATCATAGCGCCGAGGAATGCCCCATTACCGCTACTATAGATGTCATCGGCGGTAAGTGGAAACCTCCGATTATATGGCTGCTACTCAATGGACCATTGCGCTTTGGCGAGCTGCATAAAATAATACCCGGCATGGCACTTAAGGTATTATCAAGGCAATTAAAGGAACTCGAAGCCGATGGTATTATCATTCGCAGGGCTTACCCGGAAGTACCGCCAAGGGTGGAGTACAGCCTCAGCGAAAAAGGAGAAACATTGAGAGAGGTAATGTTTTTATTATCCGACTGGAGCCGGAAGCATATAATTAAGGATGAATAAGTGAATTCAATAATTATCTATTTGACTTGCTTTTAGGTAGAGCGGTTTATCCATTTACGCATTAAGTTAATAATGCTGATCAATTCATCAGGCTCAATAATATAAGGCGGCATCAGGTATAAAACTTTACCGATCGGGCGCAGCCAAACGCCCTCATCCATCGCGAAAGCTTTAAAGCCGCTAAGTGTAGTAGCATCCTTAACTTCAATTACGCCTATCGCTCCAATACTTCGCTTGCCGGCAATATGTGGTGAACTGATCGTATCAAATTCCCGGTTGATGATGGCGTTGATCTGCGTAATTTTGCTCAGGTAATCGTTCTGTTCAATAAGTTCAATACTTTTCAGTGCTACGGTGCATGCCAGTGCATTAGCCATAAATGTAGGGCCATGCATCAGGGCCTTTTCGTAATCGGCACCTAAAAAGCTGTTAAAAACGGCATCAGTGCTTAAAGTAGCGGCATGCCCCACGTAACCTGCAGTTAGCGCCTTGCCAACTACCATAATGTCGGGTGTTACACCTGCATGTTCGGCGGCGAATAGTTTGCCGGTACGCCCGAAGCCGGTAGCTACTTCGTCAAATATCAGCAACACATTATACTTATTGCATAGTTCACGGGCTGCCTGCAGGTATAAGGGTGAGTAAATATGGAACCCACCCGCACACTGTACTATCGGCTCAACTATAAAGGCGGCTATACGCTCGCTGTTGCTGCTAAATAGTTGCTCCAACTGATCAACGGCAGGTTGCACATCCGCCGCGGTGGCATCAAAGCCCCCCGGGGGGATATCTACAATGTAACCACGGTGCAACACATCCGCGAAAGCGCGACTAAAATCTGAATCATCGCTTACTTCCATGGCCTTGAAGGTATCGCCATGGTAGCCGTTTTTGAGTGATACTATTTTTGTTTTTCCCAGATGGCCCAGGTTTTTCCAGTGTTGTATAGCTGTTTTAAGCGCCACCTCTACACCTATGGAGCCACTGTCAGAGAAAAATACATGGTTAAGTCCGGCAGGGGTAATGCGTACCAAAGCTTCTGCAAGCTGTAATGCAGGCTCATGCGTTAGGCCGCCGAGCATTACATGGGCAAATTTTCCGGCCTGTTTGGCCAGGGCTGCATTCAATACCGGGTGGTTATACCCATGTATTACCGACCACCACGAAGATATACCGTCAATAAGTTTGCGGCCGTCTTCCAGTTCCATCATCACGCCGTTGCCCGCTACCATTTTCGGCAGGCGGCTGGCATGTTTCATTTGGGTATAAGGGTGCCAAAGCATAAGGCAAAGATACATGCCTTACGCTGCATTGCATGGGCTTATTTCTCGGCTCGCTTCTTAGGTTGTTTAAACAAGCCGTCCTCGTTTATAGAAATGGTTCTGCCACTATCGTCGGTTATGGTAGCTGTGTACTGCTGTTTGGTTGCCTCGATACTTAACCGGTTGTTTTTGCCCGATATGCTATATTCAGTTGCTTTGATGCCAAGCTCATCCAGATCGTGCGCGAAAAAGCTATGTTGTTTAAAATACTCCTGTTGCTTGTAATATACCAGCCACAGGTATTGCTTTTGCAGATCGGTATACGGTACGTTAAAGCTAACACCGGCATCGGTAGTGTTTTTAGTGAATAGCAGATACCCCCAACGCTCCGGGTAATGCATGCTGATCAGTCCGGGGGCCGACCACACCCAGTTGCGCTCCGGCAAATTTTTGCCATGCACATCCTTCAATTTAACATATTTGCCGTCTACCACTTTAGTGTCCCACTCCACGCGCGAAAAGTTGATGCGCCACAAACTACCGTCGGCTGGTTTATTGGTATCAAAGCCAAATACGATGGATTTAAGAGGTATGGCTAATTCCACCGTCCAGCCTTTGTCAGTATCTTTCGGGTTGTTCAGCGTACCCTGGAGTTTCACAGCTGAGCGCATGCCCGGTGTATCCCAACTAATTAGCGCATTGCCGCCGTGGCGGTAAGCCTTGGGTAAAAATAAGTCGAATATTTTATTAAGCTGGTTAACCTCTATCTCAAAATAATTGCGGCCATTATTATCGGGGTCAACAAAAAGCTCAAAATCATTATCCTGAAAAATAATATCGTCATGATGGGTAAGGTAAGCCCAAAGGTGTGGCTCATCCATTTTTACGGCAATGTACAGGTTGCTGTCGTCCCAAAGCATTTTAAGCTGCGTGTTGTATTGCGGCTTGGGCTTCGCATCGCCCTCAATATCAACAAAGCTGCTGGTCCATTTAGCCTGATCCCAAATTTTATCGTTAATGTCACCATCAATAAGCGGGGCTTTATTGGTATGGGTAATTATATAATGCTCGGGAGTAGTAAATAGATGGGCCATATCGCCAAAAGCAGATTGGCTTTTTACAGCAGTTGTTGCCGTTAAAGCAATTGCGGCAGTAATCAAATATTTAAGCATGCTTAAATATAGATAAATCAATTTTGCAATCGATAATTTAAAATTTTACACTTCTCAATTAATTAAATGTTAAAGTGACATAAATTGTAAGTTAAATGTAAAAAGGGTACTAAGTGACTGCTTTAGCCTATAAGTGCGGAGAGTTCACCCTTACATTAGCGTAATGGAGGCAAACTTTGCGGGGATAAAGTCCGGATTTTTCAGGCTGATTATTTATGGAGCATTGGTTTTTGGTGTGGCGGAGTTTATTCGTTGGGATGCCATGTTAGTGCACGGGCAGGAATCAAAATTTGGCGAAGACTCCTATACCGAATTCGCTCAAAGCGCTTTGTTATTGGCAGCGGCTGGCATATACATCAGTGTTTCTGCAAAGTATAAGCAATTTAAAGCGCTAGCCTTTTTCCTGTTCTCCTTTGCTATGGCATCCTTTATCCGCGAGCAGGATTCACTGCTTGATGATCATATATTTGACGGCGCGTGGCAGACCGGTGTGTTCAGCCTGTTTGCGTTTATGGTATTTTACCTGTGGCGGCATTGGCATCAGTTTTTGCAAAACGTAGCCTTGTTTGTGCACACGCAAGCCTTTGGTGTTTTTATAACCGGGTTTTTAACTACCTATGTGTTTTCCAGGTTATACGGACGGGGCAAATTTTGGCAGGAGATAATGGAGGACCGTTACCTTCGAGCCGTTAAAAACGCTTCTGAAGAATGTACAGAACTTTTTGGCTACACCATTTTAGCCATTGCCGCGGTTGAGTTTTACCTGTTTGTTAAAAGGCAAGCGGGAGCTTTATCCTTAAAGCCTGCAAAATCTAAGATACACACGTCGTCTGTAACAAGCGTTGCGTGAGGGATGTTTTCATGGTTGATGCCAAAAACGCATAATTATAAGTTAGTATTGTTTAAGCAACACCACTCCAATGACGTAATTTTGATGCAACCAATTATTAAAGCCACGTCTGATGAGAAAATTATTACGTTTCCTTTTGATTTTATTCTTATGCCTTAGCGCAGCTGCCTCGGCTCAGCAAGGGTATAAGCCATCCGAATCAAACCTTAAAGCGCGCGAGCATTTTAAGGACATGAAATTCGGGATGTTCATTCACTGGGGTATTTACAGTACGCTGGGTGACGGTGAATGGGTGATGGATATTAAGAAGATACCGTACAATGACTATAAACGCCTTGCAGATTTTTTCAATCCGCAAGCCTTTAACGCTAAGGAGTGGGTTGACCTGGCTAAACGGGCGGGTATGAAATATATTACCGTTACATCCCGACACCATGATGGTTTCAGCATGTTTGATACCAAGCAATCTGACTACAACATCGTTAAAGCCACGCCTTATAAAAAGGACCCGATGAAGGAACTGGCCGAGGAGTGCCAAAAGCAGGGAATTGAACTGCGCTTTTATTATTCTCTGTTGGATTGGGGCCGCGCTGATTATGCCTTTAAAAGCCCGATTGTGAACGGCGCGCCGGAGAAAGGCGACTGGAATAGCTACATCAACTTTATGAAAGCGCAGCTTACCGAGCTGATCACCAATTATCCCGGGGTAAAAGGTATTTGGTTTGACGGGCATTGGGACCGCAAAAACGCAAACTGGCATTATGATGAAATTTACGGACTGATACACAAATTAGGTCCGGATATTATGATTGGCAATAATCACCACCTGGCACCAATCCCCGGCGAGGATTTTCAGGCCTTTGAGAAAGATTTGCCGGGTAATAACAAAACCGGCTTTAGCGGCGATGCCAAGATTGGCGAACTGCCACTTGAAACCTGCGAAACCATGAACGGCAGTTGGGGCTTCAATATTAACGACAGGAATTACAAATCGGTAAAGGAACTGGTGCATTACCTGGTGAACGCCGCCGGGTTAGATGCTAATTTTTTACTGAATGTTGGCCCGATGCCTAACGGCAAAATTCAGCCGGAGTTTGTGGATACACTTGGAAAGATAGGTGCCTGGATTGATAAAAATGGCGAAACTATTTATGGCACACGCGGCACTGTAGTAAAGGCACAAACCTGGGGTACGTTAACGGCTAAAGCTAAAACAGTTTATGCCCATTTGCTTAACCCGGTTAAGGAAGGTAACCAGATACTAATACCTGGTTTTAAGGTTAAGCCTAAAAGTGTTACTGCTTTTAATGGTGGTGCAAAGTTGAAGTACAAAAAGGATAAAACTGGGTTAATTGTGCATCTGGATCAGCTACCTGCTGATGAGATTGACAGGATCATCAAGATAACCTATTGATAATTGAGAAAAATCAGTACATAAAAAAGGCTGCTTTAAATTAATAAAGCAGCCTTTTTAGTTTTATCAGATACCTGAAGCTTATGCTTCTTCCATACTTTCGCCGGTTACGGTTTCTTTTATCTTGCGTTCCAGTTCTTCCATCAGTTCCGGGTTATCGAGTATCAGTTGCTTAACCGCGTCACGGCCCTGGCCTAAGCGCGTTTCGCCATAGCTGAACCAGGAGCCAGCTTTTTTAATGATATTATAATCAACACCGAGGTCAATAATTTCACCCGATTTGGAGATGCCCTCGCCAAACATAATGTCAAATTCAGCTATACGGAATGGTGGCGCAACCTTGTTTTTAACGATCTTGATCTTAACGCGGTTACCTGATACTTCGTCGGTATCTTTAATTTGTGATATACGGCGTACATCCAAACGTACCGAAGCGTAAAATTTAAGCGCGTTACCACCGGTTGTAGTTTCAGGGTTACCAAACATTACGCCTATCTTATCGCGCAACTGGTTGATGAAGATACAGCAGCATCCTGTTTTGCTGATGGTACCGGTGAGCTTACGCAGTGCCTGAGACATTAAGCGCGCCTGCAAACCCATTTTCGAGTCGCCCATTTCACCCTCAATCTCCGCCTTTGGTACTAATGCGGCAACAGAGTCTATCACCAGAATATCAATAGCGCCCGAGCGGATTAGGTTATCAGCGATCTCTAAAGCTTGTTCACCATTGTCAGGTTGTGATATTAAAAGGTTCTCAACATCAACACCCAGTTTTTTAGCGTAAAATTTATCAAAAGCGTGCTCCGCATCAATAAATGCGGCTATGCCACCTTTTTTTTGTGCTTCGGCAATAGCGTGTATGGCCAAAGTTGTTTTACCGGATGATTCAGGTCCGTATATTTCAATAATACGGCCTTTGGGTAAACCGCCAACACCTAAAGCTATATCCAGGCCTATCGAACCGGTTGATATAACCTCGGTTGGTTCAACAACCGTATCGCCTAGTTTCATGATGGTGCCTTTTCCGTATGATTTTTCCAGCTTATCAAGCGTAAGCTGTAGTGCCTTCAATTTATCTGCGTTGCTCATCTTAAAATTATATGTAACAAATATAAAACTTTAATTTATAAATACTAAAAAAATTAGTATTTTATTTTATTTATCCTGGTATGTACAGGTGTCTTGTTAATCCTTACTTATCGTGCGCTTTTTAAGCTCCCTGCTTATCACGTTAAGCTTCTTCTTTTTTGCGGCCTCTTTTGCTTTCCTGGCTTTGTCGGCTTCGGCTTTTAGTAAAGCTTTTTCAGTATGGGCGCGCTCATAATAGCGGCAAAACCAGGTAAGCGGACAAATTTCACATTTAGGCGTACGCGCTACACAAATATAACGGCCATGCAATATAAGCCAATGGTGTGCTATAGCCAAAACCTCGTTTGGTAAATATTTAACTAATTCCTTTTCAACAGCCAGTGGTGTGCGGGCATTGTTGGTTAAGCCTATCCGGTTAGCCACCCTGAACACATGAGTATCAACAGCCATAGCCGGCGCGTCATATACCACTGAGGCAATAACATTAGCGGTTTTGCGGCCCACGCCCGGCATTTTTTGTAATTGATCAATTGAGGAGGGTACTACGCTGTTAAACTGTTCAACCAGCATTTTGCCCATGCCGGCCAAATGTTTGGCTTTGTTGTTAGGATAGCTTACGCTGCGTATGTAAGGGAAAATTTCCTCGGCATTTGATACGGCCAGACTCTCCGCATCCGGAAAGCGCTCAAAGAGGGCAGGGGTAACCTGGTTTATTCGCTTATCTGTACATTGAGCAGAAAGTATAACGGCAACCAACAACTGGTACGGCGAATTATAATGTAATTCAGTAACTGCGTCGGGTTGGTTTTTTGAAAAGTATTCAACAAAATGATGGTAACGTTCCTTTTTTAGCATAGATGTACAAGCGGCAACTGCGTGTTAACTAATGTAGCCGCAAAGGTATTCGGTTTTAACACTGAATAATAGCGTTAAGGCAAAATAATAGTAATGCTTGGAGGGGGATGTGTAATGGCAGATGGGTCATAGTTCACCCGGCTTATCATCGGCACTTTTACATCGTAATTTCAAAGTAACCTTGCCGATACCCGTGAACTATGAGCCATCAACCTGAATGTATTTTACTTGATGCTTTTTGAGTAATCAAGTATGCGGTGAATGGTTTGTAGCCTTGGCTGCATTTGCAACTGGTTCAAATCTGTACGGAGCGAGTTAAAGAATATTAAATCGTCCGCATTCAGATTTTCTGTATGCTCTTTCTCTTTCACTATAAAATGATTAGTGACCGCAAATAAGTTTTTTGTAGAGGTTTCGTCCATAAGCGCTTTTATAATTTTTTATAATTCAATAACGCAACCCTTTCCGAAATATTTTATCATATTTTAAAAACATGAAAAAAATTTCATCAAAATTTCATTAAGGGTATAAAAATGCTTTTTAAGCAGATGTAAGGCCGTTTAGATATATGAAAGATAATTTGTTTCTACGCATATAACGAAACAAGGTTACAATTTAATTTAACTATTAGTAATTATTTACTTAAGGCCCATTTCCTTCTTTAAAAATCGGCCTGTAAAGCTTTCCTTAACCTTGCACAAGCCCTCGGGTGTGCCTGAGAATAATATTTTGCCACCGCCGGATCCGCCTTCAGGCCCAAGGTCGATCACGTGGTCAACCACCTTAATTACGTCCAGGTTATGCTCGATTACTAAAACCGTGTTGCCTTTATCTACTAATTGGTAAAGCACACCAAGAAGCACGTTGATATCCTCAAAGTGCAAACCGGTTGTCGGCTCGTCTAATATATAAAAGGTGTTGCCGGTATCTTTTTTTGAAAGCTCGGTAGCCAGCTTTACGCGCTGTGCCTCGCCGCCTGATAACGTGGTTGATGATTGCCCCAGCGTAATATACCCCAAACCTACATCAAACAAAGTTTTTACCTTGCGGTGGATGGATGGGATATGCTCAAAAAAGCTGGTGGCATCCTCAATGCTCATGTCCAGCACATCGCTGATGGATTTGCCCCGGTAGCGCACCTCCAGTGTTTCGCGGTTGTAGCGTTTACCGCCGCACTCTTCGCAGGGCACCTGAACATCGGGTAAAAAGTTCATTTCGATCACCTTCATGCCCGCCCCCTGGCAGGTTTCGCAGCGGCCGCCCTTTACGTTGAACGAGAAACGCCCCGGTTTATAACCGCGGATCTTAGCTTCAGGCAATTGTACATACAGGTTACGGATGTCAGAAAATACGCCGGTATAGGTAGATGGATTTGAGCGTGGTGTACGACCGATAGGTGTCTGGTCTATCTCTATCACCTTATCAATATGCTCCAACCCCTCAATGCTGCCATAAGGCAATGGTTGCTTTTTAGCTCGGAAAAAGTGATGGTTCAGAATAGGGTACAAAGTTTCGGCAATCAAACTTGATTTGCCGCTGCCCGATACCCCGGTAATCCCGATCAGTTTACCCAGCGGAAACTCCACCGATACATTTTTGAGGTTATGGCCCGTGGCTTTTTTAAGCGCCAGTTTTTTGCCGTTACCTTCCCTGCGTTTTTTGGGGATGGCTATCTCTCGCTCGCCGTTGATGTAAGATGTGGTAAGCGTATGCTCGGCCATTAGTTGCTGTGGTGTGCCCTGGGCTACAATTTGCCCGCCATGCACACCCGCTGCCGGCCCCATGTCAATCACATGGTCGGCCTCTAAAATCATATCCTTATCGTGCTCAACCACCAGTACGGTATTGCCCAAATCGCGCAGGTTTTTGAGAGCGTTGATCAGCCGCTCGTTATCGCGCTGGTGCAGGCCGATGCTTGGCTCATCCAGAATGTACATTACATTCATCAACTGCGACCCTATCTGTGTAGCCAGCCTGATGCGCTGCGCCTCGCCGCCCGATAAGGTTTTGGCGGTACGGTCAAGCGTTAAATAGCTCAACCCAACATCCAGTAAAAAGCCGATGCGGGCGCGAATCTCTTTTAATATCTCGCGGGCGATAACATTCTGGCGTTCATTCAGCCTGTCCTCAATGCCTTCAAACCAACCTTGCAGGTTATTAATATCCATGCAGGCCAGCTCAAATATGTTCTTCTCGTCTATCTTAAAATGCAGCGATTCCTTTTTAAGCCGCGCACCGCCGCAGGTAGGGCAGGTACGCAATACACGATAGTTTTCCATATCGTCCAGGTCATCATCGCCGCGGCGTTCCTGCTGCTCCTCAAGCATCTTTACAATGCCCTCAAAATTGATGGAGTAGTTTTGTACGTTCCATTTATTGTACTCAACGGCTACGTTAATTTTTTCTTCGGTACCGTTAAGTATAATGTCCAGCTTGTCACGTTCCAGCTTTTCAATCGGAGTAGTTAACGAAAACTCGAATTTTTTGGCCAGTGCTTTTAATACCTGGAATATCCAGGTTTCGCGGTATTCGCCCAGCGGGGCTAAACCGCCATTTTGTATGCTGAGTTTGGGATTGGGCATAACCGCCTTTTCATCCACCTCAAAAATATAGCCCAGTCCGTTGCACTTATCGCAAGCACCGTAGGGCGAGTTAAACGAAAAGGTATTAGGCTGCGGCTCGTCATACGATATGCCAGATACCGGGTCCATCAGGTATTTACTGAAGTAGGATACATTGTTATCCTTATCCGCAATGCGGATGATGCCCTTGGCCAGTTTAAGTGCCGCCTGCACCGAGCTGTAAAGTCTTTTGCTATCCTTTTCGCTGATCACCAGTCGGTCAACCACAATATCAATATCATGGATTTTATAGCGGTCAACCTGCATTTTAGGGGTAACATCCATAATGGCGCCATCCACCCAAACCTTGAGATAGCCCTGCTTGCGGATCTGCTCAAACAATTCGCGGTAATGCCCTTTACGGCCTTTTACGGCTGGTGCCATAATGTTTACCGGCTGCCCGTCAAACTTTTCGCTGATTGTGCGCAGTATTTGGTCCTCGCTCATACGCTCCATTTTTTCGCCGGTGGAGTACGAGTAGGCCTCGCCCGCGCGGGCGAAAAGCAGGCGCATAAAATCGTATATCTCGGTAATAGTACCTACTGTTGAGCGTGGGTTTTTGCTGGTTGTTTTTTGCTCAATGGCAATTACCGGACTAAGGCCTGACACCTTATCAACATCCGGCCGCTCCATACCGCCCATAAACTGGCGCGAGTAGGCCGAAAATGTTTCCATATAGCGGCGCTGCCCCTCGGCATAAATGGTATCAAACGCCAGCGATGATTTACCGCTGCCGCTTAGTCCCGTTACCACCACGAGTTGGTTACGCGGAAACGAAACATCAATATTTTTTAAGTTATGTACCCGTGCGCCATAAACTTCTACTTCGCTTTGTTCGCCCAGGTCAACAGTTTTATCAGTCATACAGTATATTGAACAATATTAACCGCATACATAAGGCTTGGTTTGGCCGAGATGTATTTTGCTAAAATTTTTTGCAAATATAGTTAAAAAGCCTGTGGTTTAATAAGGTGAGATTGTTGCTGTTGTGTGATTTTAATTTGAGATGATATTGGAATCACAGCGCCTTCCTCACCCGCTTCAACACCAGCAAATTCTGCGCGTTCTTAGCATAGCCACTGATATTATTCTGATACAGGTTCACCAGCTTATCGTAGTACAATACCACCACCGGCGATTGGCTCATTACCAGGTTATCCATTTTGCGGTAAAGGGCATAGCGTGCCGAATCATTATTTACACGATAGGTCTGCTCAAAAAGCCTATCGAACTGTTTATTGTTAAACCCGGTATAGTTGGGTCCAAAGGGTATCTTGTTTTTGGAATAGAAGACAGATAAGTAATTCTCCCCGTCGGGGTAATCAGCTATCCATGATCCGCGAAAAAAGTTAACCCCGTTCTTGGCAATCAATTCGCGCAGACTGGCACCCTGGGTAACTTCAACACGGGTTTTGATGTTAACGCGCTCCAATTCGCCTTGTATGTATTCAATTAAATCGCGATAGGTGGTGGTGGTATTCAGTACAATTTCAGGTAAGCCACGTCCGTTGGGGAAGCCGGCCTCGGCAAGCAGGCGGCGCGCTTTCTCCGGGTTGTAACTATAACCCCGCACTTGCCTGTCATCAAAACCCGGCATACCCTGCGGAATAAACCCGGCATAACCCGGTGTGCCGATGCTGTTGCGCAGGTATTTGATCATCTTTTGCTTGTCGATAGCGTAATTAATAGCCTGGCGTATCTTCAATTGTCTTAAGGGGGAGTGTTTTACAATGCCGATATTGGTATCAATCAGTATACCTAAATACTCAGTATTCAGGTACGGCCTGATGTTCATGATAAACTTACCCCGGTACTTGCTGGTTAGCTTGCCCGATTTGGTAAGGATATCATCGCGATAGCTGCCATCAATCCCGTTAAAAAAATCCAGATCGCCTTTAATAAATTCCATAAAGGCGGTTTGTTTATCGCTTATAAAGCCTGCCTTTATCGCATCCAGGTAAGGCAGCGGGCGGCCTGCGCTGTCCTTTTCCCAATAACGTTCATTTTTTAGCAGTACCATTACTTCGCGCTCTTTCCAGTATTTGAATTTAAAGGGGCCGGTACCTATGGGGTGGCTGCGAAAATCTTTACCATAATGCTCTACCACTTCGCGAGGTACTACCGAACAGTATTGCGCGGTCAGCAGGCTTAGCAGCGGCGGGAAGGGCTGCTTTAATTTGATGATGAATGTGCTGTCGTTTTGGGCGATGAATGCGTTTTTATCCTTTACCTTATCACTGAATATCCACGAACCGGATGAGGCCACCTTTGAGTTGATCAAACGGCCGAAGCTGTAAGCAAAATCAGCGGCTATGCACTTACGCCCCTTGCCGGCGGGAAACAGTGGGTCGTCATGAAAATAAACATCATCACGTAAGTAAAAAGTGTATTGTAGGCCATCGGCACTAATGCTCCAGCTTTTGGCAATGCACGGCATGCTTTTAAGGCTATCATTTATCTGCACCAGGCCGTTGTACAACTGGTTATCCATCCATAAGGCGTTCTGGTTACGGGCAAAGGCCGGGTCGAGCGAGGTAAGGCCATCCTCAAGGTTGATGTTGAAAACGGTGCGCTTATCATGCGCTTTTTTACCGGCGCAACCGGCGATAAAAAGCATCAGCGCAAAGCAGGCCAGGGCTTTAAAAGTTCCGGCTAAGCTTATGATATAATATTTAATATTGCGCCGCATATTAATAATACATTGATTAAACCTTTAATATAAGTTATAATCCAAAACAAAAAGCGACAAATTAGATGCCGCTAATAAAAAGCGTCAACTTTTTAACAAAACTGATGTTATACACAACAAATAATAATTATGTCATGAAAAAGCTATTTCAATACACCTTAGCCATTTTAGCCCTAACCGTTGTTATTTCGGCATGCTCAAGCACCCGCAGCACTACCTCATCACACGTTCCGCGCGACAGGTTTGTAAATACCTGGGTGTGTAACACTGTTACCTATGAGGGTGGTTTATTACCTAACGCCGTACAATCCGCATTTGACCAGGCTCCGCCAAGCGCCTTTGTAGGCAGCGTATGGAAGCTTACCAATAGCGGTAACGGTATGTATACCTTGAGCAATGGTACATCGCAGTCAATTTTCTGGTCGGTTTATGAAGGCCCTAACGGAACCCAGTTCCAGTTCAAAAAAATCTACGAAGGCGATAAAGCTAAAAACGTAACAGAAGGTTACCGCCTGGATGTTGGCACAGCTAACAAAGAAACACTGGTGCTAAAAACACCTGTGCCAATTGGTGCGCAAACCGGCTATGTGGTTTACTCATTCAGCAAACAGAAATAATATCGATAAGATGATATGCAAAAGGCAGGGCCAGCGCCCTGCCTTTTTTTGTACCCCACCTAAGTCCTTCCCAAAGGGGATGATTTGAAGTCATTGTATCTCTGCAAATGAAAGTCCTCCCCTTTGGGGAGGATTAGGTGGGGATTTATATCGCTGGAGTGAATTTCAAACACACCGGCTTATCAACCTGGGTTGATGTCACCATAGCGCCGATCTTGCCTGTAGCAGGGTCAAGTTTAAATACATTGATGGTATTGGTATCCTGGTTGCCCACTAGCAGGAATTTGCCTGTTGGGTCGATAGTGAAATTACGGGGAGCTTTGCCGCGGGTTGAGGTGCGGTCAATAAATGTAAGCATGCCGTTTTGTGGGTTGATGGCATAGGTCACAATCTCATTTGCGTCGCCACGGTTAGAGGCGTATACAAATCTGCCATCAGGCGATACATGAATATCAGCCGCGCCAACCGCGCCCTTGAACCCATCAGCCAGCATGGTCACGGATTGTATTTGTTTAGGTTTGCCGCCGTTAAATTCAAAAGCGGTAACCTGCCCGGTAATTTCCTGTACCAGGTACATGTACTTTTTGTCGGGCGTAAAATCAAGGTGACGCGGGCCGCTGCCGGGTGCTACATTTATAAAGTCAACCGGTGCGGGGGTTAGGGGCTTTGAATCGCCGCTATCATATTTTTTTATGTTAATCTTATCAGTACCGAGGTCAGTCATCAACAGGTACTTTTCATCGGGTGATAAAAAAGCCCCGTGTGCGTGCGGCCCCGCCTGGCGTTGTTTGTTTACACTGCCGCCGTTATCCTGTATAACCTGTGCTGCAGGTTTTAGCGAGCCATCTTCGTTTATCGGTAATGCCGCGAATGATCCGCTGCCGTAATTAGCTACGAACACGTACTTCCTGTCTTTATCGACCGAAATATAACAAGGTGATGAGCCCGCGCTTTTTTGTTTATTGATAAAAGTTAAAGCCCCGCCCTTCGGGTCAAAACTGTAAGCATAAACATCGCCATTGTCAGTTTCGCTAACGGCGTACACAAACTTGTTTGTTTTATCTACGCAAAGGTAGGATGGGTTAGGTACGTCATCGCTCTGGCTCAGGTAAGCCAAACGGCCTGTCTCGGCGTAGAAGCGATATACCGATATCCCTTTGCTATTTTCGGTGCTGTATGCGCCTACAATCAAATCAAATGTTTTGGGCCCTTTTTTCTTGCTTTGTGCGTTCATCATAATAGGAGAGAGCAAGGCCAGTGCCAATAATAATTTCTTCATAACAATATTGGTGTTTACAATGCAAGGTATGTAAAAAACAAAAAAGCCCCTAAAAAGGGGCTCGTTTTATAATAAATGTTTTAACTGTATCAGTTCTTTCTCTTCAAGATACCGCCAGCGGCCGCGGGGCAAATCCTTTTTAGTAAGGCCGGCGTAAACCACCCTGTCCAGTTTTACCACCTCGTAACCTAACGACTCGAATATACGGCGTACAATGCGGTTTTTGCCGCTATGTATCTGGATGCCGATCTCACGTTTGCTGCCACCTTGTACGTATGATACAGAATCAGGTTTAATAAAACCATCCTCCAGCTCAACGCCAAATTCTATTTTGTTGAAGTCGCCCTGGGTTAGGCTTTTGCTTAATTCAACCTGGTAGAGTTTTACCACGTTGCTACGCGGGTGCGAAAGCTTGTCGGCCAGGTCGCCATCATTGGTCATCAGCAATAAGCCGGTTGTATTGCGGTCCAAACGGCCAACCGGGTAAATGCGCTCCTTGCTGGCTTTTTCAACCAGGTGCATTACCGTACGGCGTTCCTGCGGATCATCAGTTGTAGTAATATAATCTTTCGGTTTGTTCAGCAGCACATAAACCATTTTTTCACGCTTCAGCGTTTCGCCGTTGTAGCGTACCACATCCTTGGTAGGGTCAACCTTAAAGCCTAACTCTGATATTACTTCGCCGTTAACTGAAACCACACCGGCTTCAATCAGCTCATCAGCCTTACGGCGCGAGCATATACCGGCATTCGCTATGTAACGGTTCAGCCTGATCAGGCCGTCATTTTCTTTCTCTTTTTTAGGCTCGCTTGGATTTTTACGGCCACGCATATTTCTAACCGGGGCATCACTGCCGTCGTGGTTGTCACGGTTGCGGGTACGGCGGTCATCTCTTTCGTAAGGCTTGTCCCTAAAATCTGAGGTTTCACGTTTTTTATAACCACCTTCGCTCCGGCCGCGGGTGCCTCTTTCGCCACCATAGCTTCTTTTTGGCTTGTCGCCATCAGTAGGGCGGCCGCTGTATGGTTTTGAGCGAGAAGATGATGAGTACGGTTTTTTGTCGCCATATTCATTATCCTCGGTATTGCGTTTTGGCCTGTCGGCTGATTCCGAACGGCTTGAAAACGGCCTGTCGCCACGAGAGGCAAACGGCTTATCGCCTCGGGACGAAAACGGTTTACGCTCGCCAGATGAGAACGATTTTCGTTCACCTGTTTTGTCTTTGTCAAACTTTTTTAAGGGATTGTAGTTATCACCCTGGCCACTTTTTGCGGAGAATTTACCGCGGGTGCCTTGTGATGGTCTTTTTGAGTCATCACCTTTTGAGAACTTTTTAGGTGATCTGCTGGACTTGTCGTCGCGACTGTTCCCTGGTCTTTTAAATACCATAATTTTTTGTTTTACGCTTCTCAGCGGAGGAACAAAGTTAGGTTTTTTGTACGGATTTTACAAGTTTTTGTTTGGGCGCAAAAACGGTGTTTAACAGTGTTTTAAGATGGTTTTTGAACCGGTTAAAAAACGCTCAAAACACTAAGTAAAATGTAAGTATTTGAAAATGTGAATTATATAACGTACTTTTGCCCCAAGTTTTACATATTGTACACTAAATGGTAGAAAAAGGAATGACAAAAAAACACTTAATTACGTGCTCCGTAATGTTGGTGGTAATAATCATTTCGGCTTTTGATCTTTCTAATGCAACAGTAGTTAAACGGCCAAGTGTTGCGCATAATGCAACCCGGTTCGCGCTTATTGAACCGCCTGAAGAGGAAGCTGCCGGGTTTAGTTTTGCTGAGGAGGTTTTGCCTGTTAACAGTAAACGGGTAAGCCGCAAAATTAATTACTCGCTGTGGATGCATTCGTACACAAAAGTTCAGTCGAACATTCTGCATATCAAGGCAGAAAAATTATTTCCGGTAATTGTACCAATACTTGAAAAATATGGTATTCCCGAAGACTTTAAGTACCTGCCTCTTGTTGAATCAGGCCTGAAAGAGGGCACATCGCGCAAGGGAGCTCGCGGCTCGTGGCAATTTATGCCAGGTACGGCGCGTAGTTACGGCTTAAAAGTCAACAAAAAGAAAGATGAGCGCCTTAACTTGCGCAAATCAACTATCGCCGCTTGTAAGTACCTTAATGATTTGTATGACGAGTTTGGCAGCTGGACGTTAGCTGCAGCCGCATACAACAATGGGTCTATCAAGCTGGAAAAGGCTATGCACAGGCAAAATGAAGATAATTACTTCCGCATGCGCCTGAACCGCGAAACCGGCATGTATGTTTACAAGCTGGTAGCCATGAAAGAGGTTATTGAAAACCCTGAAAAATATGGCTATAAAGAGTTTTACGCCCAGGTTTATAACCAAACCAACCTAATGGCGTTCAATTAATTATTACCATTTTTACGGAGCACAATTTTAGCCCGCCTTAAGTTTAAGGCGGGCTTTTTTTATTGCCAATCAAAAACGTTCTTCCAATATTTCTTTTCCGGCCGCTACACCGGCCATGGTGCCGCTGGCAATAGCGGCAGATACCGCCCGCATGGGTGATGCCGCATCGCCGCAGGCAAACACACCCGGGATGCTGGTTTTCTGTATCATGTCTGTTTTTATGTGGCCATTTTCTGTAAACTCGCAGCCCAGTTGCGCTGGTGCGTCTGTATGTTGAAAAAAAGGTAAACGCGCATACATTGCGCTGAGCATTATGCTGTTGCCACCCTGCAGGTTTACTTTTTTAAGATAACCATTGTCATGCTCAATGCTGGTTACTGGCGCGTTAATAATATTGATGCCGTTGCGTGAGATGGCTGCTTGTTGTTCTGGTGTAAAGGTGGGTTTACCGTTGGTAAATACGGTCAGATCTTTTGTCCAGTTGAAGATAAGTTTAGCCAGATCGTACCCCATATCGCCATTGGCGAAAATGCCGGTAGGTTCATCGCGATATTCATAACCGTGGCAGTAGGGGCAGTGGATGATAGATATGCCCCAACACTCCGCAAAGCCATCTATGTCAGGGAAGATATCCTTAATGCCCGCGGCTATGATGATTTTTTTGGCCGAATATTTTTTGTCATCAGCCGTGCTTACTTCAAAATTATTCGAAGCTCCGGTAACTTCAGTTACTGTTCCGTTAATGTACTGCACATTGGGATAAGCTAGTACATCTTTTTTGGCGGCGGCCAGCATATCGGCAGGTTTCCAGCCATCATGCATAACCAGGTTATGCGAATGCGGTGTTTGGCGGTTGCATGGCTTGCCGCTGTCAATTATTAATGTTTTATATAGAGATCGCCCCAGGGCCAGTCCGGCTGATAAACCGGCGTTGCTGCCACCAATAATAATGACATCGTATGTTGTTTTTGCTTCCATGTTGAATAATAATTATTGCAACAAAGATGCATTTAAAAAATTATTGTTGATGATGTCCTTTGTCATCAAGACATCAAAAACAAAGAAACGCCGCTCAACTTGAGCAGCGTTTCTATTATAAAAAGCTTTATGCTTTCGGCTTTCAGCTTTAAGCTAAATTAAGCTTTCGCTTGTTGCTTGCGAATGATGTTTAACGCGCCACCTGCTTTAAACCACTCAATTTGCTGAGCGTTGTAGGTGTGGTTAACAGCAAAGCTATCCTGCGTGCCATCAGTATGGTGCAATACAACGGTAAGCTGCTTGCCCGGTGCAAACTCGGTTAAGCCATTGATGTCGATCTTGTCGTCTTCCTGAATTTTTTCGTAATCAGCAGGGTCGGCAAAGGTGATGGCCAGCATACCTTGTTTTTTAAGGTTGGTTTCGTGTATACGGGCAAATGATTTTACCAGTATGGCACGTACGCCCAGGTGGCGTGGCTCCATGGCCGCGTGCTCACGTGATGAACCTTCACCATAATTTTCGTCGCCTACAACTACAGTACCGATGCCGTGCGCTTTGTAATCGCGCTGGGTAGCAGGTACCGGGCCATATTCGCCGGTTATAGCATTTTTAACACTATCAGCACTATTGTTAAAATAGTTGATAGCGCCAATCAGCATGTTGTTTGATATATTATCCAGGTGGCCACGGAATTTTAACCATGGGCCAGCCATCGAAATATGGTCGGTGGTACATTTACCTTTTGCTTTGATCAGCAGTTTCAAACCTTTAAGGTCCGAGCCTTCCCACGGCGCAAACGGATCAAGCAGTTGTAAACGTGCTGATGTCGGACTAACAATTACCTCAACACCACTGCCATCTTCGGCCGGCGCCTGGTAGCCTGCATCTTCAACAGCAAAACCTTGTGCCGGTAGTTCGATGCCTTGCGGCTCGTCAAACTTGACAGCCTCGCCGTTCTCGTTAACTAATGAGTCGGTAAGCGGGTTAAAGGTCAAATCGCCGGCAATGGCAAATGCGGTAACGATTTCAGGAGAGGCTACGAACGCGTGTGTGTTCGGGTTGCCGTCCTGGCGTTTAGCAAAGTTACGGTTGAAGGATGTGATAATGGAGTTACGGCGTGTAGGATCATCAGTATGACGTGCCCATTGGCCGATACACGGACCGCAAGCGTTAGCCAATACCACACCGCCCATTTGAGCAAAGGTATCCAGGTAACCATCACGGTCAACCGTGTAGCGTACCTGCTCTGAACCCGGGGTGATGGTAAACTCAGCCTTGGTTTTCAGTTTTTTATCAATAGCCTGCTGGGCGATAGAAGCCGAACGGGTAATATCCTCGTAAGATGAGTTGGTACATGAACCGATCAAGCCCACCTCTAAAGTAGTAGGCCAGTTGTTCTCTTTAACCGCGGTAGCGAATTTTGAGATAGGCCATGCCAGATCCGGAGTGAAAGGGCCGTTAACGTGTGGCTCCAACTCGCTCAGGTTAATTTCGATCACCTGGTCAAAGTATTGCTCAGGGTTAGCGTAAACTTCCTCGTCGCCGGTTAAATGCTCGGCAATCGCGTCGGCAAGCGCGGCGATATCTTCACGCTTGGTGCCTTTCAGGTAAGCGGCAGCTTTTTCGTCGTAACCAAAGATAGAGGTAGTAGCGCCAATCTCGGCACCCATATTACAGATTGTACCTTTACCGGTGGCTGATAGTGAACGTGCACCTTCGCCAAAGTATTCAACAATAGCGCCTGTACCACCCTTTACAGTAAGTATACCGGCAACTTTTAAAATCACGTCCTTAGCTGAAGCCCAGCCTGATAGCTTGCCCGTTAATTTAACACCGATCAGTTTAGGGAATTTTAGCTCCCATGGCAAACCGGCCATTACGTCGCAGGCATCAGCGCCGCCAACACCAATAGCGATCATGCCTAAGCCGCCCGCGTTGGGTGTGTGTGAGTCGGTACCGATCATCATACCACCCGGGAAAGCATAGTTTTCTAACACTACCTGGTGAATAATACCTGCACCGGCTTTCCAGAAACCGATACCATATTTATCAGATACTGAAGCAAGGAAATCGTAAACCTCTTTATTTACATTGTTGGCGGTGTTAAGGTCATCAACAGCGCCAATTTTGGCTTGAATTAAGTGATCGCAGTGTACAGTTGAAGGTACAGCCACTTTTGGGCGACCGGCCTGCATAAACTGTAAAAGCGCCATCTGCGCGGTAGCATCCTGCATGGCCACGCGGTCAGGTGCAAAGTCAACATAATCGGTACCACGGGTGTACGCTGTAGTTGCTTCTCCGCCTGAAAGGTGCGCGTATAAAATTTTCTCGGTTAATGTAAGGGGTTTACCGGTAGCCTTGCGGGCAGCCTCAACGCGGCTTCCGTAACGCTCGTAAACCTTTTTGATCATATCAATATCAAAAGCCATTATTATTTGATCTTAAGGTGAGTAAAATAGCAAGAAATACCCTTGCTGCTTTTAGCGGCGAATTTACAAAATATAAACACTAAAAGCTGTCAGCGGTTTGTACAAATGTTATTTGGATATATTCTAAATAAATAGTAGTTTGTTTTGACAGTCAGGCTGAATGCCGAAGGGTTTAAACAGTGCACGATGCATAAACTTATGTGCCTTGCTGTTGTTAAAATATTAATTTTGATGTTTAATTAAAAGGAAGTTTTATGGCACTGTTCACATCGCGAAAGCAGAAAAAAGATATTAAGGTAAGCTTTAACAACGGCTTGCTATATGTAGAGAGCGATGGCAAAAGCCAGGCATTCCCGCTTGATTTTTACCCTAAATTGCTTAACGCTACCGAGGAAGAACAGGCAGACTGGGAACTTACCGGCAACGGTATACGCTGGAATAAGCTGGATGTTGATATTTTGCTTTAATTTGCAGGCGGATGCTAACCTTTGAGGATTTTTTTAAGAAAAAGAAGATAGACCTTGCCGCGCTGCAGCAGGGCGATCACGCGCTATACGGTGAGTTTAAGGACCATTACGAGGCTATGGGCGAAAAAAGCTTTGACCATACCAAAAAATTCTGGTTCAATAAACTGCGCAGGCAATATCATTTAGCACCCGAGGTTAAGGTCGAAAAAATTCGTGAGGAGAACCAACTTGCCGAGCAAACCGTTGTAGAAACGCTGACCGAGCCGGCCAGGCAGGCGCCAAAAGAAGCGGACGGCATTGCCGATGCCCCGGCGGCTAAACCTAAAGTTGGCTTTACGCCAAAATTCAGGGCGGCAAATGTTCCAAAACCTGCCGAAGATGCGGCGCAACCTAAAGCGGGGCCAGTCGGCGAAGAAAAATCAGCAGAAGAAACTGTACATGCTAAACCCAAAATAGGCTTTACGCCAAAATTCAGAGCAGCCAATCCGCCGAAACCGGTTGAAGAAACGGTTCAGCCTAAAGCAGAAGAAACACCTTTAGTTGAGGATAAACCTGCCGAAGATGTACCGGCAGCAAAACCGAAGATGGGTTTTACACCTAAGTTCCGTGCTGTCAACGCGCCGAAGCCTGTAGATGATGCAGCTCATCCAAAGGTGGAAGAAAAGCCTGCGGTTGAAGATGAATTTGCAGAAGAAAAACCTGCTGTACCAAAGTTGGGTTTTACGCCAACGTTCCGTGCAGCCAACGCGCCGAAACCTGTTGATGATGCAGCTCAGCCAAAGGCAGAAGAAAAGCCTGCGGTTGAAGATGAATTTGCAGAAGAAAAACCTGCTGTACCAAAGTTGGGTTTTACGCCAAAGTTCCGCGCAGCCAATGCGCCGAAGCCTGCTGATGATGTAGTTCAACCAAAAGCAGTGGAGTCGCCTGCTATTGAGGATAAACCGGAAGAAGCAACGCCAGCCGCGAAACCTAAACTCGGCTTTACGCCTAAATTCCGGGCATCCAATGCGCCTAAACCTGCCGATGATACGGCTCAACCTAAAGCTGAATCGGCCGGAGATGATAATGCCGTTGATCATAAAACAGAACAAGAAACACCCGCAGCACCTAAACTTGGTTTTAAGCCACGGTTTCGTGCAGGCGGCCAGCCTCAATCAGACGGCGATAAAACGGCTGACAGCGAGTAATTTGTTGCTTGTTTAAACACGTAAAACCCGCCATTTAAGGCGCTTTCGCCCTGTACCAGCGATTTTACAAAGCGATAACACTTTTGACATAAATTGCTGTTAACATTGCAACCGAAATGAAAATAGGAATAGTTTGTTATCCAACCTTTGGCGGTAGCGGGGTTGTTGCTACAGAGTTAGGTAAAGCACTTGCCGAGCGTGGCCACCAGGTGCATTTTATTACCTATAACCAGCCGGTACGCCTCGACCTGTTCTCCGAGAACTTGTTTTACCACGAGGTATCGGTATCAAACTATCCTTTATTTGAATTTCAGCCTTATGAGCTCGCCCTGGCCAGCCGCCTTGTTGATGTGGTGCGTTTTGAAAAACTTGATATTTTGCATGTGCATTATGCCATACCCCATGCCTCGGCCGCGTTTATGGCCAAGCAAATACTGGCCACTTATGGCATCAGCATACCGGTGGTTACTACCCTGCATGGCACTGATATTACCCTGGTGGGTAAGGACAGGACATTTAAACCGGTAGTTACGTTCTCCATCAATAAATCTGACGGGGTAACGTCCGTATCCGAATCGCTGAGAAAAGACACTTACGACTTTTTTGAGATAGAGAACGAGATTAAGGTGATCCCTAACTTTATTGATCTTAACCGTTTCAGCTTTAAAGCGAAAGATCATTTCCGCAAGGCCATTGCGCCGAACGGCGAAAAGATATTGGTACATACCTCCAACTTTCGTAAGGTAAAGCGTACTGAAGACGTGGTTCGTATTTTTGCCGAAGTGGTAAAAAAGGTGCCTGCCAAGTTATTAATGGTAGGGGATGGCGGCGAACGTTCGGGCTGCGAACAGCTGGCGCGGGATTTGGGCGTGGCCGATCAAACCCGGTTTTTAGGTAAGCAGGATGCCATTGAGGAAATCTTGTCTGTAGCTGACTTGTTCCTGATGCCTTCACAGTCCGAAAGCTTTGGCCTGGCAGCACTGGAAGCTATGGCCTGCAAAGTCCCCGTGATCAGCAGTAATACCGGTGGTTTGCCCGAACTGAATGTTGATGGCGAAACCGGATTTTTAAAAGATGTAGGTGATGTTGAAGGTATGGCCGAAGCCTCGGTGTATATTTTAGAGGATGAACAGCGCTTGCAAAACTTTAAAGACAATGCACTTGCCCGCGCTAAAATATTCGACCTCAAAAATATCCTGCCGCAGTATGAAGATTACTACGCTGAGGTAGTAGCGCGTAGTAAAGCTTAATCAAAAAATTAAAAGCACCTTGCAAATTGTGCTAAGTAAGTTAAACTTAGCGTGAAATTTACAAGGTGCTTGCCTATAACTATTGTTTGGCTGCCCAGGCATCCATTTTAGTTTCGAATACGCTGAGTGGCATGGCGCCATCCTTCAATACCTGGTTATGAAATTCGGCCAGGTTAAATTTGCTGCCCAATTGCTTTTCATACCGGGTGCGTAGCTCACGGATTTTAAGTGCGCCGGTTTTGTAGCCTAAGGCCTGTGCCGGTATGCCCATGTAACGTTCAATTTCGGCAGTGGCACCCTGCTCGCTGATGGCTTCGTTATCCATCATGTATTTAATGGCTTGTTCGCGCGTCATGCCTTTGGTGTGTATAGCTACGTCAACCACAAGCCTGATGGCGCGGTGCATTTCATCGCCAAGGGCACCCATGTGCTGGTATGGGTCGGTATATAAACCCAGCTCTTTGCCTAATGATTCGCAATATAATGCCCAACCTTCCACATAAGCATTCTCAAATATCAGGAAACGGCGGAATTTAGGTAGGGCGTTGTTTTCGAACGTAAGCGAGATCTGGTAATGGTGGCCCGGTATGGCTTCATGCAAAAACAGTGATTCCATGCCCGATGTTACGTTGAATGTTTTGGCATCCAGTATAGGCACATAAAATATACCCGGGCGCTTGCCGTCTGCCGACCCCGGGTTGTACTCCGCGCTGGCGGACGCTGCCCTAAAAGCCTCGGTTTGTTTGATTACGAAAGGTATTTTAGGCTCGTGGCTGAACATCTTTTTCAGATTAGGTTTCATGCGTTGATGGATGTTCTCGAACGCGTTGAGCACTTCCTTCGGCGTTTTGTAAGGCATGAATTTTTTGTCATTCCGCATGTAATCAAAAAACGCCTGCATGTTGCCTTTAAAGCCAACCAGTGTTTTAATGCTGTCCATTTGCCCTTTTATACGGGCCACTTCGCTAAGGCCGGTTTGATAGATCTGTTCCGGGGTTCTGTCAGTTGATGTTTGCTGCTTTACCAGGTGGGCGTACTTGGCCGCGCCATCTGTTACCGATGATAAGCCGGAAGTACTGCGGGTATGCGGCAGATAATCGTTTTTCAGATACAGGGCCAGTTTTTTATAAGCAGGCACCGCCACCTCCATAATGGTTTTCTTGTAGTCGGCGGTAAGTTTATCGGCATCGGCCCTGGCAATATTTTTTGGCAGGTTTTTTATTGGCTCGTAAAACAGGCTTTTCTCTGGTGAGGTAACCACAAAACTTTCCATCTGCGGTATCATTTTTATCACCAGTGATTTGGGTAGCACCACTCCTGTTTTAACGCCTTTATTAAAATTGCCAATAGCGGTATCAGCCCAGGCCGAAAAAGCGGTTAATCTTTTAAGCCAGTCGTTATAATCCTTAACCGTTTTAAACGGTTGCGCCGCACCACCCGAGCCAAACTGCCCGATGGTTATGGGCAGCGCGAACATTTGGTTAAAGGGTAAATACTCCAGGTGATGCTTAAAGCCATCCAAAGCGGTTTGCGCCTCGTACACAAAAATATCGTAAGATAATTTGTCGTTGTCGCTTAATTCCTCGCGGTTAAAGGTTTTTACGCTATCGAGGTAGGCCTTGTAAAAGCTTTCTGATTTTTTCAGATAATCTGCGGATAATGTATTGGGCAGCTCGCCATTATAGCGCGGATCGCCGATATAGGTTGCCGTCAGCGGGTCGAGTTTCAGGTAAGCTTCGTAATAGTTATCAAAAAGCTGGTTCAGCTTCTTGTTCTTGTCTGCTGATGACGAGCCGGAGCTTTTTGTGCCTGGTTGATTGCACGCGGCGATAGCGCCTGCAAGGCACAATGCCATTAAAGTTTTTTTCATGGTGTAAAGAGGTTAGCTAAGCACTAAAGCTAACAAAAAAGTAATTACAAAAGCAATGCTTATTCGGCCCTGAATTTAATGCTCAGTTTAACCTTTTTAGGCTGACCACTACTGTCAGCCATCCACTTAGGCCCATCCTTAACCAGAGCAATGGCTTGCTGATCGGTTTCATCGCTCAGGCTTTTGGTGATCTCAAAATCGGTTAATGAGCCATCAGCATTAACCACAAAAGTGAGTTTAACCGTGCCTTTTTTACCATCGGGAGAAACGGCGTTTTCTTTCAGGTATTCATTATAATCATCCCAACCATTTATTGGATGTGCTTCTTTGATCTTATGTTTGCTGCCATAACCTACCACCACAACCTCACTTAAAGCTTTCTGTGAAGGCTCCATAGCGATCATCAATGAATCCTGATTCTTAACTTTTACTTTTTTGCTCTCGTAGCCGAGATAGCCAAAGTTCAGGGTTGACTTTTCAGGAACAGTCAGTGAGAAGTTTCCATTCGCATCTGTTTGAGTGGCAATATCTTTGTCTCTTACGGTTACCGCTACGCCAGGTATTGGCTGTTTAAGTTCGTCGGTTACTTTACCGGTAATGGTTTTCTGTTTTAAATCGTTTGATTTTATTGTCGTTACTGAGGCACTTGTATAACTTCTTTTTGCTTGTGGATAGTAACTTGTAACAATTACTTCCTCGAGCGAGGCGCCTTTTCTGGTAGCTGTATCTGTTATTGCCGCATTAGGCTCAGGTGCAGGTTCTGCAACCGTGCTGCTCGCTCTTTGGCGTAGGGGCTTCGCTTTCCTGGCGGCCGCGATGTAAGGCGATTTAGATTCTTTAGGTTTTTCCGCTAAGTTTTGCAGCGCGCTATCCGGTTTTTTGGGAGTATTGGTAACTACCATCTCCGGCGACTTTACAATCTCAACCTGTTTAGCTAATGCTTTGTCGTTAATTTTAGGCTTGTCATTATACAGCCATAAGCCAATCGCGCCCAATAAAACAATAACAGAAGCGGCCGCGCTTAACCGCCATACCAGCATACTCCGTACCTTGCCTTTGTCGGTGCGTTGTTGCAAGCGCCCGGCAATATCATTAAGGTTGGCTTGCTGGTTAGCACCCGCTTTGCTATAACCTTCCAACGCATCCATCAGGAAGGGGTCGTTCTGTGCCTCGCACTCCAGTTGGTGCATGGCGCGGGCATCAAGCTCCCCGTTCAGGTACTTTTGAATTTGCTTCGTTATGTCGGCAGGCTTACTCACGGTTCTTTTCTATGCAAATTTTAAGGTTACGCTTTCCGTTTTGTATGTGGCTTTTTACTTCGTTCAGGCTAATGCCGGTATGGTCCGCGATTTCCTTGTAGCACTTTTGCTGCAGGTAAAACAGGTCAACACTTTGCCGCTGCCCGCCCGGTAGCTTATCCATACATTTCTCTAAAACGGCCATGTACTCCTCATTGTATTTTGTATCAGGATGCACATCAGCGGCAAATTCCATAACGTTATCATCAATAGTGGTTGTGGGCATCTTTCTATCACTGCGCAACTGCATCAGGCAATAATTACGGGCCAGTACATACAGCCATCCGCGAAATTGTTTAACCTCGTGCGCTTTGGCTTTGTTCACCAGTTCCTCAAAAATGCCCATTACGGCATCTTTGGCGTCATCCTCCCCCTCCAGATATTTTAAGCATACACCATACACCAGCTGAACATATTTTTCATACAAACGCCCCAGCACCTGCAGATCGCCATCTTTTCGATAGCGCTCAAGCAAAATCTCATCATCTGCTTCATCGGGAAGTATCGTTCGGCTAAAGAGGTTCATTTATGGTGCTGCAAAATAATTTTTTTAAATGGCTTATGGAAATGTGTATTCAGCTGCATCCTGCTGGTATAAAAACCAACAAATCATGAAACATATCTTATTTATCGCACTAATGTTTGCCGGCCTTTCAGGTTACAGCCAGGCGAACAAAACCCGCACCATAAGCGGAACCGTAAAGGATGATACGTCTGCATTACCCGGTGTGAGTGTAACTGTAGAGGGCACGCGGATAAGAACGCAAACAAATGCTCAGGGACATTATACTATTAATTTGGCCGATACGGCGAAAAGCCTCGTATTCTCATTTGTTGGTTACAAGCAGCAAATAATTAGAGTTAGGAAACAGATCATAATAAATGTAAGAATGGAAGCTGATTCACGCACTTTAAATGAAGTAGTGATTGTGGCTTCCGGTGTGCGGCAAGTGCGATCAGTAGCGTCAGCCTCGGTGAGTGTTATAGGCGCCTCTAAAACTTATTCAACAAATTATGCAATGCCACAGCCGGCTAATACCGAAAGCTACAAGGGCATTACCGAAAATGGTTTTCATGTAGCTTCAAACGATCCGCTTTCTACCTTTTCAGTTGATGTTGACGCGGCATCGTATAGCAATGTGCGCCGCTTCATCAATAGCGGACAATTACCTCCGGCCGACGCGGTGCGGATTGAGGAGATGATCAACTACTTTAACTACAACCTGCCCGGCCCCGCCAATAACGACCCGGTGGCCATACATACCGAACTTACCTCAGCACCGTGGAATACCAAACACCGTTTGCTGCGTATCGGCTTAAAAGCACGTACTATCCCCACTGAAAATCTGCCGGCGTCAAACCTGGTCTTTCTGATCGATGTGTCAGGTTCCATGAGCGCAGAGAATAAGTTGCCGCTGGTAAAGTCATCCATGAAGATGCTGGTTAACCAGTTGCGCGCTAAGGATAAAGTATCTATCGTTGTGTATGCCGGGGCGGCCGGTATTGTGCTGCAACCCACCACGGGCGATAAAAAAACCACCATTAACAACGCTATTGATAACCTGGAAGCTGGCGGCTCAACCGCCGGTGGCGAGGGTATAAAGCTGGCCTACAAGGTAGCGCACGAAAATTTGATGAAGGAGGGTAACAACCGCGTGATACTGGCCACCGATGGTGATTTTAATGTTGGTGCATCCAGCGATGATGATATGGAAAAGCTGATCACCAAACAGCGGGAGGGCGGCGTGTTCCTTTCGGTATTGGGTTACGGCATGGGTAATTATAAGGATAGCAAGATGGAGACCCTGGCCGACAAAGGCAACGGTAATTATGCCTATATCGACAATATTACCGAGGCCCGCAAAACCCTGGTAAGCGAGTTTGGCGGCACCCTGTTTACGGTTGCCAAGGATGTAAAACTACAACTGGAGTTTAACCCCGCCAAAGTGCAGGCTTACCGCCTGATAGGTTATGAAAACCGAATGCTGAACAAAGAAGATTTTAATAACGACAAGAAGGATGCCGGCGATATGGGCAGCGGCCATACCGTTACCGCTTTGTATGAGATTGTACCGGTAGGTGTAAAGGATGATTACTCCGGCTCGGTTGACCCTTTGAAATACCAGAAACCAGCTGCTCCCAAAGGAATGATCAATATCGGCAGCGGCGAAATGCTGACCATTAAGTTCAGGTACAAACAACCTAATTCGGGTAAAAGCGCCTTGAGCCAGGCTGTGGTGAATGATGTTCCTGTGGAGTTTGCCAAAACCAGTATTGATATGAAGTTTGCCAGCGCCGTTGCCGAATTTGGTATGCTGCTGCGCGATTCGCCTTATAAGCAACAGGCCAGCTATGCGCACGCTATAAAAACCGCCCGTGCCGGTAAAGGGAATGATGATGAGGGATACCGTGCCGAGTTTATAAAGCTGGCCGAAAGCGCTCGCCTGTTAGCCAAAGAAGAACAGGTTGCAGACGCTAAATAGCACCTTACCTAAACCTGATAGATCCCCGGACGGAATTAGAATGCTTCGAGGGCGCTCTTTACATCCTGCATCAGCCACATAGGGGTTGATGTAGCCCCGGCGATGCCCACCGTGTCGCCGGGCGCGAAGAGTGCTTTATCCAGTTCCTCAACCGAAGAGATGAAATACGTGTCGGGATTATGCCTTTTGCAAACTTCGAACAGCACCTTGCCGTTTGATGATTTTTTGCCCGATACAAATACCACCTTGTTAAACTTCACCGCAAATTCAGGCAGGTCCTTATCCCGGTTTGATACCTGGCGGCAAATGGTGTCATTGGCTTTAACTTCGTAACCACGGTTAAGCAGTTCCTCTTTAATGGCGTAAAATTTATCGGTGCTTTTAGTGGTTTGGCTGTACAGCGTAAATTTGTCGGGCAGTTGGGCATTGTCCAGCTCGGCAATATCCTGAAATACCAATGCTTCGTTATTGGTTTGCCCTTGCAAACCGATCACTTCGGCATGACCATGTTTACCGAATATCAGTATTTGCTCCTTGTTATCAAATGATGTTTTAATGCGGTTTTGCAGCTTTAACACAACCGGGCATGAGGCATCGATCAGGGTGATATTATTTTCCAGGGCGGTGCGATAAGTTTCAGGAGCCTCGCCATGCGCGCGGATCAGCACCTTCTCGTTATGCAGGTCTTTCAGATCGACATGATCTATAATGCGCAGGCCTTTGGCTTTAAGGCGGGCAACTTCCTCGTCGTTATGCACAATATCGCCGAGGCAATACAGGTAGCCATCCTGCTCCAGTATCTCCTCGGCCATATCAATAGCGAAAACCACCCCGAAGCAAAAACCCGAATCCTGGTCAATGGTCACCTTTAAATTATACTCACCCATGATGATACAAATTTACGCTAAATTATATTATAAATAACGATGCCCGGCTGCCCGCGGTTTTCATTCTATAAAGGATAAATATTCAATGCGGCGAAGAATACCATTTGGGTTATCAGCAATGTAGGGCCTACCCAGCATTGCTTTTTAAAACCAAAGTTTTCAAATACCAAAAGCATGAACATGCTCACAAAAAACCAGCATACATAATTGTAAACCGGTATGGCATCAAAACGCCAGTGCCAGTAATCAAATTGTATGGCAACAGGTTCAATCAGTATATCGAGCGCTACCATCAGCAATGCGCCGTACACTATGCGCAGCCACCGGTTTTTCAACCCGGCGCGATGCATCAGCACCCCGGTTGAATACACTAATAAAAACCAGTTAACGCCGATCATCAGCGGTATATTCAGCACTTTTATACCCAGGGTACTGCCGTAAGCATAATAACCAAACAATGCGCCGGTGTGCACGCCTATCCACTCGGCAATATAGCCTGCAAAATATATAATAAGGTAAAAACTCCAGAAGCGGTTATCAACTTCATGGTGGCTAACCACAATAATGCCCAGCATCAGCAACAGGTGAAAGGGTACAATAGCTTCAAACAGGTCACGCGTGGCAGGCAGCGCGAAGCCCACGTAACCAACTATATGAAAAAGTACAATAACAAAAATCAGCAACCTGGGCTTCCTTAAAAACGGGATCATACCTGGCGGCCTTTCCATACGGTATTTTTGGTAAGGTGTTGCTGTACCGCGAAAAAAGCGATCAGCACCATACTTGCCATTTGTAGCGGATGTAAGATTACGTTGAGCAGCGGGTTTTGCCCGGCTGAAAAGGAGATCATAATGCGTGTTAGAATGATGAGGCCAACCATCAGCGCGATAAGCGGCAGGTTCAGGGTAGTAATTACCAGCATAGGCCCGCCGATGAGCAGGGTAATGTAAACGAGGAAACCCGGCACGCTATAATTAAATATAGCCAGAAAGTTCTTGCTGAACCCTTGAATAGCCTCGTTATAACCGGTATACATACGGCAATAAATTAAATCGTTAGCCAGTAATCCCTCGCCGCGATAGCGGGCAGCCTTTACCAGTTTCATGATCTCCACATCCTCCACCACCTTATCGCGTACCTGCTTGTGCCATTGGTTGGCATGGTAGGTCTCGGCATCAAAAAACATAAATTGACCGCTGGCGGCGGCAACAGCGTAATGCCGGGTAAGGTATATAAGCCGTATGGGTAAAAGATTTAATAACAAAAAATGCATTAATGGTACTACCACTTTTTCGCCGAGGGTTACCATACGCTGGTTGGTAAATAAGCTGAGCAAAGCCACTTGCCGCAGGTGCATGCGGTGCACGGCGCTGTTAATCAACCCTCGTTCTATTTCCTCATCAGCATCAACAAACATTAAATAGCGGCCCTTAGCCTGTTTGGCCAGTTGGTGGCAGGCATAATTTTTACCCAGCCAGTCGGAAGGCAGGTTGTCACCTTGTATTACCCTGAAATTGGCATGTGCGGCTGCATATTGCCGGCAAATGGCGTAAGTGTTATCGGTTGAGTTATCGTCAAGGATGATGACTTCGTAATGCTGATAATCCTGACGGCTTATAGAGCGTAACAGGTTTTCAATATTCTGTTCCTCGTTGCGGGCAGGTATCAGGATAGATACCATATCATTGTAAGATTTGCCCACACGCTGCAGCTTAGGGTTCGACATAAAGTTGAACAGCGTAACCACAAAACGCAGCACAATAAAAAACAAGGTTACCGATATGGCAATGATCACTGTTATATAACTATTTGTGTTTGCTGCTGCCTTGCCGCCTCGTAATGCTGTTGGTAGGCCTCAGTTAATTGATGTATATTATTAAAGCTGTTAACAGCGCTTTTGTTTACATAAACGTTGACGCCCGGCTTTTTATGTTCAAAGTATTCAATAAAAGTAGCGGAAAAGATTAGTTGCGTTTTTTGTTGCGTTTTATCTATCACCCGTAATATGCCCTTGTCAAAATCAACCTGCTGCACAAAGTTTGAGTATAGCTTCCCTTGTGGAAATATTACCACCAGGTTTTGCGGGTCATTTAATAACTCAGCCGCGTAGTTGAGCGACTCAATCAGCCCCTTTGAGTTTTTACTGATAGAGAACGCGCCCATGTATTTTAAAAAGAAAACCTTGCTTACGGTTTCTTCGAGTATCATGATGTGGAAGCGTTTTTTAAACAGTTTATAATTAAGGTAGTATAGTATAAAGCCATCCCACCAGCTGAAATGGTTGGGGATTAACAGTACCGACTTGTCCGCATCTACCGCGATATTATTATAATTAAACGAGCGGAAGTTTTTATCGATCAGCCGCAAAATATACCGGTGGAAGAACCAGTGGATGATTTTATTATTTTTCGGGGTGATCATTTCTTTATGTTTAATAATAATTAATGGTCGACATGGATCTGATTGGCCAAAGCCTGCTTGTGGTGAGCATTAATATTTTTTACCAATTGTTCGAAAGGCAATTCGCCGGCCACGCCACAATCAAACAAATGGATAAAGGCCGATGGCTTCAGGCTTTCAAAATAGTCTATCAGTACGCAGGAGTATACAACCTGGCAGGGGCCTTTAATATTTTTTATCAACCGTTCAATACCAATTCCAATCTCAATTTCGGTAGCATGGTTTGATATCAGTTCGCCTTGCGGAAAAACCACCACCAAATTGTCGGGGTCGTTTAGTAAACCTGCCGCGTATTGTAATGATTTGATCATCTCGCGCGAGCCTTTTTCGATGGAGAAGCCGCCGAATAGGTTAAACAACATCCGCTTACGCAGGTGGTCTTCCTGCATCATGATGAATAACTTGCGTTTAAGGTGCCAGTAAGCCAGGTAATTACCAAAAAAACCATCCCACCAGCTAAAATGGTTACACAGCAGCAGTACCGAGTGGCCGGGTTTGGGCTTGAAAGGCATAACAACCACGCGGTTAAAGGCCTTGTGTATGCGGTAGCGCATGTACCGGGCAAACCAGTTGCTGAAAAGGCTTACTCTGCGGGCGGGTATCATACTTTAAATTTAACTAAATATTTATCCAGATCGGCAGTTACCAGCCAGTGCCCAAGGTCAACCTCATGCACCTCGGGGTTATTTAAGGTGTTGATAAAGGGTTGAGCCTCCCGCTTAGGGAACAAGTTATCATGCCTGCCAAAAATTAAACGGCATTTAATATTATGCTGATTAATAAGTTGTGCCACCTTTTGTGTATCGGGTTTTAAGCGTTTTATCAGGTTGAGGGTATAATATACATCAAGGCGTTTTTGTTCGGTATCCATTTCGCTCCAGGCAATTTTATACAGGCTTTCATCAATAAAACCCACGCGTTTAAGTGTTTTTAATAATGATGGCGCTATCCATTTGCTCTTGGTAACGGTACGGAAAAGGTAGCGGCCCAGTGTTTTATGCGTTAATATATGGAAACCCTTATACACAAACAGCCCGTCAGGTGCCATCAATATCACTTCGTCTATCAGGTCAGCATACTCCTCAACCAGTATCAGCGCCAGGTTAGCACCGATGGAGTAGCCCAGTACCGAAAAGCGTTGCCTGCCATGCAGTTTAAACCACTCCTCTACGTAATTGCGCACCAGCGCTTTGGGCATACCCTGAATGATCTGCTGCTCGCTCCAGTCCTTTAGCGCGCTGCCGCCATGAAAAAAATGATCAAAACCGTAAACATGATATTCGGGCAGTACCGATTGCTCCAGCACGTGAAACTGTTTACCCGTCATGCCGTAGCCATGAAAAGCCAGCAGCGGCTTGCTACCCGTACCGTATTCGTGATAGTGTACCTGCCCTAACTGCGGGATGTGTAAATAACCCATTGCGGCAATATTAACAAATACCTGCTAAAAAGTTTGCTGCAGTGTGTAATTGCGTGTGATAGTAAACATGATACTGATCATTATTTTGTAATATATACCCCTCAGTTTAGCAGTGTACAAGGTATTTATAGTATTTTTGAAGCCTCAAAATATTATGGCAAAAAAGGGAATATTATTAGTGAATTTAGGTACGCCTGATAGTCCGTCAACCGCAGATGTGCGCCGCTATCTGGATGAATTTTTGATGGACGCGCGGGTGATAGATGTAAATGCTGCCTTACGTACCTTTTTGGTGAAGGGAGTGATTGTACCGTTCAGGGCGCCTAAATCAGCTAAGTTATATAAGGAGATATGGGACGATAAAACCGGATCGCCATTAAAATACTACAGCATTTTACAGCGCGATGCCTTGCAGCAGCGCCTGGGCGACGGGTATATGGTCGAGCTGGCCATGCGCTACCAAAACCCATCTATTGAATTAGCTCTTGAAAACCTGAAAAATGCCCTTGTTGACAGCGTTCAGGTGATCCCGCTGTTCCCGCAATATGCCTCGGCAAGTACCGGTTCGGTTTACGAAAAGGTAATGCGCCTGATGAAGGATTGGCCTACGCCGCCGCCGGTATCATTCATCAACTCGTTTTATGATGACGATTTGGTGATCAAAACCTTTGCCGATAATGCCCGCAAATACAACCCGGCATCGTACGACCATATCCTGTTCAGCTTTCATGGCCTGCCGCAGCGTCAGTTAATTAAAGCCGATCATACCCACAGCCATTGCCTGAAGGTGAACGATTGCTGCCAGACTATTAACGATAAAAATAAATTTTGCTATTCGGCACAATCATACCACACCGCTAAGTTGATAGCCGCCGAGCTGAATATCGCTAAGGAAGATTATACCGTTTGCTTTCAATCGCGCCTGGGTAATGATCCATGGGTGCAGCCGTACACCAGCGAGATTATCCACAAACTGGCCAAAGAAGGCAAAAAACGTCTGCTGGTTTTTTGCCCGGCTTTTGTTGCTGATTGCCTGGAAACTGTTTACGAAGTTACCGAAGAATACGGCGCCGAGTTTAAAGCCCTTGGCGGCCAGGAAGTACAGCTGGTTGAAAGCCTGAACGATTCGCCGGTGTTTATTGACGCGCTGGAGCGTATGGTGCGCAATAACTAATCAGGCGGTTGCTGAATTTCTAATAAAGCTCACTATCTTTTCGGTAGCGCCTTTTTGTGTATCTACGTATTGTTTTGCCTGTTGGCTGCTTGCGGTATAATATGCTATATCAGTTGTCAGCTTTTCAACAATCGCCCTTAGCTCTGCCTCATTACTGATGCTGAAACCGGCCTCAAGTGATATCAGTGCTTTGGCTTCATTAAACTTATGGTAGTTTGGTCCGAATATTACCGGGATGCCAAAAGCCGCAGCCTCCAGCGTATTGTGTATGCCCACGCCAAAGCCGCCGCCAATATAAGCCATATACCCGTATTTGTATAGCGATGATAGCATACCCATATTATCAATAATCAGGCATTGACGATTATTATCGCCTTCGGTTATTGGTAGCGCCGAATATTTTATGCAACTATCGGGCGGCAATAAATCAGCTAAGTGGTTTATTTTCTCCATACTCAGCTCATGAGGGGCGAAAATAAATTTCCACTCCGGGTATTCACTCACTAATTCAGCAAGCAATTTTTCATCATCGGGCCAGGTGCTGCCACAGATCATGGTTTTGTGACTGCCGATGAATTGCTCAATTTCCGGTAATTGTTTGGGGTTGGAGGCATTAGTCCACACGCGATCTAACCTTGTATCGCCGCTAACGGTAGTATTGTTTATGTTGATGCCTGCCAGTAATTGTCTGGAATGCTCATCCTGCAAAAAGAAATGGCGTACGCATTTTAACATTTTGCGGTGCATGCCGCCATACCACTTAAAAAACACCTGCCCATCCCTGAATATGCCCGATATTATATATAACGGTACCCTGCGCTTATATAGCTGCGCAAAAAAATGGTACCAATACTCGTATTTGGTAAATATAACGATGGATGGGTTGATGGTATTAATAAAGCGCGCCGCGTTACCACGGGTATCCAGCGGCAGGTAGTATACCGCATCGGCCAGGGGCGTATTTTTACGTACCTCGTAACCTGATGGTGAAAAAAAAGTGATCACGATAGGCCGGTCAGGATAAGTTAGCTTCATTTGTTCAAGCACCGGGCGGCCCTGCTCAAACTCACCTAATGATGCAAAATGAAACCAAATACTGTTGTGATAACGTACAAATGATTGCTGCCTGCGCCCTTTTATCCAAAGCTTTGCCTTTGGGTTAAAAAACGAAGCCAGCCAGATTATCAAATAGTATAAACGTATTCCAATATTATAAAGCGCAAACATTTTGGGCGATGAATGTTTATATTCGTCGGGGTTAAAAGTACAAATACTAACGCATCAATTTCAAATAACATACAGGCATGGCAAGAAAGCGCATACTTATTACCGGGGCCGCGGGCTTTTTAGGCTCGCACCTTTGCGACAGGTTTATTAAAGAGGATTACCACGTTATCGGCATGGATAACCTGATCACCGGCGACCTGCGTAACATTGAGCATTTGTTTAAGCTGGAGAACTTCGAGTTCTATCATCATGACGTTTCAAACTTTGTGCACGTACCCGGCGATCTGCATTACATCCTGCATTTCGCTTCTCCTGCCAGCCCGATAGATTATTTGAAGATTCCTATCCAAACGCTTAAGGTAGGCTCATTAGGTACGCATAACCTCTTGGGTTTGGCCAAGGCTAAAGGCGCGCGTATGCTGATTGCCTCCACATCCGAAGTATATGGCGATCCGAACATTAACCCGCAGCCCGAGGAGTATTGGGGTAATGTAAACCCGGTTGGTCCGCGTGGTGTGTATGACGAGGCCAAGCGTTTTCAGGAAGCCATGACCATGGCTTACCATACCTTTCACGGTGTGGAAACCCGCATTGTGCGCATATTTAACACTTATGGTCCGCGTATGCGCCTGAATGATGGGAGGGTATTGCCGGCTTTTATTGGCCAGGCCTTGAGGGGAGAATCGCTAACCATGTTTGGTGATGGTTCGCAAACCCGCTCGTTTTGTTATGTTGACGATTTGATTGAAGGTATTTACCGCCTGCTGTTCAGTGATTACGCGCAGCCGGTTAACATTGGTAACCCTGACGAGATTACGATACGCGAGTTTGGCGAAGAAATAATAAAACTTACCGGAACCGACCAAAAATTAATAAGTTTGCCGCTCCCGGTTGACGACCCTAAACAACGCCGCCCGGATATTACAAAGGCTAAAGAGCTGTTAGGATGGGAGCCTAAAGTATCGCGCAGCGAGGGTTTGAAAATTACGTATGATTATTTCAAATCGTTGCCGGAACATGAGATACAGCACAAGGATTTTTCAAACTACAATAAATAAACCTCTTAACTAATGGCAAAAATATTAGTAACCGGCGGCCTGGGTTATATCGGCTCGCATACGGTTGTTGAACTAGTAAACTCGGGTTACGAACCGATAATAGTTGATGATCTTTCAAACTCTCAGCCTAAGATACTCGATCAGCTTACCAAGATCATCGGCTACAAACCGGTATTTCACCAGGTTGACCTTTGCGATGAAAAGGCCGTGGCTAATCTGGTAGCTACCGAGAATGATATTGCGGGCATCATCCACTTTGCGGCATTTAAAGCCGTAGGGGAGTCGGTTGCACATCCCTTAAAATACTACCGCAATAACTTTTACTCGCTGATAAACCTGCTCAACGGTTACTATGGCAAACCTTTAAACTTTGTATTCTCATCAAGCTGTACCGTATATGGCCAGCCGGAGAAGCTGCCCGTTACCGAGGACGCGCCTATACAACCAGCGCAATCCCCTTATGGTAATACCAAACAGGTGGCTGAAGAAATATTAAAGGACATGGTAGCATCAGGTACTCCTTACAAGGTAATATCCTTGCGCTACTTTAATCCCGTTGGCGCGCACGAAACCGCACTGATAGGCGAGCTGCCGATAGGCGTGCCGCAAAACCTGGTGCCGTTCATTACACAAACCGCCATTGGCAAACGCGAAAAGATCACTGTGTTTGGCGATACCTACAATACGCCTGATGGCAGCTGTATCCGCGACTATATACACGTGGTTGACCTGGCCAAAGCGCACGTATCTGCCTTAAAGCTTGCCGAGCAGGAAAGCTTTAGCGGTTACGACGTATTTAACCTGGGTACAGGCACGGGCAGCTCGGTACTAGAGGTAATCGCCGCGTTTGAGAAAGCTACAGGAGTTAAATTAAACTACCAGATAGGCGCCCCGCGCCCCGGCGATGTTGAGCAGGTATGGGGAGATGTGAGCAAATCAACCGAAAAACTGGGATGGAAAACCGAGCTTGGCTTAGATGAAATGATGTCATCAGCCTGGGCATGGGAAAAATATATCGCCCAAAACCCTATAGGATAAGCAGTCAAACCGCTTTTAATAAACAAGCCCCGGCAGATATAATTATCCACCGGGGCTTTTGTTTTATTGTGATGGCTGGTTCTATTCGTATCGTAATGCCTCAACCGGATCGAGCTTGGATGCTTTTTTTGCCGGGTAATAGCCGGATGTAAGGCCGATGAATGTACAAACAACCAGCGAGACAATCAGCCAGAACCACGGCACAGCAAATGATCCGCTGATGTTAACAGCTATCAGGTTGCCAATGGCCATTCCTAAAACTATGCCGCCTACGCCGCCTATAAGGCAAATTACAATGGCCTCAAGCAAAAATTGCTTCCGGATAACTGATGGCGTTGCGCCTATTGATTTACGCAACCCGATCTCTCGGGTACGTTCTGTTACCGATACCAGCATAATATTCATCAAACCGATAGCTGCACCTAAAAGAGTGATAACACTTACTACCAGGCCTGCCGCGGTAAGCGCAGCCATCTGGCCATTCAGTTGTTCTTGTATGGCATCGCTGCGGTCAACGTCAAAATTCTGAGGTTGGCCAACGCTTAACCCGCGTATGTTACGGAACAGGGCGGTAGCCTCGTCAACCGTGGCATTCAGTGCTTCCGCGCTTTTTACGGCTACGGTTATTTCAAAGGATGGGTTTTTGGTGATGATGATCTGCTTTGCTTTAAATACCGGGATAAGGCAAAATTTATCGCCGCCAAATTGCGAGCCTGAGCCCTTTGAGGCCAGCACTCCAATTATGCGGAACTGATTGCTACCGATAAATACGGATTTATTAAGCGGGTCGTTATTTTTAAAGAGCGTCTTTTTTATTTCGTCCCCAATTATCACCACGTTATCGCCATGTTCAAGTTCTGAGGTAGAGAAGTTGCGGCCGGCCGCCAGCTTATACCCGCTGTTTTGAATATAGTTTTCGTTAGTGCCTGTTACCGATATATTAGGGTTGGTTTTTTCGTTACCATATTTAGCAATTGCCGATCCGCTTACCGATAGATTGATGGAGATAGATGATGGCAAATTAAAGTTACGGCGAAAGCGTTCAGCCTGGTCGTAGCGAATAGAGGGATATGCCTTGCGTGCGCCGCCGGGGCCAAAGTTGAGGTCTTGCCCCATGTTACGTATGGTAAAGGAGTTTGCCCCAAGCCCGGCAAAGGCATCATTAGTAAATTGCTTTATGCCCTCAATAGCGGTAAGTATGCCTACCAATGCCATTATACCTATTGATATAATAAGCGCTGTAAGGGATGTACGCAGTTTATTGCCGCTGATAGACTGCAAGGCAATAGCCAGATTTTCGCGAAGGGTAGTTTTTACCGCCATAATTAAAACTTGGGGTTAAGACTATGCGCCTGCCCGGTTTGTTACATTTGTATAATAATAAATAAGCGAGGCATAAAAAAAGCAGCCTTGCGGGCTGCTTTCATTCTATTAAATATCTTGTTAAACCGAAAATGATGTTCCGCAGCCACAGGTGCTGGCAGCATTAGGGTTGTTAAAGGTAAAGCCACGAGCATTCAAGCCATCCTGAAAATCAATTTGCATACCTGCCAGGTATAGGCCGTGCGCTTTGTGCATAAATACCTTTATGCCGTCAATATAATATTCCTGGTCGCCGTCTTTCTTTTGGTCAAAGCCCAAAACGTAGTTCATGCCCGAGCAGCCGCCACCTTCAACGCCAACGCGTAAGCCAAAATCATCCCCAATCTCCTGCTGATCTTTTAGTTTTAACAGTTCCTTTACAGCGCCCGGTGTAAAGCTTACCGGAGCGGTCTCAACAGCTATACTCATCTTATTTAATTGTTAATTCACAAATATAATGTAAAATACACATTTTTGTTGGCCCCGCCAAGTTTATGACGGGCGCATAACATTTACCGTCTCATGAATTTATATCCCCTGCTTATTGATGTTTTAAAAACTACCCTTGCCGGTGTTGGCATTGTGTGGGTGGCCTTTTATTTATTAAAGCCTTACCTGGACAGGCTTGAACGCAAATTAATTGCGCAGCACGCCAAGCCGGCGGTTGATCCATCGTTGATGCTGAAGTTGCAGGCTTACGAGCGTGTAGTTTTATTTATTGACCGTATTAATCCGTCAAACCTGTTTGTACGCATTGGCGCTGCAACGTTCCAGGCTGATGAACTGCACCGTTTGGTAATAACCGAAATACGCAACGAGTATCAGCATAACATTACGCAGCAGGTGTACGTGAGTGAGCAGGCCTGGGAGATTATGACCAAGCTAAAGGATGATACCATTAATATATTAAACGAGGCGGCGCGCCTGCAAGCTGCAGAGGCCAGGGGCGTTGAACTGGCCAAGATCATCCTGCAGCAATTAAGCCTTATGCAGCCTGACCCCTATACAACCGCCGCTGCAATAATTCGTACCGAAGCCCATAAATTAATGAGTTGATTTTATATCTTTGCCGCCCCGAATTTTTGAACAAAAACCAAGGCTTACGCCGAAAGTTTTCAACGATTAATTGGGGTAGTTCAAGGTTATTTATTGGAGTTCAGTCGTTTATGGAAAATGTTAAAAAAGTCGCTTTTTCCACAAACAAATACTTCAAAAAAGCCTTTTAAAATGAACATCAAAACGATCCGGATTCCCGGATTTTTAAATATTGAAATAGTTAAATATTTAACTTAAAGCTAAATAATTCACTTTGTTAAAATCGCAACGATTTTGTGTGGATAATTACGAATTTTTCAACATTTTGAAGCTAAAATTTCAAAAAGAATAAAATTTAAAAAGATAAAATTTAATTTTTTAATCGGCTTTTTTTTTCAATATTCGATGTTCCGTACTACCCCGGCAGGTTGTTTTGTTCGGGGATTGTAAATCAACAAATTACTGAAATTCTATATATGGAAAAAACTTGTATCAACGTTTGGAATAGCTGTCTTCAGATAATTAAGGACAACATACCAGCCCAAAGTTTCAAAACTTGGTTTGAGCCAATTAAAGCTTTGCGCATGGAAGGCAGTGTTCTGACAATACAGGTGCCCAGCTTATTTTTTTACGAGTGGCTCGAAGAACACTACGTAGGTTTGTTACGTAAAACCATTAAGAAGCAATTGGGCGATGAAGGCCGCCTGGAGTACAACATTGTGGTTGAGCAATCGTCATCAAGCAAGCCTTATACTACCAATATGCCATCAAACGGTAATGGTGCCGAGGCCAAAAACCAATCAATGCCTATTCCTATCGCAATTAATAAGGATATTAAAAACCCTTTTGTGATACCGGGATTGAAAAAGTTGAATGTTGACCCGCAGCTTAACCGCAATTATACCTTTGAAAATTTTGTTGAGGGCGATTGTAACCGCCTTGCCCGTTCGGCAGGCTACGCGGTAGCGGCAAAACCGGGTGGTACCTCATTTAACCCGCTGATGCTTTACGGCGGTGTTGGTTTAGGTAAAACCCACCTGGCGCAGGCCATTGGCAACGAGATCAAAAAATCACTGCCCGATAAGCTGGTGCTTTATGTATCGTGCGAAAAGTTTACCCAACAATTTGTTGACGCGCTTAAGCATAACAACATTAATGATTTTGTGAATTTTTACCAGGCCATTGATGTACTCATTATGGATGATGTGCACAACTTTGCCGGTAAAGAAAAAACACAGGATTTCTTCTTCCACATATTTAACCACCTGCATCAGTCGGGTAAGCAGCTGATCATTACATCAGATAAAGCACCAAAGGATTTGGCAGGTTTAGAAGAGCGTTTGCTGTCGCGTTTTAAATGGGGCCTTTCAGCCGATTTGCAGGTGCCTGACCTGGAAACCCGTATGGCCATCCTTAAAAACAAGATCTACCAGGATGGTATCGATATATCAAACGAGGTACTGGAGTATGTGGCCCATAATATTGATAACAACGTGCGCGAACTGGAAGGCGCCATGGTATCATTACTGGCGCAATCAACGCTTAACCGTAAGGAGATAGACCTGAACCTGGCTAAGCAAATGCTGAAAAACTTTGTGAAGAACTCCTCTAAAGAAATTTCGATGGAGTATATACAAAGCCTGGTTTGCGAGTATTTTGAAGTGCCTATCGAGATGGTGAAATCACAAACCCGTAAGCGCGAAATTGTACAGGCCCGCCAGATATCCATGTACCTGGCTAAAGCACACACCAAAAGTTCATTAAAATCTATCGGCCACTTTTTTGGCGGCCGGGATCACTCAACCGTAATCTACGCATGTCAAACCGTTGAAGACCTTATCGACACCGACAAAAAATTTAAAGGCTACGTTGCCGACATCCAAAAGAAACTTAAAATGAGCTAACCTCTCGTTTCAACAATATAAAAAGGCCGCGTGTAAAACATGCGGCCATTTTTTTAGCGTAATAAATTGGTTAATAAAATGATATATTTACAAAAACCTTTATCTATGTCAATTAAACCAATTAAAGCCTGCCTTGTAGCAATATCTCTTTTTCTGTTTTCTATACCGGTTAAAGCGCAGGTAGCAAAACCGTTCACTTATAGTTACACCAATAATTTCAGCGGCACATTTAATGGCAGCGAAACGCTGGTATATCATTTTACGCCGCTCAGTAAAAATGCTGACGGAAGTACGGTTTATGATTGCCGGCTCGTCGGTGTAAAAAAGCGGGACGAAGGAAATCGCTTTAATTTAAATACGGATAAGATCAGAGAAACAGACTTCAGTAACTCAGGCGTGGTTGAAAAATTGGCGCTGCTAAATACTCCGTTTAAGGTAACGGTGGATAAAAAGGGTATAATAGGAGATATTAACGGTCTTGACGAAATTGCTACAGCGGCCAAAAACAAATGGGTTTTAAAGGAAGGTATCTATAATCAATTTGTAGATAATTATAAGGCCTTGAAAAACGATATACAAATGTTGTTTTTGAAGTTGCCTGATAAAAAAATAACCTATGGATCGGAGTGGATCGTTGGAGATAACCGGTATAAAGTAGTGGCCATAAAAGGCGCTTTGCTGGATATTGTGGTATCGCCGGTTAATACACAGCAACATAAAAGATATAGTCACCAACTTGTATATAACGATGTTACCGGATTGATACAAAAGTCGACGGAAAGTTATTTGTATATCGATTCAAACGCGCGGCCAATATATAAAAATGATGGCGATCGCACCTGTCAAATAACCTACAATACTCAAATTCCGGCATTAGATACCGCCTGGATAAATATGGCGGTACGAATGAGCTATTGGAGCGAAGCTTTAAAAAAAGGTACACGAAATGATTCGGCAAAAACATTTGCCTTATTTAAGATTTATGACCCGTTATTTAAAAATGACGCGTATTACTGTAATGCTAAATTGAGCGCGATACAAAAGCTTGATTTAGAGGAAAGCTATGAGCTTTATGAAAGCGTGCTCATGCGAAGCCCTAATCATCTTATTGACCCGATGGGTGTTCATTTTTATAACAAACTGGGGAATTCTTTAAAGCAATCGCCTGATTCAACTTATGATATCATCAAATACTTTCATGTTAATCCATCGTTTAGTAGTTGGATACAACAATCATTGGCACAAAGCTATCTTGACGATTTTTCGGAAGAGGATTTTCGAAAAGTTATGCGCGAACGTAAGGTAAGTGATGCCGAAACAGCAGAAGCGATCTCTGATCATAAAAAGAAAGTTATAAATGCCCTGCAACTGATCGAAATGATGAACGCCTCGAAGCTTGCCGGCGTTAGCCAAAAAAGCAAGGGACTGTATATTTGGGTTAAAGCGAAAGCTCAGCCGAATAATAAAAAGCAGTTATTGGATGCCACTCGCGCACTTGAAAATATGGATGATGCCACAAGTAAAGCAACCAATAGCGGCAGGTATGCCATGCTTGTTTATAACATGTTATATGCGGGAGGTGAAAAAGGGGCAGCGAATAATTTGCTTAATAAAACCATCACCAAACTTGAAAAATATACGGCTGATACGCTTAACAGCGACAGGTATGCACATCAAAATTTGCTTGCCCATGCATACTACCTGAAATACACGGCAGCCAAACCTGCCGACTCGGTTAAGGCTTTACAATACCTGGCAAAGGCGGCGCAGTACTCGCCAAAAAGTAATAAGGAAAAGGCCTATACCAGTTTTTACGATAGGGTATTCCTTAAATCGCAGGAGAGCTACCGCGAGGAATTTATTGACCGCTTATTTAAAACAGGCGATGAACAACAAGCGCTCGCCATTTTTGCAGAACACGTAAATGTAAACCCGGAGCGATTGGATGAAATGGAGAAGATATATACCGCTAAATTCCCGGATAAGGCATTTAAAACATTTTTTGTAAGCAACGTTGTAAGCTCGTGGCAGCAAGCGCCTGATTTTGTATTGAAGGATATTGAAGGTAAAGAGCATAAACTAAATACCTATCGCGACAAATGGCTGGTACTTGATTTTTGGGGAACCTGGTGCGGCCCGTGTCGCGAAGAGATGCCAAGAGTAAATAAGTTTAATGAGGATATAACAAAAGGCGAGTATGCCGGAGTTAACTTTTTAAGTATAGCTTGTAATGACACGCAGGACAAAGTGAAAGCTTATTTGGCTGAAAATAAATTCACCATTCCGGTACTGATGTCAGATCGGGAAGTGGAGAAAACATACAAGATCAGGGGTTATCCTTCAAAGATATTGATATCGCCGGATGGCAAAATGATTAACATTAATTTCGGGGCCGACTGGCTTGCAATTTTGAAGAAGTTTAACCAGCTTTATGCATCAAACTAATTATATGCGTAAATTTTTTACACTGTGTCTGCTTGTTATTTCGGCAGGCCAGGCTTTTAGTCAGCAGGCAGAAAACGAAGCGGTTAAGAAAACCATTAACACTTTATTCGCCGCTATGAAAAAAGGCGACAGCACGCTGTTGCGCACCGTTTTTCATAAAGATATGGTATTGCAAACGGTAGCCAATAAAAGGGATGGCAGCAAAGTGCTGATGACCGAAAAACCGGCTGAATTTTTAAAGGCCGTAGGTACACCGCATACGGATGTTTGGGACGAGCGCATCACATTTGGCGACATTAAGATTGACGATAACCTGGCCAGCGTATGGACACCGTATAAATTCTATGTGAGCGATAAATTCAGCCATTGCGGTGTTAACTTTTTCCAGTTGATGAAAACCGCTGATGGCTGGAAGGTGATCTATATTGTTGATACCCGCCGCAAGGATAACTGCCCGGAGTAGTTTACTTCAACTCTCCGAGTTTCATTAAGGCGTAAAACAGGGCTGTACAGTGCAGCGCCTGTGTTATTTTACCATCGGCCAATAGTTGTTTAACTTCTGCTATGGTATGCTCGGTAACCACGAGTTGTTCATGCTCGTCCAGATGTTGCTCCTGCACTTTTTTACCGCCACGTGCCAGGTAACAAAACGTTCGATTATTTGATGTGGCCGGGTTAGGGTAGGTGGTGGTTACCAGCTCAATATCATCAAACCGGTAGCCGGTTTCTTCCAGCAATTCGCGGCGCATACCTTCGATCGGCTCCTCGCCCTCGTCAATAACGCCGCCCGGTATTTCCAGCGATACTACGTTGGCTGCATGACGGTATTGTGTCACCAAAAGTACTTTATTATCTTCGGTTATGGCTACGGCATTCGCCCAATCGGGGTATTCAAGCACATAATACTGTTCAACCACGCGGCCATCAGGCATTTCACATTTGTCGCTGCGCAGGGTAGCCCAGGGGCCTTTATGCAAATAGGTTGATTCGCAAACTTTCCAGTTAAGATTGTTCATGTACAAATGATTTTTTTAAGCATTTATCTAATAATGCAGCAAAAGCTATTTGCCATATCGGGAAAATAATGAATATGGCAAGAAAAAATATTTCATAGTGAGTTATCTTAAGCAAATAATAACATATCGCCGAAGGGATACTTGCGCTCAAGCCTAATAGCATCATACACAAGAGTGTTCTTTTGAAATGATAACTGCGGTTTATAATAAAATAATAGGATAAAAAAAGTAACATAGATCCTATTGAGCTTGCTAACATCAACCTTAAAATAAACCAAAGCGAGTCATCTTTTAAGTTTAACATAAAGAAGCAACCAGTATAGATGATTGTAGATGCCCAAATAATTAATCCAGGAGAGCGTATGCTTTTTTCATTTAAGCTCAATACAATGCCATAGCAAAAGCCCGGCATCAAAGCCGCAAAGACTAAAAGTACACTTGCTGCCTTAATAAAAAACAATAATATGCTAATTACAAAAAGAAATAATCCGGAAAAAAGGGAATTCTTGATCAGATCAACTTTTAATAAATACATTGATTATTACAGTAGTGACTAAATGGCTAAAGGTTAAACGATTAGGCTTAATTTATTTTACCAGCTGCCGCTGCTGCCGCCACCGCCAAAACTACCGCCGCCAAAGCCACCGAAACCGCCGCCGCCGGAGCCACCTCCGCCACCTGAAAAACCACCCCAGCCACCGCCGCCACGACCACTGTTACCCAACATATTGCCAGCCAGGAACCACCAAAACGGATCGGCTCCGCCTCGACGATCGATAATACGTCCACCGCCGCCGCCGCCACGCCTGCTGATGATTATTACGATGATAACGGTTACGATTATGCCAATCAAAACACCGGCTCCCGAACCACCTTTATCTCTCTTTTTAGGCTTTGCTTCGGCTTTGTATTCGCCCTTGGTGTACTTGATGATCTGGTCGACACCGGCATTTAAACCGCCATAAAAATCGCCTTCGCGAAAGCGCGGGTTAATATCGTTCTCGCGTATTTGGCGCGTAACGGCATCGGGCAAAGCGCCCTCAACACCGTAACCGGTTTGTATGGTAAGCTTACGGTCTTCTTTGGCAACCAATATTAATACACCGTTGTTTTTGCCCTGGCGGCCAATGCCCCAGGCCCTGCCAAGCTTTATGGCGTATTCCCCGATGTCATATTCGCCAACTGAACGCATGATAACGATGGCGATCTGTGTAGAGGTGGAATCATCAAAGGCTACCAGTTTATCCTCAAGCCGTTGCTTATCACCGGCGCTCAACGTATTGGTATAATCGGTAACTAATGTTGTCGACTTGGGTGGTATTTCCTGTCCGAAACCGGCCATTGCGGCCAGGCTTAAGCAAAAAAGTAATATATATCTTTTAAACATCTTGATAGTTTAATCGCCGTTCATTTGAACAATATCATCAGGCAGTTCGTTATTGTCGCCATCCGTAAACGGAAAGAATTTTTTTAGCTGCTGCCCCGCCATGCTGATGCCGGTAATTATACCCTCGGCAAGGTTACCGTATTTAAATTCGGCCAGCATTTTTTCTTTGGTCGAATCCCAAAAATCAGCCGGAACAACCCGGTTTATACCCGCATCACCAATAATGGCAAACTTACGGTCAACCGTGGCCAGGTAAATAAGCACACCGTTACGCAGCTTGGTTTTATCCATGTTAAGCTGGTAAAAGTATTTGGCGGCACGATCCAGCACATCTTCGCTGCATTTTTTTTCGATACAGATGCGTATCTCGCCAGAGGTTGACCGCTCGGCTTCCTCAATAGCTTTTTGTATGCGCTGCTGTTCCTCGTCGTTAAATAAATTCATTGTTGTGTGATTTCACCGATATGTTAAGATTTTACCGATTAATAAGATTGGATTTCACGGATTGTTATTTATGTGATTTCACCGATTGAGTATGAAAAGAAAAATTCGCTTAATCATATCCTTATATCAGTGAAATCACTCAATAATCAGTGTAATTCTTATATTAAAATTCAACCTTTGGCGCTTTTTCGGCACCGGCTTCGGCAGTAAAGTAGCCTTTTTCGCTAAAGCCAAACATTTTGGCTGTCAGGTTAGCCGGAAAAGCCCTGATTTTACTGTTGTAATCCTGTACAGCCTGGTTAAAGTCTAACCGGGCAACATTGATACGGTTCTCGGTACCTTCTAACTGAGCCGACAGATCTCTGAAGTTTTCATTCGCCTTCAGGTCCGGGTAGTTTTCAGTTACCGAAAGTAAACGGCCTAACGCGGCGCTCAACTCGCCTTGCGCGGCTTGGTATGATTTTATCGATTCGGGGGTGAGTTTAGTAGGGTCTACCTGTACAGATGTTGCTTTGGCGCGTGCTTCGGTAACAGCGGTAAGCGTACCTTTTTCAAAGTTGGCAGCGCCTTTAACGGTATTTACCAGGTTAGGTATCAAATCGGCACGGCGCTGATACTGGCTTTGTACCGCACCCCATTTGCTTTTAACGTTTTCATCCAGTTTAACCATGCTGTTATAGCTGCATGAGCTTAACGACATGGCCGCTACTAAAATAAGTATGGCAGAAAATAGCTTTTTCATTGTGTAGTTTTTGTTGTGAATTTACAAATTAGATAACAAATGGCATACCGATGTTACAAAAGCGCATTTTAATGACAGTTTGGCAAAAAATGCGCTGATATGGCTCCACTGTTTATTAAAGTTGCATATTTTACGTTACATTAGCCAAATATTAGGACAACCTCGATTTAAATGAAAAAACGATTTACCATATTGCTGATGTCGCTATCCCTCGGCGCATTCGCACAAAAAAAAGATGCTTCTTTGGTGCAATACGTTAAGCCCATTATCGGCACCCAACGTATGGGCCATACCTACCCGGGAGCTACCGTGCCGTTTGGCATGGTGCAGCTAAGCCCCGAAACAGATACAGTAAGCTACGAACTGAACGGGAAATATAACCCCGACGTTTATAAATATTGCGCCGGTTACCAGTATGATGATAAAACCATTGTAGGCTTTAGCCATACCCATTTTAGCGGTACCGGCCACTCAGACCTTGGCGACTTTTTAATTATGCCTACAGTTGGCCAGTTAAAATTGAATCCGGGCACGGCTGATAAACCGGGCAGCGGTTATCGCTCAGCATTCTCGCATCAAAATGAAACCGCCGAGGCCAACTACTATAAGGTTAAGCTGGATGCCAGCAATATTACCGCCGAGATGACCACCAGTACACGTGTGGGCTTTCATCAGTACACTTTTCCTAAGTCTGATCAATCGCACATTATACTTGATTTGATGGCAGGCATATACAATTATCCTGATAAGCCGGTATGGACGTACGTTAAGGTGATTAACGATAGCCTGATAGTAGGTTACCGCCAAACCAATGGCTGGGCGCGTACCCGTACGCTGTACTTTGCCATGGCTTTTTCAAAACCGTTTAAACAACATGGCTTTAAAAAGTACGATGCACGCCAGGTATACGGCGGTTTTTGGGGCAAGTTCAATCAAAGCAAAAACTTCCCGGAGATAGCGGGCAAACAAATACGTGCTTATTTCGACTTTGATACCCAGGAGGGCGAAAAGATCAAGATCAAATTCGCATTATCACCGGTGAGCATGGACGGCGCTTTAAACAACATGAAAGCCGAAGTACCGGGCTGGGATTTTGATAAAGTGAAAAAGGATGGCCAGAAACAATGGGAAGATGAGTTGCACCGCATTACCATTGATGGCGACCTGACCACCAAGCAAAACTTTTATACCTCGATGTACCACACCATGATCAACCCGACCATTTATATGGATGCAGATGGCCAGTATAAAGGTTTAGATCAGAATGTGCACAAGGCCGAGGGCTTTACAAATTATACCACCTTCTCGTTGTGGGATACCTACCGGGCACTGCACCCGCTGTTCAATATTATTCACCCGGAACGTAATGCCGATATGGTAAAATCAATGCTGGCCCATTTTGATCAAAGCCCGGAGCGCATGTTGCCGGTATGGTCAAACTCTGCAAACGAGAACTGGTGTATGAGTGGCTACCATTCCGTATCAGTAATTGCTGATGCCGTTGTAAAAGGTAACGCGCCGTTTGATGCTAACAAGGCGCTTGATGCCTGCGTGGCCACCGCCCGCAAACGGAGCTATGAGGGTATTGGCGAGTATATCGATCATGGTTACATCCCTAACGAGCGTTCGGGTATATCGGTTTCATCAACCGTGGAATACGCTTATGATGACTGGGCGATAGCGCAGATGGCGAAAAAGTTAGGCCGTAATGATATTTACGAGGAGTTCATCAAACGCTCGCAAAACTATAAGAATGTGTATGATGCCAGCATTGGTTTTATGCGCCCGAAAAACCTGGACGGAACTTTCCGCAAAGAGTTTGACCCGCTAAGTACGCATAACGCCGGTTTTATTGAGGGTAACTCTTGGAACTACAGCTTATTTGCTCCGCAGGACCCGGAAGGTTTGATAAAACTGATGGGCGGCGAAACCCGTTTTGTGCGCTACCTTGATTCATTATTTACCATGCACCTGCCTGATAAATACTTTGCCGAAACAGAGGATATTACCCGCGACGGTATTATCGGTAATTATGTGCACGGTAACGAGCCATCGCACCACGTAGCTTACCTGTATAACTGGACAAGCAAGCCATGGAAAACCCAGGAACGCGTACGCATGATATTGCCGCTGATGTATAAACCAACGCCTGATGGTTTGGGCGGCAATGATGATACCGGCCAGATGAGCGCCTGGTACATATTTACTACTTTAGGTTTTTACCCGGTTGCGCCGGGTAGCGATCAGTTCTCTATCGGTAGCCCGGCAGTAAATGGCGCTGAAGTGAAAGTGGGAAAAGGCAAAACTTTTAAGATAACAGTAAAAAATCAGGGGCCTAAAAATGTTTATGTGCAAAAAATAGAGCTGAACGGCAAGCCTTACAATAGCCTTTCGCTCTCAAATGCTGATATTATGAATGGTGGAAACATCACCTTTTACATGAGCAGCAAACACAAATAGTAACAAAACGCAGAGGTTTGTGATTATCCTCTGTTAATTGTAACAACAAATTGAACAGCATTGCCGGTGCAGCTTTAGCTTGCAAGGCAATGCTGTTCTGCTTTTGTAAGCAGGTTAATCCTGTTTTTCAATATAGTACGGGCTCGATGCAGTGTAGTGCGTGATAGTAGTTCGCTTACGCCAAGGGTATTGCTTATCTCCTGATGCGAGTAACCTTCAATTGCGTACATGTTAAAAACGGAGCGATAGGTTGCCGGCAGCTCCTGTATCATGTTCATCAGCTCAGCAGTTTCAAGGCGGTTGCTGTTGTAGCTGCTGCCGGTTTTGTAAGCGTCGGTAGCGCTAAAATCATCCACCAAAACAATAGACTTCAGTTTACGGTAGCGCGATATAGCGGCATGTACCATAATGCGGCGGATCCAGCCTTCCAGGCTGCCCTCGCCCCTAAAGTTGTGCATATTTTTAAACAGCTTTATAAAGCCTTCCTGTAAAATATCCTGGGCCTCATCTTTATCCTGCGCGTAGCGCATACATACACTCAGCATTTTAGGGGCCATTAATTTATATAATAGTTCTTGCTCGCGGCGGTTGTTGTTCAGGCATCCATCCCATATCTGGGTTAAGCGATTTTCGGCGGTTTTCATTGTGATCTGTATTTGAACCGTCTATGCCAAAACAGATGCCTTTTTTATAAGTGTCTGTTAGTCAGTGTTTTTATTTTATATTGATTAGTGTTACCGTTCGATAACGGACGTTCGATGTACCCCACCGTACGCTTTTTAATGCCGATTAATTAACTTTGCATCATCCGGGATAAAAACCCGGCATAAAACATGGTGAAAGAAGTTGAAATTGTATGCCCTCCCGGGCAGCATGAGGATGAAACAGTTATAAAAGAGCTGGCATCCGCATCCCTAAAAATTCCTGTTAAAAAAATAAACGGCGTAAAAATAGTTAAGCGTTCTATTGATGCACGCGGCCGGCGTGTGGTTTACCGTATGCAGGTGCAGGTGTTTGTTGATGAGCCTTACCAGGCCGATCATTATACCATTAAATACCCTGATGTAAGTAACGCCAAGCCGGTTATCATTGTAGGTGCTGGCCCGGCGGGATTGTTCGCCGCCTTGCAATGTATAGAATCGGGACTAAAGCCGATCATCATCGAGCGCGGTAAGGATGTAAAGCAGCGCCGCCGCGATCTGGCCAACATCAACAAACAGGGTTTAGTTAACACCGAATCAAACTATTGTTTTGGCGAGGGCGGGGCAGGCACCTATTCCGATGGTAAGCTGTACACCCGCAGTACCAAGCGGGGTAATGTTAACCAGGTACTTAAAGCCTTTGTGGCACACGGGGCCGATGAAGATATTTTGGTAGATGCGCGTCCGCACATCGGTACCAACAAGCTGCCGCAGATCATCACCGCCATGCGCGAAACCATTTTGAACGCCGGCGGCGAGGTGCATTTTAATAAAAAGGTAACCTCGTTATTGGTATCCTTTGGTAAAATAAACGGTGTTGAGTTGGAAAGCGGGGAGAAGATAGAAGCTAAGGCGGTGATACTGGCCACAGGCCACTCGGCACGAGATATTTTTGAGATGCTGCACCGGCAGAACATACTGATTGAGGCCAAGCCTTTTGCGCTGGGCGTACGCATTGAGCATCCGCAGGAAATAATTGACCGGGCGCAATACCACTGCGATAGTCGCGGGCCGTACCTGCCGCCATCATACTACAGTTTGGTTGAGCAGGTGGATAGCCGGGGAGTGTTTTCGTTTTGCATGTGTCCGGGCGGCATTATTGCACCATGCTCAACCGATGTGGACGAGATTGTGGTTAACGGCTGGAGCCCGTCAAAGCGTAATAACCCTTATGCCAACTCGGGCACGGTAGTACAAATAAATCTGCAGGATGTGCAGGGCAGCGATGCCGATCCTTTTAAAATGCTGCGATTTCAGCAGCAGGTGGAGCAGGCGGCATTTCGTGCTGGTGGCGGTAAACTGGTAGCCCCGGCACAGCGCATGGTCGATTTTTTTGAAGGACGCTTATCTGCCGATCTGCCGCAAAACTCCTACCTGCCCGGTACCAAGAGCGTACAGCTGAATGAAGTTTTACCCGGATGGATAAGCGAGCGGCTGCGAAAAGCCATGCCTGTGTTCGGTAAAAAGATGAAGGGCTATTATACTAATGAGGCTATTTTGGTGGGTGTTGAATCGCGCACCTCGTCGCCTGTTAAAATACCGCGGGATAAGGAAACCTTGCAGCACCCGCAGATAGCCGGATTATACCCTTGCGGCGAAGGTGCCGGTTACGCGGGCGGCATTATTTCTGCTGCTATTGATGGCATCAACTGCGCATTGGCGGCAGCGAAAACATTGTAATTATATCAACCTATTTGCCCGTTAACGGTTAAATAGGTATGATCATATCCGAAAAACTTTCGCAGGAACTGGAGAAAATATTGTCGGGCGATGCTTGGTACGGCCCGGCGGTTCACGAAACAATTGACAAGATCAGTTTTGAGATCGCTTATGAGCGGCCTGGAAATGGGGCGCACAGCATAGCTGAAATTGTATTGCACATGCTTGGCTGGACCATAGAGGTTTCTGAACGGTTGAACGACAAAACAGCAACCCTACCCGCCGGTGGCGACTGGCCAGATGCCGGTACGCCCGATGAAGAACGTTGGAAAACGATGGTGAACGATCTGAAACTGGCCAACGTAAACCTCATCGGCCTTATCGAAAAATTTCCGGAATCAAAATGGGGTGAGCTTACTAATGATGACCGTAATGAGCCGGGCTTAGGCGCCGGCGTAAATTATGAGCAATTAATAAACGGCTTAATACAGCATCATGTCTATCACGCAGGGCAGATAGGTATTTTAAACCGGATGCTGGGCGGCGTTGTTTAATATTCGGCTAACTCCCGGCAATTTACCCCTGCTGAGTGCAGCAGGTTTTCAATATATCGTGGCGAAATATTGGTAGATACCACCCGTAAAATATTATCACATTCGTCCAGGTCAAAGTTCCAGTCAATAATGGTTGTTAAATTGGCGAGCAGGTTTTGTACCCGGCTCACTTGCACCTTGCTGGTAACGTTAGTTGCAAATACAAGCACTTCCATATAATTGCAGGGGTTAAAATTAAACAGATGGTGTGTCGGCCTGTGGCGAAGTTCTTTCGGTATTAGTTTTAAACCTATCGTCAAAATTGCTGTCCCGCCTGCCAAACGGGCGCTTTCCCCAGCCGCACATGCGGTTCTCCAGCTCGGTACGGAATTTTTCGCGCTCCTCGGGGCTCATGTTTTTGCAGCGCTCCATCATGCGGCGGCGTGCCCAGGGCGCGTTGCCCGGTCCGCTCTTGCCGCCAAAGCCAAACAGTATCTTGCATAAAATAAATATGCCCATGGCCTGCCAAAAGTTAATGGTGGTAACGTGCAAAATATCCGGCAGCAGGTGGTTCCATAACTGCATCACCACAAAACTTACGGCAGATATGCAGGCTGCAAAAGCAAGCGGAATAAATATAAACCTGCCTTTAAAAAAAAACTGTTTCATTGTTGTATGTCTTTAATATTGTGTAATCTCTTTATATAATTGTTGCAGGCGTTTGCGCAGGTGCAGTACGGCATACCGCTTACGCGATACCAGCGTTTGTTCTTTTTCGCCGGTCATTTCAACTATTTCTGCAAAGGGTATTCCGTCCAGTTCATGCCAGGTAAATACCTGCCGCTGTTCTTCGGGCAGTTCATTAAGCGCTATAAAAAGCTCATCCCAAAAAAGGCCGCGTATGTATTCGCTCTCCGGCGTTTTAGTCTCGGTTAGCAGCAAGTCCTTAAAATAACCCATGTCGTCGGCATCGTCGTCATTACCGGGGGCCAAATCATCAAGCAGGCTCTCTGATTTCTTTTTATGCTTATCGATGATCTTGTTGCGGGCCACCCTGAAAAGCCATGCCCCGGTTTGTTCAATGGGTTCGGCATTAACTACTGCGCTAAGCTGATACCAAACATCCTGCAGTATGTCTTCAGCATCCGCCTCGTTTTTTACCCGCTTACGAATAAAGCCAAACAGCTTGCTGCCATACGACGCCATGGTTTGTATGATGCTGTTCTGTTTTTCGTGGGGCATTATGGTTGTAGCGAGCGTATTCATTATATAATAGTGAAGACGAAGCTGCCTTCAAAACATTTTAAACTTTTTCAATTTTTTCATTTAGATGCGAAGTACCCGCTGTTGTAACATCGCGTTAAATAAAGAAATAAGGTAATATTAATCGCACAAAAAATGCCGGTGTTCAGGCGAACGCCGGCATTATATATATCCTGATTTAACTTTTAAAAGCCTTTTAGCTTGGTATTAGCTTGGCTTAATACTTCTTTCAATTTTTTCAGATCAGATTTCCCTAAGTATGCTTTAGAACGGCTTTCGCCCGATTGCAGTTGCAGCGTAAGAAAGCAATCTACCTTATCGCTTAAAAATTCATTCGTATAACCGGTGGTTACGGTAAAGCCACCTTCAGCCGAAAAGCAGCACACCTTCGGGTCATTAGTTGAGCGTTTATATTGATCTGAAATCAAGTTATCTACCACTTCTTGCAAGCGCACCAGTTCATCCTGGCTGAGTGTAGCGCTATATAGCCGCCTCGAACTGCCGGAGCCTAACCGCGCGGATATGCTGACCGTGTTACCCTCCGCCCCGTTCGACTGCACTATGGCAACAGATAATCCGCGTACTTTGTCGACGTCGTATTTCGTACGTTTTATCTCCACTGACGATGACTCCGCAGGATAAATGTTGCTTACAAGCTGAAAAGTATCGCTTTGTGCAATAGCATTATGTGTAATGAACAGGATTAAGGCGGTATAAAAGGCTTTTCTCATAGTGATAGGCTTCTGATTATCACAAACATAGAATTAACTTTTGGCATTTGAAAGCTTATTAGTTAAATATTTTACAATTGGTTAAATTTTTGATTGGTTGAATGTGACTATGTCTATCGAAACAATACGGCACCGAAGCCCGTTAAATTTAAGTTATGGCAAATAAGAAGACATTGATATTAGGCGCTACCCCCGATCCGGGGCGATACGCTTACCTGGCTGCGAACCGGTTAGTAAGCCACGGGCACAGCATTGTAAATGTGGGATCAAAGCGTGGCGAGGTTGCCGGTGTAGCTATTGAAAAGCCGGAGCAGATTCACCATGATATTGATACCATTACCTTATATGTAGGTACTAATAACCTGCCGCCGTTATATGATTATATATTGGAGACCCATCCGCAGCGCATAATATTTAATCCGGGTACCGAGAATGGCGAGTTGCGTCGCAAAGCTGAAGCGCAGGGTATTGAAACCATATACGCCTGTACGCTGGTGATGTTATCTACAGGACAGTATTAATCCAATTTATTTACTTCATCCATCAGCAATTCAGCTACACATCTAACCGTCTGATGAATAATATCTTCGGCGGTGCCTTTAAATTCCCTGCGATAAGGGATGTGTTTATCCTGTATGATCATATGTACAAATATCGTCCCTACAGGTTTGTCCTGAGTCTCGCTGCCCCCCGCTGTGGTAAGGCCGGTAACGCCTATATGAATATCGGCTTTAATAAGCGCTTTCAGCTTCTCTGCAATTTCACTGGTCACCTCAGCCGACTCGGGCGTATATTTTTTAATAAGGTCCTTCGGCACCTTTAACAGGTACTCTTTTATAGCAGCATCATAACAAACAACACCACCTTTAAGTATTTTGCCTGAATCCGGCGCGAGGGCAAACTCTGAACATAGCCACCCGGCAGTTGCACTTTCGGCAAAAGCGATGGTCAATCCTTTCTCGGCAAGCAGCTTTCCGCATTCGGTAATTTTTGTTTCAGCCATAGTAATAATTTATTTGCCCGTTTCCATGTGGGGGGCATCCACCGGTTTTGATTCCGGCGAGCCCTTTTGTCGTAAAAAAATGGTGAGTATAACTATTGATGCCACCGATAAAAACTCGCTCTGCCAGTTTTGAAAAGTTTCAAACCAAAAAAGCGGCTCGGTAACAAACTGGCCTAAACTTTCAGTTGGTAAACCTTTTAATATCTGCTGTTCATTATTATCCTGCCAGCTACCATACAAATGCAACCCCCAGCTTATAAAAAACAACGTAAAAAAGGCTATGGATAAAGAATGGCTATACAGTCTGAGTATAAAACCACCCTTATTAACGGGTCCGGGCGCGTCGGGCCCCGGCACCGGCTCGCGGTCAACCTCTTCCGGCTCATCAATCTTTTTTGATTCCGCTGATCCACGTTGGCGAAGGCCTACGGTGAGCAATACATAAAGTGCCATCTGTAAAAATTCACTCTGAAAGTTTTCAAAGGTGGCGGATATGAAATGGCCTGATTGCAGGTATTCCGTAAAGGTTTCCGGCTGCCCGCCATCTTCCATTATTTCTTTATTATTTTCTTTCCAGCCGGTAAAGGCTTGTGCTATCAGTGTAAATAAAAATAGCGAAACAAAAACTATGCTCAGGCTATTACGATAAAAAAAGCTGCGCTTTTTCATTACTTAACGGTTATGTGGAATGATAACCGTCTAATTCCTGAAATGTTTAAGTGTGTTTTCTTTCTAAGAAAATATTATCATCTGATTTTAAACCGGCTGTGCCGATAAAATCCTCAACTCTTTAGGGTAATAATTATTTACGCGGTTCGGAAGCAGCTTTGCCCAGCCCAGGGCCAAGCCTTCATAGGTCATCAGGCTCCAGCCTTTTTCGGTTGTGTTTAAAACCAAATTATCTTTACGCAGATAAGCAATTGCTTTATCATAATTAAGTGGTGTTTGCAAAACGGCATCTTTATTAATAATAGTGCTTAGCGCAAGCTCATGGTCAGGCACCAGGTCCCGACCGGCAATTTTGCCAATGCGCACACCGGATTTTTTTATGTACAGATGCTTGTGCAGTATATTCAGGCTTTCGTGATGATGCTTATCAATGGCCAGCCAATCATCAGCAACCTTTAAATAATAGTAATTGTCGGCATCATTAATGTATGCCTTAACCAGCTCAATTTCTTTAGCGGATAATTTTTGTTGGCCGCTATTTTTATGGGCTGAAAGTTCGCCGCTGTCTTTAGTTTTTTTAAGGCATGCTGCAAAAAGGCCTTCACCTAATATTTTACCCGGATAAAAACGATATCCATACGCAGCCTTTTCTTTAGACCGGCTTACGGTGATGTTCCAATCCGGCTGTACAGGAATGTTGATGCTTTCCATTTCAAATTCAGTACAAAGCCAGTCGACCACGTCTTCATTTTCCTGATGCGAGTAAGAGCAGGTAGAATATATTAGGTAACCATCTTCTTTTAATGCAGGGTATATGTCGGCCAATATACGCTGCTGCCGCTGATGGCAAAGTACTACGTTGGCCTGACTCCACTCATCCATTGCCGCCGCATCCTTACGAAACATACCCGAGCCCGAGCAGGGGGCATCAACCAAAATAACATCAAAAAAACCCTTCAGTCTGGTAAAGTCGCGCGGATCGTTATTAGTAACTATGCTGTTTGCCGTTCCCCAGCGGGTAAGGTTATCGGCCAATATAGGTACGCGCGTTTTGATGATCTCGTTAGCAACCAATAAGTCGGTGTTACTAAGGAGCGAATTAAGCAAAGTGCTTTTACCACCCGGCGCTGCGCACAAGTCGAGCACTTTTACAGGTTCGCCATCCGGCTTTATATAATTAAATATATGCCCGATGAACATTGATGATGCCTCCTGAACATAATAAGCGCCGGCATGAAACAGCGGGTCAAATGTGAAAGACGGGCGTTTCTCCAGGTGAAAACCCTCTTTATACCATGGAACCTGAGCTCCTTTTTTAATATCTGATGGTTTAAAAGGGTTCAATCTGATAGACACAGACGCTTCATTTTCGTGAGCTGCAACAAAACTTTGCTCGTCAAAACCGGGCTCAGACTGTAACGAACCAATAAAACCAGGCGGAAAAAGGGCTTTACTCATATATAAACAAAGATACAAAACTATCATTTAACCCGCTTTAATGAGGTTTATAAGTATTGTTTAATTGATGTGTGGATTGTTTTTCAGTTAGTTATGAATTTTTTTTAAAAAGTTTAAAATATTTTTGGTTGATGGCTGTTTTTGTGCCTACATTTGTGACCGCTTTGAAAGCAAGGTGGGTAGTTATTTGAAACAACAGGAGTTTAATTTGAGTTGAGAAAGTAAAAATACTTTTTTGAGAATTAATAAAAACCTGTACCTTTGCGACCCGCCACGGCGGGGCTCTTTAGTCTGCAAAGAAGGAAGAGTGAGCGTTTAAGGCGTCTGTACCGGAATAAAAAAAATAAAAATTTTTATTTTGGAAAAGCGAAAAGGTTTTCTACCTTTGCAGACCCAAAACGAGGGAAACTTCGGAAGCGAATTCTGAAGCAGAAAATAATGAAAAGTTTGCCTGTCGCAATGACAGGATAACATACAGCCAAACCGTGAGGCGAGGCGATAAAGTTCTTTAAGGAAAAGATAATCATGTAGCGTAGCGGGCTACTTTGAAAGGCGAAAGCGGAAAGGTGAAAGGCGAAAGCAACTAACCCCAAGCAGAAACCAAAACAGCAAAGTAGTACTGTCAATGAAAACAACCCGTTCGGGTTGAAAAGAGAACCAATAAAGTTTTCAGGGGGATACTGTAAAAGATACATTATTTACAGATTCTATTGATTGAGTTAATAGAGTCAGGTAAAACAAACAAAACATTATACAATGGAGAGTTTGATCCTGGCTCAGGATGAACGCTAGCGGCAGGCCTAATACATGCAAGTCGGACGGGATTCGGGAGCTTGCTCCCGATGAGAGTGGCGCNACTTTACTAAAGCCCCTTTCAGCAATGAGAGGGGCTTTTTGCGTTTTATGCTCTTTTCAAGTAAAATTGAGTTCATAAGTAATATTTAACTACTGCCAACCAATCTATTTTAAGTTAAAGCTCATTGACCAGCTTTAATTTAAAATTCCAAATACATACAATAGTTTATACATCTAACTTTGGAATGAGCAAATCCGAATAAATGAACTTTTCTATTCCAACTGGAATGATTTTTAACGTTAACAATTGCTTTGAACACCAACTTTATTGCATGAATCTGTTTGCCAAATGCAAGGCTCATCTAAGACATATTCCTTTATGTGTATTGATAAGCAATGCTCATAGTTAAAATTACCCGGAGCATCCTTAATATATTCCGCCTCTGATAGAAATAGCGTTTTTTTTATTAGATGACGAAAAATAGTAAACTTCAACGTCCACGCCTTTGCTACCTTTAATTTTATAGTTTTTAGGCAAGCTTATAGTGATAACCCATCTCAACTATGTTGGTTAACTAACGAGTCAATAAAACCTTGGCAGAATGAATGTATTGGGATGTTAAGTTTTTGTTATGATTACAATTACGGGTTGTAATTAATATAAGAACTGATGAAATTGTTAATAAGGAAAGGCACTTCATATCCAAATTATGGATTTATGTTTGCGATTAAAAGGATGGTAAACTATTACTTGATCCTATACAGTTCCCAATCAGGTGTTTCATAAACCTTTTGCACCAGCATCCCAGGGTCGTTACTGCGCATAAAGTTAAAATAGGTATTATTAAGTTGGGTATAGCCCTTTGCCCGGTTTGAAGTGCTTGCGACTAATATATAGCTTACATAGCCCCTCGGCGTTTCAATGGCAGTTAAAAACTTGTCCTGATAAGGCATTACCAGTTTTTGTATATTGTTTACAAAGGCAACTATAGGGTATGCTATCGCGTCGTCAGTCATGATAAGCGTATTGTCGGGCAAGGCATTAATGTAATTCGCTATATCCTGGTTCTGCTCCTGATCACTATTTTCAGTAGGCTTGCTGAGCATAGCCATAAAGTTCTGTTCGTCGGCGATAGGCGAACGGTTTAAAAAGTAAAAGCCGGTAAATATCTGTATGGCCATGCCCGCTCCCATCAAAATCTTAAGCATTTTCTTATCCTTGAATGATTCCAGCCGGAATATGATACACAGCAACGCCAATACAAGAAATATAAGGTAGAACTCATGCGCGATATAAATCTTATCGTACTTTAACCTTAAAAATTCAATGAAGGCAAATGGGGTAAGCAGTGTTAATGCCTGGTAGGTATTCTGCCTGTACATATAAAGTGCCAGCAAAATAAGCGGACTATACATGATCATTTTTAGCGATAGCAGAACTGCTGAATCGGGTATTTTATAGGTGTTGCTGCTTGTTATCTCGTCAAAATTTATCTTATCTACCAATACGTTCCAGGTGGCGTAAGGGCTTTCAATAAAGTAATTCAGATCATTGGCATGCGTTAGGTTCAACAATTTATAACATACTATTGATGCTATTGGGAGGATAAAGATGATGATATAAAGCGCAAAGGTTTTTGATATAAGCTTACGCCGCAGCGAGGGGTTATTAAAGCTTAAAAACAAGCGGAATATTGATTCTTTCTCGCCCAGATTCAAACTCTTCAGCGTGATAGACAATACCAGTGGTATAAAGAACAGCGTAAGCCATATAAACCGGTAATCGCAAAAAGTAAGTGTTACCAAACACATACTTGCTAAGGATACGTGATAGGTAGTATTTGATCGGTAGAACTTGAGGATATTTAAGAAGAATAAGTAAAAGAAAGTCAGTACGAGGTAGATACCCTTTCCGGCGGTAGCGGTATACAACATTCCGGGATGAAAGAGGAACAATACTACAAGCAACACCAGGTAAAAATTATCTTTCACCGTTTTTAATAACGTGGCCGATATCAGGTAAAATAAAATTGCCGTGCCTATGGCCGACGCAATTACTGGGGCCAACAGGTAGTTTATACTCGTAAAAATAAAGGTTGAGTAAAACGGAATAATGGGTGCTGTTAAGCCCATTACTTTAAGCCTGTTACCCAAGCCCTCGAAAACTATTTTCGATTTTTCGATATAGAATAAAGCCTCGGCATTGTAATAGCCGAGCTTATTAAAATACACGCCTAATACCAGGTAGTAAGCACCCAGCAAAACAGTTATCAGTAAAAGTAAGGTCGATCTCTTTATCATTTTACAATGTTAACCGGGCTGCTCATTTTACTTAAACCATGATTGGTTTTTTCCCAGTAAAAAGGATTAACTATTAACTGGTACAAACCTTTATAAGCCGCTACCGAATGCAGCATCCAATACACCGGGTTTGCTACGGCAAATAATATCAACTCGTAAAACCTGCGCTTAAATACGGCCATCATATTTACGTAGATCATCAGGATGTTGCCTACCATAAGGTTGAATATAGACATAAACAACACCCAATCCGGAAACAGTGTACGGATCGTTGATAGGTCAAACAGTATGTAATTTAAAAATATGATGAGCAATAACGGGTAAACCAAAAAGGTTATGGGCGTTGCGCCGATAAAAAAGCTGAACCCTAAAAACCCTTTTAAGCCGATCTTGCGATAGAGCGCTATCGGGTCGCGCATGTGTACGAGGTAGGTTTGCATGTAGCCCTTTATCCAGCGCGAGCGCTGGCGTATCCAGTTAAACGGCTCGTTGTTAGCTTCCTCGTATGTAGTTGAGTTTACTACCGCTATCTTATATCCCTTGGCATAGGCACGCACCCCTAAGTCGGCATCCTCGGTTACGTTAAACGGATCCCAGGCGCCTAATTCTATCAGGTTTTCCATTTTAAAGTGATTGCTGGTACCACCCAGCGGAATCGGAATATCAAGCGTATCTAAACCTGGCAGCATGTAATCAAACCAATATGAATACTCCAGCGTGAACATGCGTGTCAAAAAGTTCTCATTACGGTTAAAGTAATTAAGCGAACATTGCACACAGATAAAATGCTCCGGCAGTTTAGTAAAAAGGGCTACAACTTTTTTTAATTGATCCGTATCCGGAATATCCTCAGCATCATAAATGGTCAGGAATTTACCGCGCGAAAAATGCAGGCCGTAGTTACACGCTTTTGGCTTGGTCTTCGGCATATGGAATGGTACCACAATTACCTCGAACGTAGCTGGGAAATCCAGGTTACGTACCGCGTTCAAGGTTTTGTCATCGTCCTCTTCAATCAACAATTTAATATCCAGCTGTTCGCGCGGGTAATCAATACTCTGCAGGTTCCAAATCAGCTTTTTAATTAGCTTATCCTCTTTATAAACCGGAAGGTGTATGGTGTAAACCGGCAATTCATCCGTCACTACATCTCGTACTTCCTGGTTTGTTACCGCCTGGTGCAGTTCAAACCTTGAGCCCACCAACGCCAAAAAGAGCTTGAACGATATGGCGATCAGAAAGAAGAAACTCAATATTACGTTGATGGTGATAGAGGTATTTTTAAAGTTAAGCACAAGGCCTACGCAAATGATGCCCACCAATCCAAATAAAAAAATAAGCTGCTTGGATGTAAAAGTAACCCTTGCTGAATTAGCGGGGTCGCGGTGCATCAGTTCAAAAACGGCCGACTTAACATATTTTTCGCCCAGCAACCTATGGCTCATCCAGGTAATTTCCAGGTCTGACGCTACGATTATCTCGGGTTCCATATCGTAAGTGAACCGTACAAAATCAATAAATAGCTGATCGGTAGGGTCGGCCATTAAGGTTATGAGTTTGCCGTCCTGCACGCGCAAGGGTAACGCAACATGATCATTGGCCAGCTTGAGTTCTATTTTGCTTAGTATCTCGGCATCGTGCTTTTCTTCACGTACCTCGTTCAGAATGATTCCGGCGTTTACAAGCGAACGCTCGTAATTTTTACGGGAAATATAACCAAAGTTGAGTGCTACTTTTATAAAAGCCTGCCCCAATGTTGCCGAAAGCTTCTCAATGCTTTCACGGTCGGCCCGGGTTATAAAACCATCGGTAATCAGTAGCTCGGCAACAGAGGTTATCATTGTATGTATAGAAAAAGTTTGCCCGGTTACAGGATAAGCGTAACCGGGCTTAAAGCTTTATAATTATTCGTTAAACAGATCCTGAGAGCTTTGTACCCGTGAACGCACGTAAAGAAATGATACCAGGATAAGTACCAGTATACCTAACAAAATGTACAGGTTGTAACTTTCCCAAAACTGCGCCAGTCCGCTTTTGGTATCTACATACTCCAGGTTCTCACTTGACTTATTGATGTTGAACAGGTATTTGTTAGCGTTAACATCGGCAATACAAACGTTGCTTGAAAGGGTTGATAATTGCTCGGTAATAGAGCGTGATACAGCCAGGAATGCCTCTGCCGGATGTTTCCCCGTAGCGGTAAGCACTAAGGTTGCGTTGTTGCTGCGGCCGTAAAAAATTTGTGCCAAACCGTTTGATACACTGTCAGACAATGAATAAACTACCTTGTTGTTTTCAGCATTGTACAAGCGGAATTTTTGGTTGAACTTGATCGGTGCATCCGGAAAATCATCCATCAGTTTATCATCCTTTGAAAGCAGCGCTACCACGTTGTATTTCTTCAGATCGCCTGCCTCAACAGCGTCAGAGTAAACTATCTCAGGAAAGTTGTTTGCGTTGATGTTGTTGTTCAACTCATAGATGATCTCACCAAGAGCGGCGGCCGCATACTTTGCATAGTTTTTACTTACGATCAGGCGGGTTGAACCGCTGTTAAACGCTTCCGGATATTGATAGAAACTAAGGTCGTTTGTGATGAACGGATTTTTTGAGGCCAGGTACGATTTATCAACGTCAATTTCGCAAAAGAAGTTGGTAAAGCTATTGGCACAATTACCGCTGCTCGGATAAAACCTGAACTCAGCTTCAAGCGTATTGTATTTGTGGTGCTGATAGCGGTTAATGGTTACAGCGGTGTTTAATTTACCCGATGCATCCAGTTTTTCGCTGCTAATCAATAACCCGTTCAAATAGATGTTGAAAAAGCCACGGTCGCCCGGGTTCAGGCTGCTGTAAATGCCGGCAAAACGTATCTCAACCTCTTTAGGTGTAAAGCTAAAATCGCTGTTCTTAAAGTTGTATACGGTTTTCAGTGAACCTATGCCCGACATGAAGTTGCTTGCGCCCCCCAATTGCTTTAACGATAGCTTCGACCGGCTTTCGTCGACGTTTTGAAAGAAGCTGTTTTGGGCATCATTTATCAGCAGGTAGTCGCCGTACGTGGAGTTAAGCACATTCATATTACCCAGGGCGGTAATCGCTTTTTCGTAACCGGTATCATCGCCGCCCGATACAAAAAGTATCTCATTAGGTACAACGCTTGTTGATACCGTTTTAACCGGTACGTTTTTACCGCGTACATCAACCATGGTAGTTAATGTATCGGTAAGGCTGGTTATGCTTTTGTGCAGGTAAAGCATGCCCTGGCTGCCTTGCGGATTCACCTTTACCAAGCGACGTTGTGCTTCCGGCAATTGCGAAACCTCGCCAACCATAATGTAATTCTTTACACTGTCGGGTAATTTGCCTGCTTCATAAACATGAATTTCTTTTGAGGAAGTACGCTTTAAGCGCGCGTAAGCCCATGCCACGGCTTTCAAGTCATGCAGTGATGGATTGTTCGGGAAAACAATAGCACGTTTTGAATCAAAGCAGTTGCTGATGTTTACGTTGTTGAAAAAGTTTTTATTGCTCTTGATGAGCGACAGGTAAGAGTTTCCTTTTACCTTGATCCACATAGCCGGATTATCCAGGTCGCGACATTTATCGTTACTGATGGTAGCGACGGTCTTGATCTGTAATTTTAGATATTTTTCGGGCGACAAATCACTCCGCGACAGGTTGATAACCACTTTCTGTATGGAGTCACGTGTCAATCTCGAACTAATGATCGGCTGATCATTTATCAGGATATTGATAAAAGAGTTCTCTTTGATCAGCGCCTGCGATGGTTCAAAATACAACACCAGTTTGCTGCCGTTCATCTCAACCAGCGGACTTATCCGCAAAAAGTAGGATGTTGCGCCGTTCATGCCGTAAATGGCATTATCCGGATGCCCCATTGATTTGAATGACACAATACTCTGTGCCCTTACAGCGGTTGATAGTACAAGTAAAAAGGCTAAGAAGGTTAAAACTCTCTTCATCGGGTTGTATTGTATATTAGTTAATAGCGTAAAATTCTATTCTGAAATAGTTGCCGTTATCATCACTGCGATAATAAATCTCGCCGCCCATTTCCTGCGTCATCAGCTTGGCGATGGAAAGGCCCAGGCCCAGCCTGCTTTCATGCACCGCGCCCACATCATTAAGGGTTTTCAGTTTGTTGAACATCATATCCAGCTCCTGCTGGCCTATGGCAATGCCCTCGTCAATAATCTCGAACACGAATTTTTGGCGTTGCAGGCTGGTGACTATCTTAATGTTGTTATTAGTTTGCGAAAACTTAATAGCGTTTGATAACAGGTTTTGAAAAACCTGGCCGGTAAACACGCGGTCGAGCCTTACATTTAGCGGTAACTTCAAAATATTATCAATCAGGTGTATATTTTTCATGTGGGCAGTTTCCTGCAGGCCTTTAAAAACATACTGCACTTCCTGGTTTGCGTCAAATATCTCCAGGTTGAATTTGATCTCCGGCGACGATATCTCTTTTACGTCCATCAGCTTGTTCAGCATGTACTGCATCTTCTCGGCCGACTCAGTGATGTATCCAACAAATTCTTTCTGGTCATTGCTTAGGCGGTAATCTTCCTCTTTCACCATGTTGTTACTCATAATGATGGAACCGATCAGGTTTTTAAGGTCGTGGCCAGCAATATTTATAAAGCTGTTCTTCTGTTCATCAAGCTTGCGCAGCTGTGCGTACTGCATATCAATAATATTGTTCTTTTCATTGATATCCTGGTATTGGGCTTTAAGCTGATCGTTTGATTTTTCGATCAATATCTGCGCTTGTACCTCGCGTACAAGCACTTTGTACCGCGCGTGCGGAATAATGGTTGAAATAACTACAATAACGAAAAAGAACTGGCCGCCGTTATTTACCAGCAGGTCGATAGTATACTCGCTGAAGCCGTTAAAAAATATCGCTAAAAACAAAAAGGCAGCCAGCGCCTGGATAATAGAGTTAAGCGCTTCCCAAAATACCTGCAGGTTAAAAAACAGGATAATGGCGGCGTAAAGCAAAAAATAAATGTTTATGGATTCAATATTAACGAGGTTACATAATAGCGCGGTTGTTATCGAGAGGATAAAAAGAACCGCGTGCAGCAGTATACGGTAGTTTTTTTTATGTGCCTGAAAGTAGTTGTAAAGCATGTAGATCACAAAAACCGAGGTTAGGCGCACAATCAGAAAACTTACCCAGAACTGGTTTGCGTATATAAAGTCGACGATGCTAAAAAGCGGGTATAAAAAAATAACCGTCCACACGATTATATTGGTTTGATACCAGGCCTTTTTTAAAACCTCTTTGGAGAACTCCTCTTTGGTGATCTTTAAAAACATTACGCTTAGTTGAATAATTAGGGGGTAACAGGTTTAGTGTTTATAATAAACGTGTTAGTATGATTACCGGTTTATTGGCCAGGGCTCACAGTTGCACAATAACAAAAAGTACTCCAAATAGGTGAATGAGTATGCGCTTGAAACCGTAATGCGGCAGGTATATCATGCTTATAACCGATTAGTGTTGTAAGGCTTTGCCCTATTTATTACATAAATAAATACATGTGTTTAGCTAAAAAGCAATGTTTAATGCTTGTTTAAGAACTTGTGTTAAACTAAACCGCACTTGGTTTGTATATATAACAAGTGTTATTTATAAGATATTTATTTTATCAACAAATAATAAGTTAACGGCTTATAACATAACTGGGGTGGGATTATATAAATAATCGGGGTAATTTTTCCATGTTTTGCGGAAAAATTTGCCTGCTGTTAACATTTGTTAGCATCTGCCAGTAGCGTTTTTTGCTAAAAATGATGTTAGTCACACCACTTAAAAACATGCTGTTTAGTTAGTTAATTTAGCTAACTTTACGCCCTAATTGTTAATTATGAGATTTTTTGAAGAAAAGAGAAGTGAAGTAATGAAGCATATTGAAAAATACATGCTCGAAAAGATGCATGATTTTTTAAAGCCGATAGATACTATCTGGCAACCTGCTGATTTATTACCTGATTCTTCACGAGATACTTTTTTTAATGAGATAAAAGAACTTCAGGAAAGCGCCCAGGGTTTATCTTATGACCTTATTGCGGTATTGATAGGCGACACCATTACCGAGGAGGCGCTTCCTACTTACGAATCGTGGTTGACCATGGTCGACGGCGTATCGAAAGATGAAGAGGGTGGCTGGATGAAATGGACCCGCTACTGGACCGCTGAGGAAAACCGTCACGGCGATTTGCTGAATAAATATCTTTACCTCTCCGGTCGGGTGAATATGCGTATGATGGAGGTATCAACGCAATACCTGATAGCTGACGGGTTTGACATAGGTACCGGTACCGATCCGTACCGCAACTTTATTTATACATCCTTCCAGGAATTAGCTACCAACGTTTCGCACCGCCGTGTGGCATCGCAGGCTAAAAAACAAGGCGATACCCTGCTTTCAAAAATGTGTGGCGTTATTGCGGCTGATGAGGCGCGCCATGCCAAAGCATACAAATACTTTATCGAAAAGATATTCGAGGTAGACGCGAGTGAAGCTATGCTGGCCTTTGAGGATATGATGCGCAAAAAGATTGTTATGCCGGCGCACTTCTTACGCGAGGTTGGGCTTAAAATAGGCCAAACCTTCGGCCACTTTACCGATGCTGCCCAGCGTTTGGGTATATATACCGCTGTTGATTATGTGGATATCCTGAAGGAATTGATTGAGGATTGGCATATTGAAAGCGTTACCGATTTAAGTGCCGAAGCAGAAAAAGCCCGCGATTACATTATGAAATTGCCTGAGCGCTTACTGCGCGTGGCCGAGCGTATGAAAAACCCGATGCTCGAATATAAATTTACCTGGATAAACGGCTAAATCTGTGGTGCGGTAGCGCCAAGGTGCTTAACAAAAAGCTCGTCTAGAACGGACTCAAGGGTAAGCGCGTTTACATCGTCAACGTAATGTTCTGATTTTGCTACTTCCAGCGTTTGGCTGCCTGTGGGTGTTAGCTTAAATAAAAATCCGTCGTATAAACCGGGTTTTTGTATCACAATGCTCTGCCCGTCCTTCAATATATCAAAATCAATCTCAACCTTTCGGTGATCGGCAAACTGCCTGTTCAGGTTTGCCTTTAAATATTGGTACAAGTCATCAATCAATACCGGCTTTGCTGTGTTTATAATTTTCATAACCTGCTTTTGTGGGTTAGTTTTGTTGATAATACAACTTTACACAGGTTTATAATGTTTTACACAAATCATCAGCTTATATGAATTACAAATTATTGGGCCGTTCGGGCTTAAAGGTTTCTGAACTATGTTTAGGCACCATGGGTTTTGGTACGGAGGCCGGCTGGGGGGCCGATCAGCAAACAAGCTTCGCCATTATGGATACGTTTGCCAACGCCGGTGGCAACTTTATTGATACCGCCAATATTTATAAGCTGGGCACCAGCGAAAAGATAATTGGCGAATACATCAGCAACCATGACCGCGATTATTTTGTGCTGGCTACCAAGTATACGCTGCTTGATAACCGCACAAACCCCAATGCATCGGGCAATAACCGCAAAAACATGATGCGCAGTGTAGAGGAAAGCCTGAAGCGTTTGAAAACGGATTTTATTGATGTGCTTTATCTGCATATATGGGATAATATTACACCGGTTGACGAGGTGCTGCGCGGGTTGGATGATCTGATCAGGCAAGGAAAGGTTAACTACGCAGCCATAAGCGATACCCCGGCCTGGGTAGTTGCCAAAGGAAATACCCTGGCTGAACTGATGGGCTGGAGCCAGTTCATCGCATTGCAAATTGAGTATAGCCTGTTACAGCGCACCCCGGAGCGCGAGCTCACTCCAATGGCTGCCCATTTCGGGATGACTGTTACGCCATGGGCTCCCCTGGCCGGTGGTGCTCTTACCGGCAAATACCTGCGCGGCGAGCAAGGCCGCATAAAACCGGAAAGCAAACGCCTCGACGAAAATAGTGTGCGTATCACCAAAAAAGTAATTGAAATAGCCAACGAATTAGGTGTATCACCCGGCAATGTAGCCTTACAGTGGACACGCCAGCAAGGGTTTTCATCTATCCCGATTGTAGGTGCTACCAAGGTTGAGCAGTTGCAGGAGAATTTGAAGGTGACCGACCTTATACTATCCGATGCGCATTTGAAAGCGCTTGATGAAGTAAGCGCCGTGCCGCTTGGATTCCCGGGCGACTTTTTTAACGAAGAGGCTGTAAAGGTTAACTCCTTCGGCGGATTTTATGATCGGGTTGAAAAAAGGTGATAAGTATGCGCTGCGGTAAACTGTAAAATAAGGTAACAGCAAGTTAATAAAATGTCAGTAAACTATTTTTTGAAAAAATAAGCCGCTGAAATTCATCGGCTTAAGGCTAATTTAATATGTTAGCATATTATTTCGCATTTAGGTGCGTTATAGTGATATGTAAGTTCAATTCTTACATATGTGATAAGGTTTAGGTTGAGAGTCCCCGGGCAGCGAGTGCAAGGGGGCTCTTATTTTTTTGGTATACTTGAAACCTTATTTTTACCTTGATAGCAATGACTGATCTGAAAGCTAAACTGCATTCGCTTTGTTTAAATTACGTACAGCAAAAAATTGATAATGCCGGCGAGGCCATCGCCGAAGCGCAGCAAGCCGCGAATAATGAAACCAAAAGCAGTGCGGGAGATAAGTATGAAACCGGCCGTGCTATGGCGCAGCAGGAAGCCGACCGAAACATGGCCCAGCTTAACGAGGCCAACAAACTCAAAGTAGTTCTAAATCATATTGCTGTTACACCAAACTCAACCGGCGTAGCTGATGCCGGCAGCATTGTAACTACGGATAACGGAAATTTTTATATTGCCATAAGTGCGGGCGTTTTGCAGGTTGATGATGGCAGCAGTTATATAGCCGTTTCTGCAGCATCGCCCATAGGCACCCAATTAAAAGGCAAGCGCGAAAGCGATGAGTTCATCCTTAACGGTAAAAAATACCGGTTAACGGGAGTTTATTGATCGGCCTTATATTTTGGTAGATATACCGTTACTTCGGTGCCAACCCCTGGTTCGCTGTGTATGGTTAAGCGGCCTTTATTAACTTCGGTAAATTGTTTAATCAGTAACAACCCGATACCGGCGCCTTGCTCATGGTTAGTGCCGTAATTGCTGATGCTTTTGCCTACTACTTTAAAAAGCTTTCCCATTTTTTCGAGGCTGATGCCTACGCCGGTATCTTTAATGTGGATGGCCTGATAGTCGGCATCATCACTATAATAAATACTTACTGTGCCGCCCTGAGATGTAAACTTAATGGCGTTGCCTAAAAGGTTCTGGATGATTATCTTTAAATGGTCGGCATCAGCAAATACAGGTTTGGCCGCATCATATTCATGTATCAGCGCCACCTTTTTGCTGTTTGCCAGGTACGCCGAAACCCCGGTAATTTCCGTTATGATTTTTGTAGCATCAAGGTCGGCAGGCTGCGTATTATTACCCTCAAGCTGACTGTTTGCCCATAATAGCAGATTATTTACCATGGCCGATATTTGCCCTACCTGTTTGTAAAAATTTTCTAAAATAAAATCACGTTCGTTATCCGTCAGGTCATCATTACGAATAAGTTCAATGGTCTGCATTATAGATGCGAAAGGGCCGCGCAGATCATGGCTAATTACCGAGAACAATTGGTTTTTGATATGGTTCAGCGCGTCCAGCTTCTCGTTTTGTATACTGATCTCCTCTTTTTGACTGGCAATGGATTTGTTGCGGCGTTCGAGCTTGGTATTGAGGTTGGTTTTTTGGATGTTGCTGCGGCTCATAATAAACGCGAAAATGCTTATGCACACCGCTATTACGCCAATGGCTACCATCAGCAGCAAGTTAAAACGTGTTTTTTGCTGCTCTACCTCGTTCTGTTTTTCAAGCGTAAGATTTTCCGTTCGCTGCTGCTGCAGGTGCAGGTAATTGATGTTCCGTTCTTTCGAGTCGTTTAGCAGGCTGTCGTTGTACGCCGTCATCAGCGCGGTGTATTTATAAGCCCGCTCAAAATTACCGGTAGCAGCGTAAGCCTTACCCAATATTTTAAGCGCACGCACCTGATCCCATAAACTGTTTACCTGGCTGGCCAGTTTAAAACTGGTTAAAGCGTTCTGTACCGCTTGCTGATATTTTTTTAATTCATACTGGGCCTGCGCCATCCCCGAGTAGGCAAACGCGTTCTCCCATTTATCCTGGTACCGGCCGCGCAATACTTTGTTATGGTATACAATGGCGGTATCGTACTGCTTAAAATGATAATAGGTTTCGCCCATGCGGTTATAGCTCATGGCCACAATCTGCAGGTCTTTTGTAGCTATACCCATTGCGCGCGCCTGTTTAAGATACTGAAATGCCCTGGCAGAGTCACGTAGCTCATCATAGCTCAAACCAATATCAAACAACATGCGGCTTATTTTAAATTGATTGCCGAGTTGCCGGTAAATAGCAAGCGCTTTTAAAAATTCGCGGATGGCGTCCTTGAATTCGTCCTGGCCAAGGTATATCAACCCCCGTAGCTGATGGGCGTCACCAATACCTTTTTTATAGTTTATGCGACTGCTGATATCCAGGAGCTTGGTAACTGCCTCTAATGATAGGAAATAGGAACCCTTAACATAGTAAGTGCCGCCTATACTTGCCCATGCGTTTGCCTCGCCCAAATCATACTTTGTATTTTGCGCAACCTTAAGGGCTTCTTTGGAGTACATCAGCGCGGTATCGGTATTCTCGGTACGCAGGGCTAATGACAGGGATGTTAACAGATTGATGTTTGCCGTATCGCTGTAAAAATTCTTTTTGACCTTAGCTTTCTGGTATTGCTGCCGCAAGCTATCTGCCTGCCCGGAAAATCCCTGTTGGCTAAAAACGGTAAGTAATAAAATAAGCAGGGAGTATCCTTTTTTCATGCAATAGGTTACAGCGGTACGCCAAATGTTGCAATAACTGCTTAAAAAATCAAATAATTATGTTTTTAGCCACAAAACAGCAAAGGCGGCTTGTGTGGAAGCCGCCCTGCATGAGGAGTTGGTATGAGATCAGTTATTTTTTGAATATCACTTTTGCCGATACATTGTAAAAGCGTGTGCTGTCGGAATCAGGTTCGTAGCGGGTAGCAAATTTGATGGTTTGTGTTTTACCTTCAAGCGCTTCCTGCTGGGTAATAGCTTGCTCGGCAGTATCGAACTCCTTGTAAAATGTAAACTTGCGTGCAAATTTCACATTAACAACCGTTTTGCCGCCTATTGTAGTATCGGCAACTGTTTTTTCAAACTGGTTAAGGTTGTATGATTTCCAGTTTTTCACAGTAGTTCCCCATTGCGTTACGGTGATATAATCCAGGCCCTGCAATGCAGTACCGGTATAATCTTCGGTAAACATAATGTACCACGATTTACTGTAACGCTCCTTGTTGATAAGCAACTGAACCTGCTCATTAAAAACAAGGTTAAGTTTGCTGCCCTCAACACTGGTTTTAATTACCTGTGCCGCTGGTTGGTTAATAACCGGCGTAATGGTTAATGCTGCCAGGAGTTTCTTATCATCTTCAGTAGCCGGTTTGGTAACTGTTTGCTCATTTGGTATGGTCGACTCAGGCAAAACATCATTGAGTTTTTTGCAGCTTGCAAAAGCAATGATTATTATGGCGCTTAGTAATATTCGTTTCATACCACAGATTATCCAAAGATAAGTCCAATGCCAAAAAAACGCGTAAATTAACCATAGCGGAAATGGTAGTTATTAAAATCGTTATTTTTAATATTTGAGAAAATATATTGCTTTTTATTTCCTTAAAATAGAAATTATATCATTTTATATAACCAATGCGAAATGTTTTAGATGAATTGTGAAAAAAATGTACAACAATATGTTTTAAAAAAGGCGTAACCTTTATTTATGGTTTTCGTATGGTGAAATTGTTTTAACAAAAAACGGGTAAATATTTCTCCGATGTGGAATTTGCTGGGGAAATATTTGCCCGTTATTCCTTTTGCCACAATTTACATATATTGGCAGTACCAATTTTGCCAAATGATTAAAAGAATTTTCCTTCCGCTTGCTCTCCTTTTTTTCACCACTACGCTTTTTGCTAAGGTTGAGCTCCCTGCATGTTTTACTGATGATATGGTTTTGCAGCAAAAAACGCTGGTAAACCTTTGGGGCAAAGCCACGCCCGGCGCTAATGTTATTATCGGTACTTCATGGAACAAAAAAGAATATACTGCCAGGGCGGATGCTTCCGGAAAATGGCAGGTAAAGGTAACCACACCGTCTTATGGCGGGCCATATAATGTTACGTTTAACGATGGCGAAAAGCTTCAGCTAAATAATGTATTGATAGGAGAGGTGTGGGTTTGTTCAGGCCAATCAAACATGGAGATGACACCCACAGCCATGTACGGTGACGTATTAAATTATGAGCAGGAAAGAGCGAAAGCTGATTATCCGCAGATCCGTATGCTAAAGATAGAGAACATCACCCGGATCGAGCCTCAAACAGAAGTTAAAACCCGCGGCAATTGGCAAATATGCTCTCCGCAGACATTCCTTAAATTTTCGGCTGTGGCTTATTTTTTCGCCCGCGATATCTATCAGCATACCCACATTCCGATAGGCATAATTAATACCACCTGGGGTGGCACTATTGCCGAGGCCTGGACAAGTGGCGACGCGCTTAAAACAATGCCTGCCTTCGCTCCAGCAGTAACCGCGATGGAAAACAGTCCGGCAGAACAGGAAGTTTTGGCTCATTACAATGCGGAACTTAAAGCCTGGCTGGCGCTGATTGATAAAAAAGATCCCTCATACACAAACGGAAAATTGCCCTGGACAGGGAGCCGCTTTGACGATGACCAGTGGAAGACGATAAAAGTACCCGGCTACTGGGAAAAGAACGGCATGCCGAATTTTGACGGCATAGTAGGGTTTCGTAAAATGATTAACGTACCTGCTGCATGGGCCGGTAAAGAACTGGTAATAAACCTGGGCACTATTGATGATATGGATGTTACCTGGTTTAACGGCGTTGAGGTTGGGCATAATGAACTTTACAATGCAGGCCGGGTGTACACCATTCCGGGCAAGCTGGTTAAAGTGGGCGAAAACTTAGTTGCCGTAAGAGTATTTGATACCGGCGGCGATGGCGGTATCAATGCTGCCGAAGTTACCCTGGCTCCGGTGGGTAAACCAGCCGAAGCCCTTAATTTAGGTGGCGAATGGAAGTATAACATCATCAATAAATTGAGCGATATGCCGCCAATGCCTTACCGTGCCGATGGGCCAAACCGCCCTACGGTATTGTATAACGCTATGGTAAACCCGATTATTAATTACACCATAAAAGGCGCCATATGGTACCAGGGTGAAAGTAATGCCGACCGGGCTTACCAGTACCGCACGCTGTTTCCGTTGCTGATTAATAACTGGCGCGGTAAATGGGGGCAGGGCAACTTCCCGTTTTATTTTGTGCAACTGGCAGCTTTTATGCCTAAAGATAAAATGCCGGTTGAATCGGCCTGGGCCGAGTTGCGCGAAGCACAGCTGATGACGTTGAAGCAACCCAATACCGGGATGGCTGTAACTATTGATATAGGCGATGCTGCTAACATACACCCCGCTAACAAGCAAGAGGTAGGGCGCAGGTTAGCGCTTATTGCGCGGGCAAAAAACTATGGCGAAAAAGTAACTTATTCGGGCCCGGTATATTCATCAGCAAAAGTAAAAGGCAATGCCATGGAACTGACTTTTAGTAATGCTACCGGTTTAAAAGCCAAGGGCGATAAACCAACAGGCTTCGCCATAGCCGGTGCCGATAAAAAATTCTATTGGGCCGATGCCAGAATTGAGGGCAATAAAGTAATTGTGAGCAGCGCCGATGTTGCCGCGCCGGTAGCGGTGCGGTACGGTTGGGCCAATAACCCGGACTGTAATTTATATAATGCCGATGATCTGCCAGCCTCTCCATTCCGTACGGACGACTGGCAGGGTATCACCTTCGGTAAAAAATAAATGCTTAAATACAGCAGGTTTTAAAACCTGCTGTACCGCATTACCCTAACCAGCTGGCGGTGCCTTTTGGCAGCGTAATAATCATTAGTTACCAGTATGGCATGTATAACACCCGGTATCCAGAAGAACAGGGTAAGGATTATACTGAGTATAAAAGCGCCTAATCGGCCGGTGGTAAACACGGCAAGCGGCGGAAATATGATGCAAAGAAAGTAACGCATGGTGTTTAAGTTTTATAATAATATGACGGTGCTGCCGCCATAATGTTACACCGCTTAATTGAATTGCAGCAAAAATGCTGAACCCTTGCCTTCAACCGATTGTACCTTAATACTGCCCTTGTGCAGCAACATAATTTGCTTACAAAGGCTAAGCCCTATGCCGCTGCCCGTTTTTCGCGTGCTGAAAAACGGGATGAATATTTTATCCAGCAGTTCGGGTGGCATGCCTATTCCGTTATCAGATATTTTTAGCACGATCTTATTATTGGCTGTAGTCTCGGCAGATAGCGTGATCACCGGCTCTTTCTGATCCTTAACCGCTTCAATGGCGTTTACCAGCAGATTGATCAGCACCTGTTCTATCAGGTTTACATCCACCTCAATGGCTAATGACAGATCGCGCAGAATAATATCCAGCTCAATGTTTTTTTTCTCCAGCGATGGCTGCATCAGGTTGTTCAGGTTCTCAAACAGGTCGCACACCAATACTTTTTCCAGGTCGAGCCGGGTAATTTTGTTGAGGTTACGGTAACTCTCGGTAAACTTCAATAAGCCCTCACTCCGTTTTTTTATCGTGTCGATACCCAGCTCCAAGTCCTCTAACTGGCTGCTTACCGGGCTGCCTGCTATCTCCGGGCTTTTCAGGCGGTTCTTCAGGGTATCGGCCAATGATGATATGGGCGCAACCGAATTCATGATCTCGTGCGTCATTACGCTCAGCAGCTTTTGCCAGGCCTTTGATTCCGTTTCGTCCAGGGCCTCGCTTACATTCTGAAAGGCAAGTAGTTTATAAAGCTTGCCCTCGCTGCGCAGCAAGCTCGCGGTAACCAAAATTTTAATCAGCTGCTGGTTACGGCTGATAGTGACAATGTTACTGTCACCCGGCTTTAGTTTAATAATATCTTTATAAAGCGCTTCTTCTCGCTTTTCTAAGGAGTGTACGGATTTAAGGTAGGGTATGCCCAGCAAATTTTTAAAAGCCTCGTTTATCCAGCCGGTTTCACCGGTTTCTTCTTCGTACGACAGAATACCCGTATCAACCAGTTCCAGTATCTTTTGCAGGTAATAGTACTGGGTTTCGCGTTCGCGGCTGATTACTTTGAACGTGGTGTTAATATCATTAAAGCCTTTGCGCAAGGGTTTCAACTCGTCGGGTGCGCGGTGCACATCAAAGTGGCGCGAAAAATCACGATAGTGTATCGACTCAACAAATTGATTTACCTCCTGCTGCGCTTTTTGCTGGAAAGATATCATGCTGAAAACACAATAGATCACCGCTGGTCCGGTAATTATCAGGTACGGGTACTGGCCTTTAACCAGCACAAACGCCGTTGCTGTAACTGCGGCAAACAGGTACAATACCCGCAGCACCAGGCGCCATTCGTAGCGGTTAAATATCATACTTGCTCAATCTGCGGTACAGGGCGGTACGGGTTAAACCCAACTCCTTGGCTGCACGGGTTATGTTGCCGCTGTGTTTTTCAATTACCCGGAGTATGGCATTTTTTTCCATAGCGCTTAGCGGAATGTTATCATCGCCTTCGGTAGTCTGCTGAACAGGCGCCTCCAGTGATGAAAACAACAGGTCATCAGCACTCAGCGTATCATTATCAGCCATAATAACCGCGCGCTCTATGGAGTACTGCAACTCGCGCACGTTTCCCGGAAAGTTGTACGATTTCAGTTTTTGTAAAGCTGCGGCCTCAAAGTCCATTGCAGGCTTAAGGTATTTGGATGCATACATTTTGGCAAAGTGCCGGGCAAGTACCACAATATCATTATTGCGTTTACGCAATGGCGGCATGGTGATCTCTACTGTGTTTATACGGTAAATCAAATCCTTACGGAAGCGGTTCTCATTAGCCAGTTCCTGCAGCGGTACGTTAGTGGCGCAAATTAACCTGATGTCAATATCAATAGGTTTGTTGGTACCCAGCCTGGTTACCTGCCGGTTTTGCAGCACGGTTAACAGTTTGGCCTGTTGTTGCAGGGTAATATTGCCAATTTCGTCTAAAAACAAAGTGCCGCCGTGCGCATCCTCAAAGCGTCCCGGGCGATCTTCGCGGGCATCAGTAAATGCGCCCTTTTTATGGCCAAACAGTTCGCTCTCAAAAAGCGTATCGGTAAGTGCCCCCACATCTACCTTAACAAAAGGCTTGTTCGCCCTTAACGAGCGCTCATGAATGGCCTTTGCCATTAAGTCCTTACCTGTTCCGTTTTCGCCCAGTATCAATATATTGGCATCGGTTGGGGCTATTTTATTTACCTTATGGAAAATGTCTTGCATAATTTCCGAATCGCCCAGTATATCTGTCGATCCGGCTTTGCTTTTTACAGGCTTATTGGTTTTGTCGCCTTCTTTCTTGTCCAGCAGGTCAGTGATGGTGTCGATCAGCTTTTCGTTATGCCAGGGCTTTACAATAAAATCATTGGCGCCTTCCTTTAAGGATCGTACCGCCAGATCGATATCGCCATACGCCGTAATCATGATAACGCATACGTTGGGCTTCCATTCCTTTACCTTGCGCAGCCAGTAAATACCCTCATTGCCGGTATTGATGGCACTGTTAAAGTTCATATCTAACAATACCAGGTCAACCTGGTTGCGCTGCAAAAGCCAGTTCAGGTTTTCGGGGTTTTTCTCGGTAATAATCTCGTGTACCTCGGTTTTAAGCAATAGCTTTACCGCGGTAAGCACATCCGGATCATCATCAACGATAAGGATGGTTGCCTTTTTTAATATCATTTGTGCCAATGCTGAATATGATGTTAAGGTAAATAAAATATCGATCGCTTAAAATGCCGTTAATCAATTAGCATTGTATTTCGCCGTTTTTTAAGCTAAATTATATGCTCAGAACGGGCAACAAACCAACCATAAATTCAACTTATTGATAAACAGAATATTGCTGTTTTTAGCCTTTGCGCGCACTGTATCAATAACGTACACCTGATGTAACAATAGCGTACGCAGCTATTAGCTATATTTAGCTTAAGTTGTTGTAATTCAGATTTTTAATTTGTGGCACATGTTTTTGTTAGGTAGTGTAAATTCATTTATATCACAGTGGACAGAAAAATTGAGAAAAAGAAGTGGAATGCTAAGCGTATAACTACCATAGCCGGTATAGCAGGCATAGTGCTGCTGGTTAGCGGTAGCATCTATTTTACATCGGGCAAAAGCAAGCTTAATGTTGATACCGAGCGTATCACTGTAAGCGAGATAAAGAAGGGCCCTTTCCAGGAATTTATACCGGTTAACGGCGTGGTAATGCCTAAAACCACGATATACCTTGATGCGGTTGAAGGCGGCCGTGTAGAGAAGCTTTTTGTTGAAGACGGTACCACCATGAAAGCCGGCCAGCCGATTTTAAAGCTAACCAATACCGATCTTGAACTTAGCCTGGCCAATGAGGAAACCTCGGTATTCAACGTGCTTACCCAAATGCAAATATCACGCGATAACGCCCAACAGAATACAATCGGCAAACTGAATCAGATGGCCGAAGTTGAAAGCGCGCTAAAAGAAGCCGAGCGTGTATTTAAACTGAATAAACACCTTTACGAGCAAAAAGCCATTGGCTTGCAGGAGTTTAAAAAATCGGAGAACGAATACCTGTATGCCGTTAACCGTAAAAAGCTGACCACCAAAATTCTGAACCAGGACAGCAGCTCAACCAAACAGCAGTTAACGCAGATGGGTGAATCATACGACCACATGAAGAGCACGCTGGCGCTGATGCGTAAAAAGGTAGGCGACCTGATCGTTCGTGCACCGGTTGACGGGCAGCTCACCTCGATGGATGCCGAAATAGGGCAGACCAAAAATAAAGGGCAACGTTTGGGGCAAATCGACGTCTTATCCGGGTATAAGGTTCGGGTTGACGTGGATGAGCACTACATTTCGCGCGTGTACAATGGCCTGATGGGAGAGTTCACACTGGATAAAACCTATAAACTGCGTATTAAAAAAGTGTTTACGCAGGTTACCAATGGCCGCTTCCAGGTTGATATGGAGTTTATTGGCGCCATACCTAAAGAGATGCGCCGCGGCCAAACCTTGCAAATACGCCTGGCCCTGAGCGATGAAACACAGGCGCTGCTGGTACCTAAGGGTGGCTTTTACCAGCAAACCGGCGGCAACTGGATATTTAAGCTGAGCGAGGGTGGCAAAACGGCTTACCGCGTGGATGTGCAGCTCGGCCGCCAAAACCCGGATTATTACGAAGTACTGCAAGGCCTGCAGCCAGGCGATAAGGTGGTAACATCAAGCTATGACACTTACGGCGATATGCAGGAACTGGTATTGAAGAACTAACAAAAAATATTATAAACTGAACAATCACAATTAATAACCACCACGTGGTTAAGGAGGAAAAAATGATAAAGATAACTGATCTCGAAAAGTTTTACCGTACTGAAGAAGTTGAAACGGTTGCGCTTAACAAGCTGTCGCTCGAAGTAAAAAAGGGTGAGTTTGTAGCCATCATGGGTCCGTCGGGCTGCGGCAAGTCAACCCTGCTGAACATCATCGGCATGCTGGATGACCCGGATGGCGGCAGCTACGTTTTTAACGGAACCGAGATTGCCCATTACAGCGAGCGTAAACGTGCCGATCTGCGTAAGCATAACATCGGTTTCGTTTTCCAGAGCTTTAACCTGATTGATGAATTAACGGTATTTGAAAACGTAGAACTTCCGTTGATCTACACGGGCGTAGCCGCGGCCGACCGCGCCAAGCGGGTTGAAGAAGTGCTGGACAAAATGCAGATTATGCACCGCCGTAACCACTACCCGCAACAGTTATCTGGCGGTCAGCAACAGCGTGTGGCCATTGCCCGCGCGGTGGTTAACAAACCTAAACTGATACTGGCGGATGAGCCTACCGGTAACCTCGACTCAAGCAACGGTAACGAGGTAATGGAGCTGTTAACTGATTTGAACGAACAAGGTACCACCATTGTAATGGTAACCCACTCCGAGCACGATGCGCGCTACAGCCACCGCATTATCCGCCTGCTGGATGGCCATACCGTAATGGAAAACATCATGATATAACACGCAACCAAAAGCTCAAAACAATCACCTTTAAATCACAATAAACATGTTCAAAAACTACCTTAAAATAGCCTGGCGAAACCTTGTGCGCAACAAGGGGTTCGCTTTTACCAATTTGTTGGGCCTCACCATAGGTATAACCTGTGCCATGTTTATTTTTTTATGGGTGAAGGATGAGGTATCATTCGATAAATTTAATACCGGCTACAGCAATATTTACCAGGCCGTGGCCACGCGCGATTTCAAGAACAACGTTTTCACTGATGAAAATATGGTTTTCCCGCTGGCTACTGCGCTTAAAACAGGTTACCCTAATATTGAGCAGGCGGCGGTTACTACCCAAACCCAAAGCAACCTCTTTAACCTGAACAACGCCAAGCTAAAGCGTGATGTATTATATGTGAACGAGGATTTTTTAAATGTATTTACGTGGAAGTTTGTAAAAGGTAATGCCGCGCAGGCACTTAAGGATCCCTCATCAATCATTATCACGCAATCATTCGCCAAGGCATTTTTTGGCGATGCTGACGCGATCAACAAAACATTGAAAATGAACAACGATCAGTCGGTAAAGGTAAGCGCGGTTGTAGCAGATCCTCCAGGCAATTCAACCGTACGTTTTGATGCTTTGATACCGATCAACTATTCTTCGCCGCAGGCCAAGCAGGATATGAATGAATGGGTAAATTCATCGTGGCGTGTATATATTAAAGTAAAAGAGGGCACTACCGAAGCTGAAGTTAGCCGCATTATAAATGGGGTGATGAAAAAGCATAATCCTAATGAAAAGGTAAGCACCTACTTCGCGTATCCTATGAGCAAATGGCACCTGTACCACGATTTTAAGGACGGTAAAAACGTAGGTGGCATGATAGAATATGTACGCCTGTTTTCCATCATCGCGCTGGTTATTTTGCTTATTGCTTGCGTAAACTTCATGAATCTGAGCACCGCCCGTAGCGAGAAACGGGCGAAGGAAGTAGGCATCCGTAAAACCTTAGGGTCTGATAAAAAACAACTTGTAATTCAGTTTTTTGCTGAATCGATGATATTGTCGTTGATCGCTTTTGTGCTTTCGGTAATCCTGGTGATAGCGCTGATGCCGATGTTTAACCAGCTTGTAGATAAGCAGCTTTTATTAAATATCGGCGAACCGCAGCTCTGGCTGGGCGCTTTAATTATTATTTTATTCACCGGTATTACCGCAGGTAGTTACCCGGCGCTTTACCTGTCATCATTTAACCCGGTTAAGGTATTAAAAGGCAGTATACAGGTAGGCAAGGGGGCGGTAACGCCGCGCAGGGTACTGGTGGTAGGGCAGTTTGTAATGTCGATACTGTTGATATCATCAACCATTATTATTTACCAGCAAATACAGCACGTTAAGAACCGCGACGCCGGTTACAACGCTAACAACCTGATCATGTTGCCGAGCACCGGCTCAACAAACCGCAACTATGATGTAATTAAGAACGAGCTGATGCAAACCGGCATGATAAAGGCCGTTAACCGTACGTTTTCGCCTGTTACAAATATTTGGTGGTTATCTGGCGGACCTGACTATGCAGGCAAACCGGCGGGCGAGCAGATCATTTTTTCAGGCATGTACACTGATGTTAATTTCAGTAAAACGCTTGGGGTTAAAGTACTCCAGGGCCGTGATTTTGATGGTACGCCGGCCGACTCATCAAACATGCTGCTAAACAAATCGGCTGTAGCAGCAATGGGCCTTAAAAATCCGGTAGGGATGAAAATGAACTATGGCCCTAACGTATACACCGTTATCGGTATTACCGATGATATTGTGATGACCTCGCCTTATGAAAGCGTAAGGCCGATGATGACTTATTATCGCAGCGGCAATAACAATAATTTGAATATGATTAACATCAGGCTAAATGATGGCGTACAGCCTAAAAAGGCGTTGGCTTCCATCAAGTCTGTTTATAATAAATATAGTCCTGACGACTTATTTGAGTACCAGTTTGCCGACCAGGAGTACGGAGCCAAGTTTTATACCGAGGAACTCATTAGCCGCATTACCAACATATTTGCCGGGCTGGCCATATTTATTTGCTGCCTTGGTTTAGCCGGACTGGCATCATTCACTATCGAAAAACGTTTCCGTGAGATTGGTATACGCAAGGTGCTGGGCGCATCGGTAAAACAGGTGATCATGCTGATATCAACCGAGTTTTTAAAACTGGTTGGGTTGGCTTTCATAATCGCCGTGCCCGTAACCTGGTACCTGATGCACAACTGGCTGCAAAAGTATGCTTATCATGTTGATATGAGCATATGGGTATTTGGCTTTGTAGGCCTGTGCATACTGCTGCTCACATTGGTGGTAGTATCATTAAACACCTTAAAGGCGGCAACAAGCAACCCTGTTAAAAGCCTGCGAAGCGAGTAAGATATCAAACCATAAAATCACAATTGTAAAAAGCCATGTTAAAAAATTACCTGAAAATAGCCTGGAGAAACCTGCTAAAAAATAAAGGCTTCACCTTTATAAACATTGCCGGCCTAACCATTGGTATGGCAAGTGCCGCGCTTATTTTGCTATGGGTGCAAAATGAGTTAAGCTACGATCGTTTTCATGATAAAAAGGATCGCCTGTATACCATGTATAACCGCGCGGTTTTTGATGGTAAACTTTGGTGCTGGAACACCACACCTAAAATAATGGCTAAAACCCTGAAGGCTGATTATCCGCAGGTTGAAGAGTCAACCCATACAACCGAGTGCACATTTTTATTCACCGTGGGCGATAAGAAACTGATGGAGAGGGGTTACTTTACCGATCAGGGGTTTTTAAACATGTTCAGCTTTCCGTTGGTAAAGGGTGAGCGCAGTAAGGCGCTGGTTGATAATTCATCCATTGTACTTACAGAAAAAGCCGCTAAGAAATTATTTGGAAGCACTGATGCTGCCATGGGCAAAACCGTTAAGATTGATAGTAACGCGTATTTTACCATTACCGCTGTTATGCAGGATCTGCCGAATAACACCCGCTTCCGGTTTGAGTATTTGCTGCCCTGGTCATACTCAAAGAAGATAGGCTGGGACGATGAATATTGGGGCAATAACTCCGTACAAACCTATGCTTTGTTAAAACCCGGCGTAAAATATGAGGCAGCAAACGCGCGTATAAAAAACATCACCAAATCGCACTCCGACCAAAAAGATACCGAAGTGTTTTTACACCCTGTTGAAAAATGGCGTTTATACTCAAAGTTTGAAAACGGCGTAAATACCGGCGGCAAAATAAGTACGGTGAGGCTGTTTGCGGCTATTGCCGGTTTAATATTAATTATAGCCTGTATTAATTTCATGAACCTGAGTACCGCCCGCAGCGAAAAACGGGCTAAAGAGGTAGGCATACGCAAAGTTGCCGGTGCGCCGAGGGAATTTTTGATAGGCCAATTCCTGTCAGAATCCATATTTATCGCCTTGTTCGCCGGCGTGCTGGCGCTCATTATCGTTCAGTTAAGTCTTTCGGGCTTTAACCAGTTAACGGGTAAGGAGCTTTTTGTGCCCTACACCAGCGTTGATTTCTGGATCATATTTATCGGTTTCATTATGCTTACCGGTATTATAGCGGGCAGCTATCCGGCTTTCTATCTATCCTCATTCCAGCCAATTAAAGTGCTTAAGGGTACTTTCAAGGCCGCCAATGCGTTGGTTGCGCCGCGTAAAGTTTTGGTAGTGATACAGTTTACCGTTGCTATTTTGCTAATCATCTGTACCATTATTATAAAAAGCCAGCTGCAGCATGGCCAGAGCCGCGATACCGGTTACAAGCGCGATAACCTGGTGTACAGCTACTTGAGCGGTGATATGGGTAAGCACTATAACGCCATCCGTAACGATATGATGGCCAGCGGCGCCATAACCGGCGTAACCAAAACCAGCGCGCCAATTACCGAGGGCTGGAGTGACAGCTGGGGCTATAGCTGGCCGGGTAAGGACCCGAACGCAAGGCTGGATTTCAATGTATTTAACGTTGATGCTGATTTTACCAAAACTATGGGCCTTAAAATTATAGAGGGCCGCGACATAGATGTGAAGAAATACCCGACGGACTCGTTGGCGATGTTGCTTAACGAAGCGGCCGTTAAAATAATGGGCTTTAAAAACCCGGTAGGGCAAATAATCAATAACGGAGATACCAAATGGCATGTGGTAGGCGTGATAAAAGATTTCATCCTGCAATCGCCTTATGAGCCGGTACACCCTATGGTTATACAAGGGCCAAGCTCATGGTTCAGTATTGTGCACTACAAACTTAATCCGGCACGCAGCACCGCTGCCAACCTGAAAACGATTGAGCAGATATTTAAGAAATATAATCCCGATTATCCGTTCGAGTACACCTTTGTGGATGAGGACTACGCCAAAAAATTCGCGGAAGAGCAGCGCGTGGGTACGCTGGCTACCTTATTTGCCGGGTTAACGGTATTTATATCATGCCTGGGTTTGTTTGGCCTGGCCACCTATATGGCGCAAAACCGTATCAAGGAGATCGGTGTCCGCAAGGTACTGGGCGCCTCGGTAGCACGTATTACGCGTTTACTGTCTGTAGATTTTTTGAAGTTGGTTCTGATATCATTCCTGGTGGCGGCGCCGTTGGCGTGGTGGGGCATGACAGAATGGTTGAAGAGCTATACCTACCGTATCAATATCAGCATCTGGGTTTTTGTTGGCGCTGGTGTAATGTCAATGTTGATAGCCATCGCCACCATTAGTTATCAGGCCATAAAAGCGGCCATTGCCAATCCGGTTAAAAGTTTACGTAGCGAATAAATACATATATATAAGGGAGATTATCATGCTAAAGAATTTTTTGAAAGTTGCCTGGCGCAACCTGTATAAAAACAAATCGTTTTCATTTATACACATACTGGGGCTAACCATTGGCATTACCGTATGCATGATGATCTTCCTTTACATCACTAACGAGTTTAGTGTTGACAGCTTCCATCAAAAAGGGAAAAATATTTACCGGGTAATGCGCGGGTACGATGCTACTAAAGCACGTGTGCCATACCTATCCGGTCCGTACGCGCCGGCTTTGCTGAACGATTATCCGAATGATATTAAAAAGGCGGTGCGCGTTATGCCAACACAGGGATTGGTTACGCTGGGTAAAAATTCGTTTAGTGAAAAGCATGTTTATGCTGTTGACCCCGACTTTTTCGAGCTGTTTAGTTTCGGGCTGATAAAAGGTAATATTAATGCTGTTTTAAGGGATCCGCATAGCGTTGTACTTACTGAAACAACGGCAAAAAAATATTTCGGCAACGCCGATGCCATAGGTAAGGTGATTCAAATGGACAAGAGCCTGCCGCTTAAGGTTACCGGCATTGTGCGCGATGTGCCCTCAAACTCACACCTGAATTTTGACATGGTGATACCTATCACCAATTATGTTAACGACGAATGGTTTACCAGGTGGCGTAACAACAACGGATTTGTTTATGTAGAACTTAATAACAACGTTAACCCGGCACAACTTGAAAAGCAGTTTCCGGCTTTTATGGATAAGTATATGGGGAAGGAGCTGGCGCAGATGCATGCGCATTTCGACCTTGCGCTAACCCCGTTAAAGGACATTTACTTTGAAGAGTCGTCAAGCTTTGATCAAGTTAAACATGGCGATAAAAAGGTGGTTTATATCTTCCTGTCCATCGCCGTACTTATATTGGTTATCGCCTGCATCAACTTCATGAACCTGGCTACGCTGCGTGCGGTTGAACGGTCGAAAGAAGTAGGTTTGCGCAAAGTGTTAGGCGCCATGCGTAATAGCCTTATCTGGCAGTTTATTGGCGAATCGGTATTACTTACATTGATTGCCTGTGTATTTGCCACGGCTTTGTTGCTGCTGGTAATGCCGTGGTACAATAGTTTGCTGGGTTATTCACTATCAATATCATGGAGTTCGCCTGCCATATACCTTTTCTTATTAAGCGTAATCTTATTTGTAGGGTTTTTGGCCGGGAGCTATCCGGCGTTCTTCCTGTCATCGTTCACACCTATACAGGCGCTTAAAGGCAAGCTGCAACTGGGCAAGGGCGGCGCGTTTTTCAGGCAGGCGCTGGTGGTTGTACAGTTTAGTATTTCGGTGTTCCTGATTATCAGCACCATCGTGATTAAAAAGCAAATGAGCTTTGTGAAGAACAAGGACCTGGGCTATAGTAAGGCGCAAACCATAATAATTCCGATTGATAATGGCGACATTTATAATAACCGCAACAGCTTTAAAAACGAGCTGATGGCGCATAGCAATGTAGAATCAGTATCTATGATGTCGGGCGAGCCGGGCGGTTATTATGACAGGCATAGCTTTGAGGTGGAAGGCCAGCATGAAACATATAATGCCCGTACGGAGTTTGCCGATTTTGAATATGTTAAAACGCTCGGACTTAAAATAATAGCCGGACGCGATTTCTCTTCAAAGTTCGCTACGGACACCATCGGTTCGGCTTTAATTAACGAAACGGCCGCCCGGCAGTTAGGCTTTACCCCGGCGCAGGCTGTAGGTAAATGGATAATCGATAACATGCGCGATAGCAGCCGCAGGCATATCATTGGTGTTGTTAAGGATTTCAATTTCCTGTCGCTTAAAGAGAATATGGATGCGCTGGTTATCACTCCAGCCGAAGATCGCCGCGTAGCAGTAATCAAACTAAAACCGGGTAACCTAACCGCCGGTCTAAACCTGATCAAACAGGCTTACACCAAGGCGGCCCCAGCTTACCCGATGGAATACACCTTCCTCGATCAAAAATTTGATACTACTTACAAAGCCGATCTGCGGCAGCAAACCATACTGAGCGTGTTTTCGGGCCTGGCCATTTTTATTGCCTGCCTGGGCCTGTTCGGCCTGGCATCATTTACCGCCGCTAAGCGTACCAAGGAGATAGGCGTGCGTAAAGTGCTTGGTTCGTCGGTACAAAATATACTGATGCTCCTGTCGGGCGATATGCTGAAACCGGTACTCATCGCCACCGTTATCGCCATCCCGTTAGGTTATTACAGTGCCGATAAATGGCTGCAAAACTTTGCCTACCGCACGCCTATGCACTGGTGGGTTTTTGGGCTGGCGGCTATCATTACTTTCAGTATAGCCATATTCACGGTTAGCTTTCAGTCGTTAAAAGCCGCGCTGGCCAACCCGGTTAAAAGCCTGCGCAGCGAGTAAATAATAAAATATCTGTCGGCCTTAAAAACCATAAAAATGATACGCAACTATTTTAAAACCGCCTGGCGAAATATTAAAGGAAGCAAGTTTTACACGGCAATAAATGTTATCGGGCTGGCTTTGGGTTTAGTGATCAGCCTGTTTATATTATTGTGGGTTCAGGATGAATTGAGCTTTAACCGCTTTAACAGTCAGGCAAAAAATATTTACAAGGTGGGTATTATTGGTGGTACAGGCCCCACAAAGCAAGTGTTCTCGGTAGTGATAGCGCCTGTAGCCACATATGCCAAGGCCGAAGTGCCCGAGGTGGAAGATGCGGTACGCATTATGTCTATCGGCGGCAACACCCCCTTTAAATACAAGGATAAAGTTTTCACGGAAGATAGGGTAGCTTTTACCGACCCTTCATACTTCAACCTGTTCGGGTTTAACCTGATAAGTGGCGACAGGCGTAATCCCTTTAGTGACGATCAGTCGGTAGTAATAAGCAAGGCCATCGCCGAAAAATATTTCGGTAATGAAGATCCCTTGGGTAAGGTTGTGGTTTTAGGCCATGATGAGCAGATGAAGGTTAGCGGCGTTATTGATAACGCTCCGGCCAACTCAACAATAAAATATGATTTGCTGCTGCCTATATCGCGCTTTAACAATTTGGCATATACACAGGGTAACGTAAATTATGATGGCAAAACACGCCTGGCCTCAATGGATGCCGACTGGCATAACTTTGGCTTTGAAACATATCTGCACTTAAAACAAGGTGCAAATATTAACCGGGTAACCAAGAAGCTACAGGCCATACACGAGCGTAACAAACCCGACGACAAACCGGCACCCTACGTGGCGCAATCGCTGTTACTTACACATCTTTATAAAATAGGCGAAAGCGGCGGCGCTATTGAAACGGTGAGGACGTTTAGCATAGTTGCGGTAATGATATTGATAATTGCCTGCATCAATTACGTAAACCTTTCAACAGCCCGCTCCATGCTGCGTGCCCGTGAGGTAAGTATGCGCAAAATAATAGGCGCTGGTAAACTGCAATTGTTTACGCAATTTGTGGTAGAAACTGCATTTATATTTGCCGTAGCTACCGTTGTGGCCATCGGCGCCATGTATCTGCTGTTACCAGCTTATAATGAATTTGCTGGCAAAACGCTCACGCTTAGCTTAACCAATTATCAAATATGGTTTTGTATTGCAGTTACACTGCTGTTTACTTTAGCCGCTACCAGTATTTATCCGGCATTGCTGCTATCATCCTTTGAGCCATTAAAGGCGCTTAAGGGTAAAATTGCGGGCGGCATGGGTAAGGCAACTTTTCGCCGGGTGCTCGTGGTTATACAGTTCTCGGTATCGGTGGTGCTGATTGTAGGTACCTTGATCATAGGCAGACAAATGAATTTTATCCGGAACAAAAATCTGGGTTACGATAAGGAGAACGTGTTTTCATTTGCTATGCGGACGGATATGCAAAAACACTATGAGGCGGTAAAAGCCGAATTATTAAAGCAACCCGGTGTATTATCTGTTACCCGGCTGGGTGCAAATATTATAAACAGCGAGGGGTGGACAGGCGATAATGACTGGGAGGGTAAAGAAGCTACATCTAACCTATTGTTCCGCCCGGTACAGGTTGATGAAACCTCCATGCCTTTCTTCAAGTTTCCGATTGTAACAGGTAAGGGATTTACCGGTGCAGTTGCCGATTCAACGCACTTTATTGTGAATGAAACAGCGTTAAAAGCCATGGGCTTAAAAGATCCGATAGGCAAACGTATGCGACTATGGAAAACAACCGGCACCATTATAGGCGTTGTCAAGGATTTTCATATCACCTCAATGCACAATAAAATAGAGCCGGTGATATTTACTTATAACCCTAATGCTTGCTGGCGATTATATGTTAAAACAACCGGCATACAGGCTAACAAGGCTGTTGAGGCAGCTACGCGGCAGTGGAAACAATATAACGGGCAAATCCCATTCAATTACGCCTTTTTAGATGATGCCTTTAATAGTCTTTATCAAAAGGAGCAGCGAACTTCGGCATTGTTTAGCCTTTTTTCGGCGGTGGCAATTGTACTGTCATGCCTGGGGCTGCTAGGCTTGGCAACTTACACCGCAAAAGTTAAAACCCGCGAAATAGGGATACGCAAGGTGTTGGGCGCTAGTGTAGCCGGCGTAGTGCAATTGCTTACCAAAGAATTTATGTTGCTGGTGGGTATATCATTAGCTATTGCGGTACCCATTGCCTGGTTTGTTATGAACCAATGGCTTGCCGACTTTGCTTACCGCACTACCATAAGCTGGCATATTTTTGCAATGGCTGGTGCGTTTGCCATGATAATTGCTTTTATAACGGTCAGCTTTCAATCAATACGTGCCGCGCTGGCCAACCCGGTTAAAAGCCTGCGTAGCGAGTAGTTTAGTATTCACTGTTTAAATACGGATGTTATGTTCACCCAAAATTTACTGATAACCTGGCGCGGCCTGTGGCGTAACAAAACTTACGCGATTATTAACCTGGTTGGTTTAAGCGTTGGTATTACGGCATGCCTGCTGGTGGCCGCTATTGTGTTGGATGAACTATCATATGATAAGCAGTGGACGAAAGCCGACCGCATATACCGCGCCATATCAGTAAATACGCGTGTAAATGGCAGCGACCGTTTTCCGCAGGTGTTTACAGGTTTAGGCCCATCTTTAAAAAAGGACTTTCCGGAAGTAGAGGATTACTGCCGCATGTCGGTATATGGAGACCGGCTGAAAATCGGCAGCAACAGCGATGGCGTAGCGGTTCAAAATCTTTCAGCCGAAGCCTCTGTATGGAATTTTTTGGATTTACAGATTACTGAAGGTAATCCTCAAAAATTCGTACCGGGATATGCTAACCTAGTGATAACCGAAAAATTCAGGCAACAATATTTTAAAGGTCAAAATCCGGTAGGTAAAATATATTACACCATGCCCCAGTATGGCGATCCACAACCCTGCTTCGTAACCGGAGTAATTAAGGCTTTACCGGTTAATACACATCTAAGGGCCGATGTAATTTCAATTGTAGCCTTTCGCCCTAAAGACGACCTGTTGGCCAAAGAAGAATACGGCACATTCAGCACACAATATTTATTGTTAAAGGCAGGTACCGATGCGGATAAATTCAGTAAAAAAATCAATGCTTGGTACACTAAAGTAACCGCACCTAACAAGCCGGGCTATAGTTTTCAGTTACAACCCTTTCAGGATGTATACCTGCGTTCTGATTTTGCCGACCCGCAACCGGTGCAGGGCAGCATGCGCAACCTGTATATTTTTATTGCAGTGGCTGCTTTGTTGCTGGTAATAGCCTGTTTCAACTTCATGACGCTGACCACCTCACGCGTATTTAGCCGCATGCACGAAACCGGTGCGCGCAAAGTACTGGGCGCAAACAAATGGCAACTCATTTCAAGATATTTAACCGAGTCGCTGGTGTTTTTCAGCATGGCATTTGTGCTGGCCGGGGTGCTTTCGCAGTTGGTTATGCCATATCTGGAAACTTATGTGGGGCATCAGCTGGTATTCAACTCGTATAGCATTGGCTTTATATGGCTGGCTGTTGTTGCCGTGTTAACAATGAGTTTGCTCACCGGCATATACCCGGCCTGGTACCTCTCGCGGCCAGAGCCGATGGTTATATTGCGCAGCCAGGCCACAACCGGTTTTAAACTGAACTGGTTAAAAAAGTCGCTGGTGGTGGGGCAGTTCGTAATATCAATAGGTATAATTATAGCCACGCTGGTGGTACATTACCAGCTGAGCTACGTTGATAAGGTTGATATAGGTTTTGATAAAAATAATCTGATCAAACTGAACTATAATAATTGGGGTAGCAACGCTGAGTCATTCAAGCAACGGCTGAAGCAGTTGCCCGGCGTCGAGAATGTGAGTATCGCTTCGTGGACACCCGGTACCGGTGCCGGCAATATGTCTACAGAGATAAGCGTGCCTGGGCAAAGCGGTAAAATAAGGGCCAATTATATTTTCGGCGACGCCGACTTGCCTGCCGTTTTAAAAGTAAAACTGCGGAGCGGCAGGATATTCGATCCGAACCTGAAAACCGATGTGGTTAACGGCGACTCAATAATGCAGGTGCGCCAGGAACAAATGCAGGGCAAAAGCAACGAAAAAGTTGCTGACATCCGTCCGGTAATCGTTACAGAATACACCGCTAAATTATTGGGTGTAAAATTAAACACAAGTATCCCTACGGTTGAAGGTATGCCGGTTGGTATCATCAGTGATTTTCATAATGAATCCCTGCATTTTGGTATGAAGCCGTGTATCATCCGCGCCGAAAAAGTGAGTGAAGGTTATATACTCATCAGGTTCGCAAAAAATCACCCGGCAAATGCACTTGCAGCCATTAATACGCTGTTTAAGGCCGCCTATCCCGAAAAACCATTTTTATACGAGTGGGTGAGTGATCTGGTAAACGCCCAATACCGTAATGAGGCCAGGCTTAAGCAATTGTTCTTCAGTTTCAGTATGCTCATTGTATTTCTGGCCTGTCTCGGTTTGTTCGGGCTGATCACCTTTACCACGCAGCAGCGTGTTAAGGAGATCGGCATACGCAAGGTACTTGGCGCTTCGGTAGCCAATGTGGCTGCCCTGCTTTCTGCCGATTTTGTTAAGCTGGTGTTGCTGGCTATGCTGATCGCCACACCGCTGGCGGGCTATATTATGTCGCGATGGCTGCAGGATTTTGCCTTCCGCATCAGCTTAAGCTGGTGGATGTTTGGCCTGGCGGGCGCTATAACCATGTTTATCGCGGTAATTACGGTGAGTACCAAGGCCATTAAAGCGGCAACGGTAAACCCGGTAAAAAGCCTGCGCAGCGAATAATGCACTGTATCGTAAGCGAACAGTGTATGTTACGCCTGCGTACAGCAAGCAATTGATGGTCTGTATTAAGTGTCTGAATATTAAATAATTGCTGTTTTGGTACGGGCTTTAATTATAAAGTGTGCGGGCCTAAGTGTTCGTCAACCTTTAAAACTAATCATACTATTGCTATGCTAAAAAATTACATAAAAACCGCCTGGCGTAACCTTTGGAAGGGCAGGGTATTTAACATCATGAACATCATCGGCCTTTCGGTGGCGGTGGCTTGTTGTATCATGATATTCCTGACCGTGTATTATGAATTTTCGTATGATAAATTCCATACCAATCTTGATAAGATTCACCAGTTCTACTTTACAAAAAATGAAGCCGAAAAAGTAGAGAAAGCAACCTCAATGCCAGCGCCGCTTACCCCCGCGGTTAAGGCCGAGTACCAGGATATTAAATACATTACCCGCATGAGCAACGGTGGTACTGTTGTGCGTTATGGTGATAAACAACTTGAAGAAAGCATCCACTTTGTTGATCCTGATTTTTTGAAGATGTTCACCTTCCCGGTTGTTAAGGGTAACACCGATGCCCCGCTGAAGGATCTGAACGATGTGGTGCTTACCGAATTTGCGGCTAAGGCCATATTTGGCAAGGCTGATCCTATCGGTAAAAGTGTTGAGCTGAATTACTCGGGCGAGCCTGAAACTTTTGTGGTGAGTGCCGTGGTTAAAGATTTTCCACCCAACTCAAGTATAGGCTTTGACGTGTTGCTGCGGTTTGAAAATACGCCAACCTACCAGGCGAACATGAAGAGCTGGGATCATCATGATCACAGTGTGTTTATACAACTTAATGATAACATAGAGCCGGCCGCGTTTGAAGCCCGGCTGCAAAATTTTGTTAAAAAAACGTTTAAAACCACCATTGCCGATATGAAGCGCGACGGTGCCCGCCCGGATGCGCAGGGCAATGTGTATACCCTAAATCTTTTACCATTTGCTGATAACCATTTTGATACTGAACTGGTAGGGCTTGAGGGTAACTCGGTAAGTAAAATTTACGTAATGGCCTTACTGGCTATAGGGATATTTATTTTGGTTATCGCCTGTATTAACTTCGTAAACCTGTCAGTAGCCCGTGCATTTACCCGTGCGCGCGAGGTTGGCGTTCGTAAAACCCTGGGTGCCGGTAAGTGGCAACTGCTTACACAGTTTTGGATTGAAACCTTGTTGGTTTGTTTGTTCGCGCTCGTGCTGGGTATCATCATGGCCAATTTTGCCTTGCCCGGCTTTAAAGCAACTTTCCGCAGTCAGGTGTCAATGAATATGTTGCTTCAGCCCGTTCAGTTGGTGGTTATCATTGGCTTATTTATATTGATTACCATAATAGCGGGTTTGTACCCGGCTTTGCTGATGATGCGTTACAAAACGGTGATGGTTTTAAAAGGCACTGTAAATACCGTAAAGCCGGGCAAGGTGCGTAATATATTGCTGGTAACGCAGTTCTCGTTATCAACCCTGCTGATTGTTTGTACGCTGATTACCTGGCAGCAAATAAACTATTTTAAGAACAAGCCTTTGGGTTACAGTAAGGATGAGGTGGTAAGCATCCCGGTAGGTAACTCCGTTAACGGCGCACGCGCGCTCGAGTTGTTCCGCAACCAACTGAATGGCCAGCCGGGCGTGGTAGCTGTATCAGGTGCGTATGATAATATGGGTAACGGTAAAGATGGCTCAACCCGTACGTCAATTGTGGGCTTTACTTATAAAGGCCATGATATACGTACCAATATACAAGGTGTATCGTACGATTATGCCAAAACCATGGGCATACAAATTATTGATGGCCGCGACTTTTCGCGCGAGTATGCTACTGACAGTAATGCCGTTGTAATTAACGAAAAGATGGCCGCGCAGCTTGGCGGTAAAAATGTAGTAGGTACTTATTTGCCAATGGATGATAAGAAACCATCGTTGATTGTGGGTGTGATGAAAAACTTTCACTTCCGGTCGTTACGTAGCGAAATTGAGCCGCTAACCCTGGTGCTGAGCGGGTATGAGATGAATTATATATTTGTAAAGGTAAGGCCGCAAAACCTGTCGCAAACCTTTAATATGATTGAGCGGAAGTGGAAACAAACATTCCCGAATGCGGATTTTCAGGGTTCATGGGTAAATGAAAATACCGAGCGGCAGTATAAGGCCGAGCAGCGCCTGTCAACCATATTTATCAGCGGAGCGGTTATCGCCATCATTATATCCTGTATTGGTTTGCTCGCTATATCATTCATGATCATGGTGCAGCGTACTAAGGAGATCGGCATCCGCAAAGTATTGGGCGCTAACATAGCTGGGTTGGTATTGTTACTGTCGCGCGATTTTCTGAAACTGGTATTGCTGGCGGCCGTAATAGCTTTCCCGGTTGCGTGGTGGCTGATGAACCAGTGGCTGCAAAGCTTTGTTTACCGTATTGATATTCAATGGTGGATATTTGCTTTAGCCGCTTTTATTGCCGTGTTTATAGCTTTTGTAACGGTAAGCTTTCAGTCTATCAAGGCGGCGCTGGCTAACCCGGTACGCAGCCTGCGCAGCGAATAAGTAAACCCTAAAGATTCACATCGTCATGCTGAAAAATTATTTTAAAACCGCCTGGCGCAATATCACGCGCAACAAGCTATTCTCGGCCATCAACATTACCGGCTTAAGCATAGGTTTAGGGTGTGTTATGCTTATCATCCTGTACGTGCAGGATGAGGTAAGCTTTGATCGCTTTAACGAGAATGGCCAGCGCATTTACCAGATAGTGCACCATGGCCGTGGCCCCGAAGGAGATGAGCAGAAGGGCAGCATAACGGGTGCGGTACATGCGCCCATGTTTAAGCAGGAGATACCCGAAATACAGGATATATGCCGTGTTAACAGTTCATCCGGCCTTATAAAAAAAGGCACCGGGGTAATTAGTGAAAGGGGCATGTATGTTGATGACAGCTTTTTTAAAGTGTTTACTTTTCCGCTGGTGGCGGGTAACACGAATACGGCATTAGCTGAACCCAACAATATCGTACTAACCGAATCACTGGCAAAAAAATACTTTGGCAGTAACAATGCAGTAGGCAAAACGCTGCAAATAAATGTCGACGGTAAGTTTGAGCCATTTGTAGTAACCGGCGTAGCCAAACAACCGCCGCTGAACTCCACCATCCGGTTTGATTACGTGATGAACATCACCCGTACCTTCCAAAAACAGGAATGGAAAGCTAACGACTGGTTCAATACCTGGCTAAACTCGTTTATATTGCTACGCCCCGGCGCTGACAGGGCGTTGGTAGAAAAGAAGATGGACCGCGTGTTTAACAGCTATGCCGGTAAGCTGATGGTCGAATTCAGGAAGCAGTACGGTAATAAAATGTATATTAAATATGTGTTACAACCCTATCTTAATATCCACCTTGACAAAGGCAATTACTATGCGGGTAATGGTTTAACACCTAACAGCAAATCAGACTACTCGTATATATTAGGCGGCATCGCGTTGTTTATCCTGATAATTGCCTGCATCAACTTTGTTAATCTTACGCTTTCCCGCTCGTTACGCCGCAGTAAGGAGATCGGCATCCGTAAGGTAAGCGGCAGCTCGCGCGGTATGCTCATTGGTCAGTTTATGGGCGAATCGTTCCTGCTCACCATGCTGGCCTTTATGCTGGCCCTGGTATTGGTAAGTGTTTGTTTGCCGTTTTTTAATGAAGTGGCCGAAAAACAGTTGCAGCTAAGTTATCTGCTCAATTCGCAAACCATATTGTTAGGGCTGATCGTTTTGAATGCAGTCTTATCCGGCTTTTACCCGGCATTGGTTTTATCAGGCTTTAACCCGGTAGAAACACTTTATGGTAAGTTTAAAATTGCAGGCAACAACTACCTGGGCAAGGTATTGGTGGTGGTGCAGCTCAGCATCGCGGTGTTCCTCGCCATAGGTACCATCATTATGCAAAAGCAGTTTAACTTTATGCTGAACAAAGATCTGGGATATAAGCCCGATAATATCGTAAATGTTTATATGCCGTTCAACAATAATCCGGGTACTGATATTTTTAAGTCTGAATTAGGGAAATATCCGTTTATAAAAGGCGTCGCCGCGCAAAACACAGCGTTTAATAATTTTACAGGCAGGCAGTTCAAGGTCAATAACAAGGACTTGTTCAGCACCCAGTTTTTTGATGTCGATAACAATTTTATAAACCTGATGCGGATGAAGCTGGTATCGGGCCGTAACTTCAGCAGCACCTCTGACACGGTGTCTTGCATTGTCAACGAGTCATTTGTAAAAGCTGCCGGATGGAAGGGGAGCCCTATAGGCGAAACCGTTACCTGGAACGATAAACCGCGTGAAGTGATTGGCGTAATTAAAGATTTTCATTCCGCATCGCTGCAAAGCTCCATTGCGCCGCTGTTGCTTGATCAGGGTGTTAAAGATAATTACTACTATGTGTTGGTAGTAAAAATTGACCCCGCAAAAAAAGCCGAGGCCATACAAACCATACAGGCCACCTACAAAAAAATTGTGCCCGATCAGCCCTGTAATTATACTTTCCTGACTGATATGCTTGCCGACCAGTATAAGAGCGAAAAGCGATGGAAGTCGATCATCGGTACCGCGTCGTTTATCTCTATCGTGATATCGTGCATGGGATTATTTGGTTTGGCAACGTTATCCATTGAGCAACGGGTTAAGGAGATTGGTGTACGCAAGGTATTAGGTGCGAGTTCGGCGGCTATTGTAAGGCTGCTATCATTAAGTTACCTTAAGCTGGTTTTGGTCTCGCTTGTTATCGCTTCGCCCGCGGCCTGGTACCTGATGCACCGCTGGCTGCAGGATTTTCCATACAGGATAAACATGAACGGCTGGATAATAGCCCTGGCGGCTGCCGGTTCAATAGTAATTGTGCTGTTTACAGTAGGGTCGCAATCCATACGCGCATCCATGGCCAACCCGGTAAAAAGTTTACGTAACGAATAGTTTTAGTTTAATATCAAGCAAATGCCTCGCCTTTAAAGCGGGGCATTTTGCTTTTACAGACACATAGATAAACTGTATCATAACCGTACGCTCCATGTTACATAAGCGGACAGGATTCGGGGATGTATTTGATTTAAGTTTCTGATATTGAGTTGTTTATTGTTTTGGTATGTTATTCATATATTAATGGCATAATCACAATTAAAAAAATACGATGCTATCACTACAACATATTTCAAAGTATTACCAAACAGGAGGCAACAAAACCTTTGTACTGAATGATCTGAGCCTGAATATTGATCAGGGCGAATTTGTGTCTATCATGGGGCCGTCAGGTTCGGGCAAATCAACCTTGCTGAATATCATCGGGATGCTTGATGAACCAACCAGCGGCTATCATTACTTTATGGAGCAGCCCGTGCATCAATTAAAAGAAAAGCAACGCTCGGCATTATATAAGCAATACATTGGCTTTGTGTTCCAGGCATACCACCTGATTGATGAGCTTACAGTTTTAGAGAATATTGAAACCCCGCTTATTTACCAAAACATTAAAGGCGCCGAGCGTAAAGCCCTGGTAGCCGATATGCTCGACAGGTTTAACATTGTAGGTAAAAAGGACCTGTTCCCGGCACAGCTATCAGGCGGACAGCAGCAACTGGTGGGCATTGCCCGCGCGCTTATTGGCAAACCCAAATTGCTTTTGGCCGATGAGCCTACGGGTAACCTTAACTCAAAACAGGGTGAGGAGATCATGGAGCTGTTTAAGAAGATCAATAAGGAAGACGGCGTAACCATTATCCAGGTAACCCACTCGGAAAAAAATGCCGAATACGGCTCGCGCATCATCAACCTGCTGGATGGGCGCATTGAATCAACAACCACCCTTTGATAGGATTTTTACATGCGATACTTTTTATTTTATATAGTTACTGCACTGCTTTTAATTGCCGGCACAGCACAGGCACAGCAGGCTGATTCTGTTTACAGTTTGCAGCAGTGTCTGGATATAGCTATCCGCAATAACCTCGATGTTAAAAAGAGCGAGCTGGAAATGGAGCGCCAGCGTATTTACTGGAAACAGGCAAGGCTTAATCTGCTGCCAACCATTAATGGCAATGTTGATCATTCTATTAACAATGGCCGTAGCCAAAATGCCGACCTTACCTATGTTAACGCGCAGATTACTAACGCAAATTACAACCTGAACAGTAACCTGGTGCTTTTTGATGGTTTGGCCATGTTCAGCAGTATTAAACAAACAGCGCTTGCTTATCAGGCCGGTCAGATGGATTTTCAGGCAGCAAAAAATAGCATCAGCCTGAATGTTATCACTACCTACCTGGCCATGCTTAATAACGAGGACCAGGTAACACAGGCTGAAACCCAGGTGCAGGTATCACAACAACAGGTTGACAGGCTCACTGTGCTCAATCGGGATGGTAACGTTACGCCGGCGGAATTTTTTAATTTAAAGGGACAATTAGCAAACGATCAGTTATCGCTCATTACCGCTAAAAACAACCTGATCGCCTCCAGGCTTAATTTGCTTGAGCTGATGAACATACCTTATAACAAGAACATAAAATTTGAACGCCTGAGTGCTGGCGAACTGCCCGCGGCTTATAAAACCGCCCAAGAAGATGTGTATAATACCGCGCTTAAGGATTTGGCGCAGGTTAGAGCGACAGAGTTACGCGTGCAAAGTTCAGAAAAAGCAGTTAAAGTAGCTAAGGGGCGTATTTTCCCGACACTAAGTTTGTATTCAGGCGTGTTTACACAGTATTCAAGCGGGTCGGCAGGTAGTTACACAACTCAGTTCCGTAATAACTATAATACATCGTTCGGCTTAAATTTGTCTATCCCTTTTTTAAATGGATTTAAGCGTAGAAACGATATAGCGATGGCCAAAATAAACCTGCAGGAATCACAGTATGTTGATTACACCACTAAGGTAAAGCTCAAACAAAATGTTGAGCAGGCCTATGCTAACATGACCCTGGCTTTGGAGCGCTATAAAATTCAATCAGATCAGGTGGCGGCATATTCCGAGGCTTTTCGAACTACCGAGATCAGGTTCAATGCCGGCGCGGTTACCTCAGTAGAATTTGTTATAGCCAAAGGCAATCTTGACCGCTCGCGCACCAACCTGATAATTGCCCGCTACGATTATTTTATCCGTACTAAAATATTGGATTATTACCAAAACCGGCTTTCATTTAATTGATAGCTTTCGTCGTCACAATAGTTTAACGGGCCAACTTACCAAGATGGCCCGTTTTGTTTTAAAGGTTGTATTTTATCTTTATCATTGAGGTATGAAATATTTAATGTGCTTTCTGAGCTTTGTTTTATTTGCAGCGCCAATTGAATTGGAGAAACGTGAGCTGTTTGATAAAAAAGTTGAAATATTAATACCGAAAGAGTTTAAGATAATGAGCGCGGAAATGTTGAATTTCAAATATCCAAACAGGGTAAACCGCCCTAAACTGGTATTTACTAATGAAGATGGAACAGTCAATGTTGCATTAAATATGTTAGCTAATTCTGCTACGCAGGCAAACGTTACGGCTTATAAAGATGCAATAAAAAATAGCTATAGAAAGGCGTTCCCTACAGCTGCCTGGCAGGGAGATGGTGTAGTGAACATCAATGACAGAAAAGTCGGTTATCTGAAATTGATTACGCAAGCTGTCGATCAAAAGGTTTATAACTATTTGTTTTTAACAGATGTTGACGGCAAAATAATGGTCGGTACGTTTAATTGTACTGAAAAGCTGATGCCGGAGTGGGAGCCTATTGCTCAAAAGATAGTGTCATCCTTAATCGTAAAAGCAAAATAACTACGGTTTCGAAGTCCAGTTACTTCTTTTTTTTGCAAGGGGGCGGTTAACAGCAAATTTAATGGAACTTTTTTCATCCGAAATCAGTTTAAAGGGTTGGTGTAACTTAGTGGGTGTACGCTATTAATAAATTTAACTGACGGCGTTATATGAAAAAACTGATACTCTTCTTTTCGGCATTACTATTATTGGTAACAGCCTGTAAAAAAGATCCGGCAAATTTTACCGGGTACGAAAATGTTATAGCGTCTGTTGATAGCTACCAGCCGCTATTGAAAGGTAGCTATTGGGTTTACGCCGCAACTTCCGGTTCATCAACCGATACCATTGTAAAAACCATTAACGGCAATACGCTCAATATAAATGGTAATACTTATTACGAAGCAAGCGTAGTATCAGCCGCCAATGGTACCTCAAAAGAGTATTATTATTCTGACGGGCATAATTATTACGCCCGCACTATTGATGCCCTGCTGAGCGACGAGCCGGTTAATTTTTATTACCTCGTCGATACCGCTAAAGATAACACAGGCTGGAGCGGCAGGCTAACAAACAACGGCATGGTTGAAGGCAGGGAAGTGATACAGGTTGGCCTCATGAAAAATAACGACACCACCCGCAATGTACTCGGTAAGGATTACAGTAAGGTAGTAAGTACCGCTGTTATCGTATCGGCCAGGGATGACGATGGCAGTTATGCAACGTTATACACTTACAATCATTACATGGTTAAGGGTATAGGTACCATACAAACCGATATACAGCAAGGTAATCAGTTAATTGGCAGCATTAGCCTGGTGCGGTACTTTATTCCTGAATTACCGGCAAACTAAAACAAAAAACCTTACGCCCGAATTTGTAATTTAGTGTCCGCAAAAAACGGATACGCTTAACTATGCTCCAAAAGCTAACCATAAACAATTACGCACTGATTGACAACCTGGAGATCAGTTTTGATAAGGGCCTCAACATACTTACCGGCGAAACGGGCGCGGGTAAATCCATTATTTTGGGTGGCTTGTCGCTTATTTTAGGCCAGCGTGCCGAGAGCCGTTACTTTTTCAATCAACAGAAAAAATGTATCATCGAGGGCTTGTTCCGGGTAGATAACCTCGGTATAAAAGAGTTTTTGGCAGAGAACGATCTGGATTATGATGCTGAAACGGTGCTGCGCCGTGAAATATCAGCCGACGGCAAATCTCGCGCTTTTGTTAACGATACGCCTGTGAACCTGGCTACTCTGAAACAATTGGGCGAAAAGCTTATTGATATACACTCGCAGCACGCCACGCTTGAAATTAACGACCCGGAATTTCAGTTAATGGTGGTTGATGCCGTAGCAGGTAACGCTTCGCAACTGGAAGCTTATCAGGCTAAATTTAAACAATACCGTACCGAAAACACTCGCCTTAAGCAACTGATTGAAGACAGCGAAAAGGCCAAGGCCGATCTGGATTATTACCAATTTCAGTTTGATGAACTGGAAAAGGCCGGTTTGGCAGCTGATGAGCAGGAGCAGCTGGAGCAGGAGCTTTATACCCTCAATAACGCCGAAGAAATTAAACGTAACCTGCTTGGCGCAAACTATTTGTTGCAGGATGGCGAAGCAGCAGTGCTGGCGCAGCTGAAAGAGGCCGGACAGCAATTATTGGCTCTCGAAAAATTTAACCCGGAGATTGAAGACTTGCATACCCGACTTAACAGTACGGTTATCGAGCTGAAAGATATTGCCGCCGAAATTGAAAACCTGGAGCAACGCACGTTTACTAACGAGGCGCGTGCTGGCGAGGTAAACGAAAGGCTGAGCATACTCTATAACCTGCAAAAAAAGCACCGGGTAAACACCAATGCCGAACTGCTGCAACTGCAGGACGAACTATCGGTTAAAATAGAACAAGCCATATCAAGCGATGATGCCATCGAAAAATTGCAAAAAGACATTGCATCTATAAAAAAGGATCTGGAAAAGCAGTCGGCCGAGTTATCTGCCAAACGCGCCAGCGCTATTCCATCAATAGAACAGCAGGTGATATATACCCTGGCTGAAATGGGCATGGGTAATTCCGTCTTAAAAATAGAGCTCAACAAGGCGCCTGATTTTACTAAAACAGGTACCGACGTTGTACGTTTCCTGTTCTCGGCCAATAAAGGCCACGCGCCGGGTGAAATGAGCAAGGTAGCATCAGGCGGTGAGCTTTCGCGGTTGATGCTGAGCATTAAATCGTTAGTAGCACAATACACCGCTTTGCCAAGTATTATTTTTGATGAGATAGATACCGGCGTATCCGGCGAGGTGGCCAACAAGGTAGGGCAGATCATGGAGCGCCTGGCGGCTAACCTGCAGGTAATTACCATTACGCACCTGCCGCAAATAGCCAGCAAGGGGCAACGCCACTTTTTTGTATATAAAGATCAGCAGGGCGATGTTACCTACAGTCGTATAAAAGCACTTGCCGAGCAGGAGCGCGTACTTGAAATTGCCAAAATGCTAAGCGGCGATAAGCCCGGCGAAAGCGCCCTGCAAAACGCGAGGGAACTGCTTTCTTTATAGGTTGGCAGTTGCCGGTTTGCGGTTAGCAGTTGTGTAATTAATAAGATACCTGCCTGCCGCAAACTGATAGCGGCAAACTGCCAACCGAACACCGTCAACTGAAAAAATAATTATAACTTTACCCCGATTATAAAAAACTCATATAATGGCTTTTAATTTATTACAAGGTAAAAAAGGGATAATATTTGGTGCCCTTAACGAGCAATCAATAGCCTGGAAGGTAGCACAGCGCGCCGTACAGGAAGGTGCCGAAATAGTATTAAGCAATGCACCTATTGCCTTGCGCATGGGCGAATTGAACAAATTGGCCGAGGAATGCAACGCGCCGGTTATTGCTGCCGACGTTACCAGCAACCAGGATATTGAAAACCTGCTTACCAAAACACAGGAGCATTTTAACGGCGGTGTCGATTTTATCCTGCACTCTATAGGTATGAGCGTTAACGTGCGTAAAAACATCCCTTATCCTGAAAATAACTACGATTATACCTTTAAAGGTTTTGATATATCGGCGCTGAGCCTGCACCGAATTTTACAGCTTGCCATGAAGCAGGATGTAATAAACGAGTGGGGATCGGTAGTGGCATTGAGCTATATAGCTGCCCAGCGTTACTTCCCGGGCTATAATGATATGGCTGATAATAAAGCCGTATTAGAAAGCATTGCCCGTAACTTTGGTTACGAGTATGGCTTGAAAAAGAAGGTACGTGTAAACACCATCTCACAATCGCCAACACGTACTACTGCCGGTTCGGGCGTTAAAGGCTTTGACGGCTTTATTGAATTTGCCGAGAAAATGAGTCCGCTGGGTAATGCCGATGCCGACCAGTGCGCTGATTACGTAGTAACCCTGTTTTCAGACCTTACCCGCATGGTAACTATGCAAAACCTGTATCACGATGGTGGTTTTTCATACACCGGCGTAACCCAGGCCGTTATTGATCAAATGGGTAAATAACATCTTAAAATATATTTAAATAACAAAGGAGGCATCAACGGCCTCCTTTGTTATTTACTAACTTTCTGTTGGTGGACTGCCCCTGAAAGCATCAAGCTTTTCTATCCGTTCCAGCTTAACCGGCTTGCCTGTTTTGGCCGACTCATAAATAGCTTCCAATACTTTGTGGTCTTGCAAACCCTCTTCGCCGGGCGTATAAGGTGTTTTATTATCCATAACACATTCCGAGAAATGGTCGATTTCCAATGCAAATTGATTTTTTTCTCCTTTTGACGGATTTTGTTTCATTTCGATATCACCCTGCGTTTGCGATACTTCCATTTTTAAACCATGATAGGCGAACGCCGGGTCGAGCCCAAACCAGCCGCCGTTATCGGCGTAACAGCGATAATGTTTGGAGTCGTGCACGCCATAGCTGCACAGATTATTGGCCACCGCCCCGCTCGGGAAAAACATCTGGAACATTACTGTTTCTTCCACCTCTTTAAAACGCGGGTCGTTTGGGGTACTGTACATACTGGCCAATACGGTATGCGGTTCCTCGCCTAATAAAAAGCGGTTGGTATTGCTGCAGTATAAACCAATATCGGGCAATGAGCCACCACCGGCTAACTCTTTATCCAGGCGCCATTGTGGCGGCGCCCCGGAGTTTTGTACGTTAATTGAGTTAATTACCTTAACCTGTCCGAATTTTTTTTCGCGTGTCCATTGCATAGCCAGACGGTTGTGCGGTTCATATTGTATGCGGTAGGCAATCATCAGCTTTTTACCGGCTTTTTTGCAGGCGTCTATCATTTCCTGCGCTTCGGCGGATGAGTTGGCCATGGGTTTTTCGCATAATACATGTTTACCGGCTTTTGCCGCGCGTATGGTATATTCCTTGTGCATGGAGTTGGGTAATACAATATACACCGCGTCAATCTCCGGGTTCTTGCTTATGCTGTCGTAATTTTGATAATTGTAGATATTCTTTTCGGCAATGCCATATTGCTCGGCCACCTTTTTGGCTTTATCCGGACTGCCGCTTACCAGCGCTACTACCTTAGAGTATTTGCATTCGGCAAAGGCGGGCAGCAATTCAGCCAGTGTTAAATTACCTAAACCAACCAGCGCGTAGCCAACCCGTTTTGCAGGGGGTGAAATAGCCGGCCATTTATCTTGCTTTTCGCTTGGCGCGTGGATGGGCGGCAACTCAACCTTTATCGCATCGCTTGTTTTCTTGCTGCCGGTGCCTGCGGGTGTTTGTGCTTCGGCATCATTATTTAATGATGCACCGATAATGCCCGATGCTATGATGGTTTTGCCGGCATTCTCAATAAAACGCCTGCGGTTATAACCCGGTCCATCTTCCGGTATATTTTTATTACTCATAAAGTATCTATATTAATGGTTAATATTTTTTACTAAAAACCAATATCGCACCTATAAGTTTCAGCGGATTTATGATTATATAACTACGCTGAAGTAATTATTGCTTAACTTCTACATAAAACCCATCATATTTGTAATCATAATATTTCCACTACCTTAGTATATGCACTCATTTGATTTCAGCTTTGTAAAGGTTACCGTGTTTGATGTATTGGATGTGCTGCTGGTAGCCTTTATTATTTACCAGCTTTACAACCTGATACGCGGCACCATTGCGGCCAACATATTTATAGGTTTAGCCCTCGTGTGCGCGCTTTATTTTGTAGTGCGGGCATTGGATATGAAGCTGCTTACCGGTATACTGGGCAATTTCATGAATGTGGGTATCATCGCCATAGTGGTGGTATTTCAGCAGGAGATACGGCGGTTTTTGTTGTTAGTGGGTAAAAATGCCTCGCTGCAGCGCAACCGGGCATGGTGGCAGTATTTTTTTGGTAAAAATACGGTTGAAAAGAATAATTATATCCGCATTAAGCCCATTATAGATGCTTGTAAAAGCATGAAGCAATCGCGCACGGGCGCGCTTATCGTGATCGTAAAAATATATGATGAGCAGTTTTACCAAAATAGCTGCGAAATGATGGATGCCCGCATATCCAAGCGTTTGCTGGAGAGCATCTTCCAAAAGCATAGTCCGCTGCATGATGGGGCGGTGATTATCTCCGAAAATAAAATAAAATCAGCCAGTTGCATTTTACCGCTGACAGAAAAAAGCGATCTGCCCGCCCAGTTCGGTCTGCGCCACCGTGCTGGTATTGGTGTAACCGAGGCTAATGAGGCCACGGCCATCATCGTATCTGAAGAAACCGGCGAAATATCATACGCCAAGCAAGGCCGCGTAAAAATGAACATCAGCTTTGCCGAGCTGGAGAAGTTATTGAATAAGGATTTTTAAATTTTAAGGAGTAACCTTCACCTTCCCCGCCGTATCAGTGTTGATAATTTGCACCCTTTTTACCGGCATGTTATAACCGGTAATTTTATTGCCTTTACCGCTAATTGGTGTTTTGCTATTAAAGCCCTGTATCTTTTTTACGGGCATTCGGCTATATACAATAATATCATTATTAGTCACCCCGAATTGCATGGCAACTATTTGATTTGGTTGTGGCTTTACTTTATTCGTATCGATCGGGGTAATTTTTATTTTATCCGGATTATTTGATGTGTTTGGCTGCGGTAATACGATGTGTTGAGCACGTGCAAAGCTAAATGCCGCTGAAAATAAAGCTATAAAAACAAGTTTCTTCATGATGACAATCCGGTTTTGTAATGAAAAAGGGTTGCCTGTATTACTACAAGACAACCCTTTAGACTGAATGTTGCAAGTAAGGTTTAATTACTTGGCATCATTTATTGCTTTAATGGCATCATCAGCGGCTTTTACCGAAGCTTCATCCTTCAATTCGGCACGTTTTGTTTTAACGTTAGTGATGGCGGTGATAACATAAGGCGCAATACCGTATTGTTTATATTTAACGCCAAGGCCTTTTAAAACCTCGATGCCCTGCTGTGCATACTCCGGATTTTTTACGCGGCCAGCCATATCAGCGAATTTAGGTGCGGCGTTAAATTGCGACTGCGGACCTGATTCCTTGAATTTTTCGTACACATAAGGCCACTCTGCATCGCCACCGGCGGTTGAGTAAGCTGTGATAATAGCGGTTGATAACGCGCCTTTGCTGTCTTTCTCTAATGATTTTGCAGCTTTTAAGGCTTCAGCCGGTTCAAGTTGAGCCAGCGCATTAAGTGATGCGCCTTGCACCGCGTATGATTGGCTTTGCAAGCCATCGCGGAAAATTTTGATCATGCCGGAGGCTTTCAGCTTGCCTAATACGGTAATGGCGGCAGCTTTAACATTATTGTTGTTATCGTTACGGGCAATGTCCATCAAAACTGGCTGGGCGGCATTGCGCACCTCGTCATTAGCCATATTAGCCGCATTGATAGCTTTTATACGCAGGCCATAATACTTGTCTTTAAGTGCAGCAATGATGATCTTTTGCGCGTTTTTATCGCCCTGTGCAGGTGCAGCAGCTTCGATAGCTTCAAAGCGGTCGAGGTATAACGGCGCGTTAGCATATTGGAAAGCAAATTCTTCCAGCGTTTTTTTATCGGTTTTTTTAGCAGGTAGCACCTTGTCGCCATCAACATTCACCAGGCTTGGTTTTGAAGCTACCTTAAAGGTTAATGTATCGGCTTTATTGCGTAACCATACTTTGTGGCGTTCTTTTTTACCGCCGGCATAAATATCAACTGCAATAGGCAAAGTAAAGGCATCGCCTGTTTGAGTTTGATTTACGTACACGGTTTGTGTTTTAGTGCCTTCGTCCCATTTGTAAGTAATATCAAGCACCGGGTGGCCGGCGTTGAAATACCACTCGTTAAAAAACCAGTTCAGATCGCGGCCGCTGGCTTCTTCCAGGGCCAGGCGCAGTTGGTGCGCTTCGCCGTTTTTAAGCGCATTTGTTTTCAGGTAGATGCCCAGGCCTTTGTAAAAAGCGTCCTCACCTAAATAATTACGCAGGTAGTTAAGTATGGTGCCACCTTTTTGGTAGGTAACCACGTCAAACATATCCTCTTTATAATGGTAATGAAAGCGCACCAGATTTTTGTTTTTTGCGTCGGCGCTGCGCAGGTAGCTTTGCAGGTCGTCATAAATATGTGCGCCTCCCTCGTCCTTGCCGTACTTGTACTCTGCCCACATGGTCTCGCTAAAATCAGCGAATGACTCATTCACGGTCAGGTTGCTCCAGCTTTCGGCAGTAACATAATCACCAAACCATTGGTGAAACAACTCGTGCACTATGGTGCTGCGGCCGCCATCGTAACCGGCATCCATCAGTTCACGCGGAGTACCTTGAACATATTCGCCATGCAAAGTAGCGGTGGTGTTCTCCATCGCGCCGCTTACATAATCGCGCACTACAATCTGCGCGTATTTGTTCCACGGATAATCAACGCCCAGTTTTTTAGAGTAGAATTCTATGGCTTCAGGCGTAAACCCGAAAATCTCCTTAGCATACGGCGCATACTTTGGTTCCAGATAGTAATTAACCTCTTTATTGCGCCATTTATCTTTATAAATCTTGAAATCGCCTACGGCCATCATAAACAGGTATGGCGAGTGTGGCAGTTCCATTTTCCAGGTGTCGGTACGGGTGCCGTCGGTATTGGTTTTCTGAGCGGCTAAGCGGCCGTTTGACAGCGTTACATACTTGGCAGGTACGGTCATGCTGATCTCCTGGGTGGTTTTTTGGTTAGGCTTATCAATGGTAGGGAACCATGCTGATGAAGCTTCGGTTTCGCCCTGCGTCCATATCTGCGTCGGTTTATCCTTTTCCGTACCGTCAGGATTGATAAAGTACAAACCTTTGGCATCGGTAATAGCCGCGCTGCCTTCTGATTTTAGTTCGTTGGGCTTTGCGGTATAGTCTATGTAAACTATATAATTCTCATTGTTTTGGTAAACCTTATCCAGTTTAATGGCCAGCGACAGGCTATCGTAAGTAAATTTAAGCGGCACATTTTTGCCGTTTTTAACAACCGAAATGTTTTTAATGTCCATCCCCTTAGCGTCCAGCCGCAGGCTGTCGGTAGGGTAAAAGTGCGGTTTCAGGGTAATCCACTCTTTACCATACAGGTAGCGTTTTTTGTAATCAAACCGGACATCGAGCTTGGTGTGCACCAGGTCGTTGATTTTAGGGACGGTTTCACGGTAGATCTTTAATTTAGGATCGTCGGCCGGTTTTTGCTGAGCCACAGCCGGTACAATGCAGGCGGCCATCAGGAGAGCCTCTGCAATCAGCATTTTTTTCATGTTAATGAGGTTGTTAAAACGCAAATTTAAAATATTAATAAAGCCCTGCAATCTTTACACAAATAAAGGCAGACTATAATTACTCCGCTTAAGATGCTGCAAATAGCCAAAATGTTACATGTAAAATTGTCGGTTTGGCTATATTTACGGCTAAGTTTAGCTAACCAGTTAATACACAATGCCGGGTGCATTATATATTCAATTTCTATCAACCAATATATGAAAACAAACCGCAAAATACTATCACTCATTATTGCCGCGACCATGCTGGCCGGAGCTTCATCGGCACAAACAAAAAAAGGCTATACCAGCCTGTTTGATGGCAAAACCCTTAAGGGCTGGAAACGCCTTGCCGGTACTGCCGATTATAAGGTTGTTGATGGCGCTATACAAGGCACAACTGTAACCGGCAGCGGCAACACATTTTTAGTTACCGAAAAGGAATATGGCGATTTTGTACTGGAGCTGGATGCCAAGCTTGAAAATGCCATCAGCAACTCGGGTGTGCAAACCCGCAGCCACTTTGATGCTGCGGCAAACAACGGTAAAGGTAAGGTATACGGCCGCCAGTGCGAATTTGATCCGTCGCCGCGGGCATGGGCCGGCGGTATTTACGATGAAGGCAGGCGCGACTGGCTTTATCCAATGGACCTAAATGCCAAAGCAAAAGGAGCCTTTAAAGTTGGTGAGTACAACCACATCAAAATAGAATGCATAGGCAACCAGATGAAAACATGGATAAACGGCGTGCCTATGGCTTATGTTATCGATACGGTTGATGCCAAAGGTTTTATTGGCCTGCAGGTACATGCGGTTAGTAAGCCCGAAGAGGCCGACAAAAAAATATGGTTCAAAAACATCCAGATAAAAACTACAGGTTTAAAGCCTGAGCCTTTTAATAAAGATATTTATGTGGTTAACCTGACACCGAATAGCTTGTCGGCGTTTGAAAAGCAAAGCGGCTGGCAACTGTTATTTGATGGTAGAACCAGCACCGGTTGGCACAGCGCACGTAGTGATAAATTCCCGGCAAAAGGATGGAATATCAGTAACGGGCTCATCAGCGTTGAGCCGTCTAACGGGGCTGAATCAACCAACGGCGGCGATATTGTAAGCGATGGTCAATACAAAGCTTTTGATCTGTCTTTTGAGTTCAGGTTAACAGAGGGCGCCAACAGCGGGGTGAAGTACTTTGTTACCCTTGGCGAAAAAACGCAAGGCTCGGCTATCGGGCTGGAGTACCAGGTACTTGACGATGTGCGCCATCCGGATGCTAAACTGGGCCGTGACGGCAACCGTACGCTGGCATCACTATATGATCTTATCACTGCTAAAAAGCAGCCACGGTTTACACATGCTATCGGTCAGTGGAACATCGGCAGGGTAGTGGTTTACCCTAACAACCATGTGGAGCATTACCTTAACGGTGTAAAAGTGCTGGAGTACGATCGCGGTTCAAAGGAGTTTAAGGATCTGGTTGCCATAAGTAAATATAAAGTATGGCCAAACTTTGGCGAAGCGCCGGAGGGGCACATCCTGCTGCAAGATCATGGTAATTCGGTAAGTTTCCGCAACATCAAATTGCGCAACCTTTAATAGGCATTAAGTGATTGTTAGTTTATCAAAAGCTAACAATCACTTTACTTTCATAATATAGCTTAGCAAATTGTTATGAAATATTCTACCCTCAAACGTTCGTTGCTTATCTCAGTGGTTGCTTTACTGATGGCCGCAACCGCTTTTGCTCAAAACACGGCTATAAATAAAGCGCACAGCCATAATGATTATAAGCAGAATATCCCTTTTTTGCAGGCTTATTACGCGCAGTCCGGTTCTATCGAAGCCGATGTTTTTTATTTGAACAACAAATTATATGTTGCACACGAGCGTAAGGAAATTGAAGAAGGCCGCACACTTACCGAACTTTATTTAAAGCCGCTTGCCGCGCTGTTCCGCAAAAACGGCCGCCACCCTTATGCCGATTCAACCCTGCACCTGCAACTGGTGGTGGATATAAAGGAAGATAAAGCACATGTTATCCCGCAGCTTATTAAGGAGTTGGAGCCTTATAAAGATATATTTCAACCAGGCAGTAAGCATTCCGTAAAAGTGGTATTGAGTGGCGATATGCCTGCGCCGGCCGAATTCAAGAAATATCCATCCTATATATACTTTGACGGTCGGCCAAACACTATTTATACCGATACGCAGCTAAAGCGTGTGGCCATGATCAGCGATGACTTAGGCAAGTATACCGAATGGAACGGCAAAGGCGTACTCACCAAACCGGATTCGATTAAGCTAACCACACTAATTAATAACGCACACAGCAAAGGCAAACCGTTTCGCTTTTGGGCAACGCAGGATAGCCCAAACACCTGGATCCAGTTACAAAAACTTGGTGCCAACTGGATCAACACCGATCATCCGCAGCAACTGCACGATTTTTTGGCCAATCGCCACAAAGTGGAATTTATTAACCCAAAACCTCACCCGGTTTACACACCAACCTATAAAACAGATGGCCTGAAAAAGCCCGTTAAAAACATCATCCTGCTTATTGGCGATGGCATGGGCCTTGCGCAAATTCAGGCCGGGCTAACGGCAAACCACGGGCAGTTAAACCTGCTGCAATGCCGTTATAACGGTTTCTCGCAAACCCGGGCCGCTAATTCCGACAATACCGACTCGGCAGCCGGGGCTACCGCCATGGCTACCGGCCAAAAAACCAATAACCGTTATATCAGTATCGATGTGGCAGGACGGCAATTAACCCGCATTCCGGATACTTTGGCTGCAAACAAAATAAAGAGCGGCATCATCAGCTGTGCTGATATTACCGATGCCACACCCGCCGCTTTTTACGCGCATAACAACGAGCGCAGTAACTCAACTGCCATAGCGGCCGATTTGCTGACCAGTAATGTGGATATATTGATAGGTTCAAACCAGAAAAGCTTTTTCAATAATCCGGATGCCGGGCTGATGCAGAAAATCAAAGCAAAAGGTTATACAGTCGATACTACGCTTACGGCATTGCAGCAGCAAAAGCAAGGCAAACAACTGGTGCTGTTAAGTGACGCGGCAACCCGCCCTGTAATAAAGGGTCGCGGCGATATGCTGAGCCAATCGTTAAAAGAAACCATCCGCTTATTATCCACCAATGAAAAAGGCTTTTTTATTATGGCCGAGGGCGCGCAGATTGACCATGGCGGGCATGCCAACGATCTGCCTTTCCTGGTTACCGAAATGCTCGACTTTGACCGTGCCGTGGGCGAGGCGCTCAGGTTTGCCGACCAGGATGGTGAAACATTAGTAATTATTACTGCCGACCATGAAACCGGAGGCCTGAGCTTACTTGATGCTTCAACCGCCGAAGGGCGTGTACTGGGCAATTTTAGCACAAACGATCATACCAGTATTAACGTTCCTGTTTTCGCTTACGGACCAAATGCGGGCGAATTTATCGGCACTTATCAAAATACGGAGATATTTAATAAGATAGTAAAGCTGCTTATAGGCTCAGGTAAATTAGATAATTAAATAAAACAACAAAGGGTTTATCAATTATTGATAAACCCTTTGTTGTTTACTTAAGACTAGATTTTTAATTTATCTTAATATTAATTGATCGTGGGGCCGATTTTAAAGAGCCTTTTTTGGCAATCAACGTAATCGTATAAACTCCCGGTGCGCCAAACTTTACTTCGGGATGTTCTGCCGTAGATGACGCGGGTGCTCCGTTACTAAATGTCCACTCCCAGGCATCAGCGTTAGTTGATTGATTTACTAATTGTATGGGTTCATTTACAGTATATGGGTATGGATGATAAGGCAGAGCAAAACGTGCTATTGGGTTATTGTTAGGTGCTACAGTTATAGTATCAGTGAAAGTATTTTCATCCTGTCCTTTTATAGCAGTAAGCTTTACAATATAGTCACCGGCTTGGTTAAAGGTATGCTGCAAGTCGGTTGAGTTGTAGGTATTGCCATTAATCTGCCATTTATAGAAATCAGCGTTTACTGATTCGTTTTTAAAAAGTACAGTAGCCGGAGCATAGTTGCGTTGATCTTTAAACGTGTATGAAAAATATGCAGCTGGCATTTCGTTACCAGCAATAGCTATAGTTTGCTGGTACACCGCTTTATTATCGCCTTTGCCAGCAACCAAAGTTATAGTATAAGCACCTGCCGCAGTAAATTTTACATCATCAGGCGTATGTTTAGCTGATGTTTGTCCGTTGCCAAAATCCCATTTATAAGTATCTGCATTTTTTGAGGCGTTGGTGAATTTAATATTGCTGTTAACACGTTGCACGCCCGACCAATTAAAATAAGCAATTATTGCACTACCATTATTGTCAGGTTGTTCATTAATTCTTTGTTTACTTTTTTTGCAAGAACTTATCAGCGTTAGCACAGCTAAAACTAAACTTAGCCTGATTAATAGTTTCATAGAATATAGGGAGAGGTAGGGTTGAGAGATGTATAAAGGGGAGATAATCACTCCCCTTATAAAAGTTTATTTTATATTGTAGCTCATTAGCTCCGTTTTAGCTACTTGTTTGTTTTGTACAGTGCCATAAGTAGCGATCATGCCTACACCTTTGGCGATGTAAAAATCCATTTGCGATACTGTTACCCAGTTATTGTTAACCTTAAAGCCGGTTTCAACCACGGTATGTATTACGTTGCTATAACTTTTACCAAGGATAGTTTTTGAAATGCCTTTTTCCTTGATAGTGGTTTTCAGGCGTGCCTGTATGTCACCGTCTTCATCTTCAATAGTAAACAGGGTTTCCCAGCTATCGTTAACCGCCTTTGAAGCATTTAGGTATGCAAACTCAAGGTCCTCGTCGGCAACTTCATCATGAATAATAGTGCTGTAAATGTTATTGTTTAAGCCCAGATAAGTTTCCTCGTTTTCTTCGCCCCCTACTGTTTTGGCCACGTAAAACTTTTTGTTGTTGATGGTTTTGGTTTGTGTAGTCATGGTATTAACGCTGGTATCAACCAACGGGCCTCCTTCGCCCAGGTCAATTTCGGTGCGGTATTTCCACTCTGACCCGGCGGTAAATGGCTGGTAGGTGTTTGAGCCGCCACCCGGATTGTTGTCGTTATCGTCTTTTTTGCATGATGCTAAAAATAAAGCGCTTATTGCTAAAAGGGTATAGATTGTTTTTTTCATTGTGATTGAATTTAAATTGTGCCCGTATAGAGCCGTTCTTATTTTGATAAATGTTTGGTTTGCCACACTCGCTACAGGGTACCGCTGTTGCATTGTGGCCGTTTTGAAAGACATTGACGGACATTTATTTCGGAACGTTACAGCTGTGTAACAAAAAAATTATACAATAATTTGCTTAGTGTAAAGTGTTACGCCAACGTGTGTTATGCGTACGGTACATTAATGTGATATGTAAAATCACCGCAAAAAACTGCAGACTTAGTGTGTTGACTTTCGTTTAAAAAAAAAATCCCAAAAAAAAGCGGAACGATGTGGGTGTCGTTCCGCTTTTTTAATGGGGCGTTTTAAATTACTTGCCCGGCGTATAGCTTACCAGTTCCATTTTATCAATTTCCATATCAAAGGCAGATGTTGTGGTGTAAATAATGCCTATGCCTTTGGCGAGGTAAACATCGTTTGCACTGTATGATACCCAATTATTATCAAACCCTACTTCAGTCTTTATGCGGGTATGCACAACATCGTTATAAACTTTGCCACGCACGGTTTTACTGATGCCTTTTTCGAGTAACTCAACATTAAAGCGCGCGTTAACGGTTTGGCCTTCGCTTACATAGCTGAATGTTTGCAGATAGCTTTCACCAATGTTTTTACTATCGTTATAAAGAGGTTGTAATGTGTTCAGCCCCATTTCAGCATTGTCAATCGTGCGGGTGTAAATACCGTTGTTGTAGCCTACATACCCGCTAACAATGCCGGCGGCACTGGTGGTTGTACCCTCGTAAAAAACCTGTCCGTCTATTTTCTTTGATTTGCCGTTTAATACGGTGGTACGGGTATCTTCCGTAACAAAATCGCCAACGCCGGCGGTAGCGTGATACACCCATTTGGCGCCTGCACTAAAAGGCTGATACGGCGCGTTTGCAGTTCCGCCGGGTATGATTCCGGTATTTGGCGTATCCGGAAAATCATCAACGCCCTTTTTACAGGCAGTAAAGGTTATTGCTAAAGCGATAAGGCACAGGTAAGCTTTTTTCATCTTTTTTGAAAGTTTGCGCTAACTTACAAAAAACAACGCGAAGTGCCCGCCGCTGTAGTTTCATCTTTGGTGTTACACGATAATCGCTTCTTATTCATAGGACCTTTTTTCTCCCCAAAAAAAAAAGACATGCGTTTGCAAATGATGCCGGTACAAACAATAATATAATCTATTAGCTATATTGATTTTACGGCCGGCAAAGGCAGGCCGCCAATGTATGCTAACAGCCTGAAACAAAATAGTTAAAAAGCATTTGACAGAGTTCAAATAAAACGTATCTTTGCAGTCCCGAATTTTACGGGTAGAATAAACGTTTAATTAATTTAATTTTAAGCAAGTGAATACGTTAAGTTACAAAACTGTCTCAGCCAACAAAAAAACCGTTAACAAGGAGTGGGTTGTTGTTGACGCGGAAGGCGAGATTTTGGGGCGCTTGTCTTCTAAGATCGCCATGATCATCAGAGGAAAAAACAAGCCAAGCTTTACCCCAAACGTAGACTGCGGTGATAACGTTATTGTTATTAATGCAGACAAGGTAAAACTGACCGGAAACAAGTTTGCCGATAAGCAATATGTTTCTTACACTGGTTACCCAGGTGGTCAGCGTTTCATTTCTCCTAAGGAGTTAATGGCAAAGCATCCTGAACGCGTAATTGAAAAAGCCGTTCGTGGTATGTTACCTAAGAATCGTTTGGGCAAGGCCTTATTTGGTAACCTGCATGTTTATGCTGGTGCCGAACATCCGCACGCCGCTCAAAACCCTAAAACCATTTAACTTTTTAATTTCTAAAGGAGAAAAGAAATGCCAACAACTAACACTTCAGGCAGAAGAAAAACCGCCGTTGCCCGCATTTATTTAAGCGAAGGTAGTGGCAACATTACCGTTAACGGTAAAGATTACAAAGAGTACTTCCCAACATTGCCGCTACAATACATCGTTAACCAATCAGCAGAGGTTGCGGGTGTAGCTGGCCAGTACGATGTTAAGGTAAACGTAGCAGGTGGTGGTGTTAAAGGACAGGCCGAGGCCGTTCGTTTAGCTATCGCTAAAGCTATTGTTGAGCTTGACGCTGAAAAGAAACCAGCATTACGCGCTAAAGGTTTAATGACACGTGATGACCGTATGGTTGAGCGTAAAAAACCAGGACGCCGTAAAGCGAGAAGAAGATTTCAATTCAGTAAACGTTAATATTTTAAGGAGGACTCAACAATGGCAAGAACAACATATCAGGATTTACTGGATGCAGGTGTACACTTTGGTCACCTTACCCGTAAATGGGATCCGAAAATGGCTCAGTACATTTTCATGGAGCGCAACGGTATCCACATTATCGATTTAAATAAAACTTTGGCAAAAGTTGAAGAAGCAGCTTCAGCCATCAAACAAATAGTAAAATCAGGACGTAAAGTTTTATTTGTTGCTACCAAGAAACAAGCTAAAGACATCGTTGCTGAACAAGCTAAAACTGTAAACATGCCTTACGTAACCGAGCGTTGGTTAGGTGGTATGTTAACTAACTTCGCTACCGTACGCAAGTCAATCAAAAAAATGTCGAACATCGACAAACTGACTAAAGATGGTACTTACAGCATCCTTTCTAAAAAAGAGCGTTTGATGATTCAGCGTGAGCGTATCAAACTTGAAACTTTATTAGGTGGTATTGCTGACCTTAACCGCTTACCGGCTGCGTTGTTCCTGATCGACGTTAAGAAAGAGCACATCGCTGTTTCTGAAGCGTTGAAACTGAACATCCCAACCTTCGCGATGGTTGATACTAACTCTGATCCTTCAAACATCGATTTCCCGATCCCGGCGAATGATGATGCTACAAAATCAATCTCTTTGATCACTTCAATCATCATCAAAGCTATTGAAGAAGGTTTAGACGAGCGCAAACGCGAGAAAGAAGACGAAGCTGAAAAAGAAGCAGCTGCTGCTAAAGCAAAAGCTGATAGCCCTGAGGCTGCTGCCGAAGGTGGCAAAAGAGCACGTAAAGTAACAGCTGAGGCTGAAACTGAAACCGAAGCTCCATCTGCCGAAGCTTCTTCAACTGAAGAATAATATTGAGTAAACAAAATGGTAATGAACAACAGGCATAGTCCCGTTGTTCATTATTCGTTACTCACCAAGCAAACAAAAAACTTAAAAAAATATGTCTACAGTACAAATATCTGCCGCCGACGTAAACAGACTGCGCCAGCAAACCGGTGCCGGTATGATGGATTGCAAAAAAGCTTTAACTGAAACCAATGGTGACTTTGAAGCAGCAATTGACTATTTAAGAAAAAAAGGTGCTAAAGTAGCAGCAAGCCGTCAGGACCGCGAGTCAAACGAAGGTGTTGTTATTGCACGTGCCTCTGCCGATGGCAAAAAAGGTGTTGTAATTGAGCTTAACTGCGAAACTGATTTCGTAGCTAAAAACGCTGAGTTCATCGCTTTTGCTAACGCTATCGCTAACGCCGCTGTTGAAAAAACTCCGGCTTCAATTGATGAGTTGTACAAACTTGAAATTGATACCGAAACTTCACGTATCTCTATCGGCGAAGCCATTACCGACAAAACCGGTAAAATTGGCGAGAAGATAGGTGTATCAAAATACGAGATTGTTGAAGGTGAGAAAGTAATTGGTTACATCCACGGTAACTTCCGTTTAGGTGTATTGGTTGCTTTAAGCGCTAACGCCGAAGGTGCTGAAGAAGCAGGTAAAGACGTAGCGATGCAAATTGCTGCCATGAACCCGGTTGCTATTGATAAAGATGGTGTTGACGCTACAACTATTGAGCGTGAACTGGCTATCGCTAAAGAGCAAATTCGTGCCGAAGGTAAACCGGAAGAAATGGTTGAAAAAATTGCAGCCGGTAAACTTAACAAGTTTTATAAGGACTCAACCCTGTTAAACCAGGAGTTTGTTAAGGACCCATCAAAAAATATTTCACAGTTCCTGGCAACTGTTGAAAAAGGCCTTACCGTAACCGCCTTTAAGCGAGTTGCTTTAGGAGCTTAATTTTATTATCCCCCTCGTTTTAACGAGGGGGATTTTTTTTGCTTTTACTTTTTTAACTACCTTGTGCCGAACGCGTTTCGGCAATTAATGTTTAATGATTACTGCCTTACATAACACGCACTTAATAACCGGCGGAACTATTGTTTCCGGCAAGGCTATTTTAATTGAGGGTAAGTACATCAAAGCGATTATCGATGCCGGGCAAATTCCGGATGATGTAAATCGCATCGACCTGAACGGCGCTTATACGGCGCCCGGCCTTATCGACCTGCAAATCTACGGTGCCGGTACCAAGCTGTTCGGCGGACTGCCATCCGTTGAGGCCCTCGCCGAAATGGAAGCGGTTTTGCTCAAACAAGGTACAACTGGCTTTTTCGCTACCATTGCTACTAATAGCGATGAGGTGGTATTGCAGGGCATTGATGCCGCAAAACAATATTTACCACAAGCTAAAGGCAATTTTTTAGGCCTGCATCTGGAAGGGCCGTATCTTAATCCCAAACGCAAAGGAGCCCACCCCGAAAACTTTATAAAAAAAGCTGTACTAAGCGAACTTAAAAGTTGGGTGGAAAGGGGTGAAGGCGTAATCAAGATGATGACCATAGCGCCTGAATTGCAGGATGATGCGGTTATGGATTATCTTTCATCGCAAAATATAATCATTTCTGCAGGACATACGGATGCTACTTACGAGCAGGCCTCGAAATTTTTTAACGACTCTGTTGCAGCGGCAACGCACTTATTCAACGCCATGCCGCAAATGCACCATCGCGAACCGGGCATTATTCCTGCTATTTTTGAGAAAAAGCCATTTACCAGCATTGTAGCTGATGGTATTCATGTGAGTTTTCCGATGATCGCTTTAGCTAAACGTGAACTGGGTGATAAACTGTTTTTTATTACGGATGCAGTTACGGTAGCCACCGAGGGCGCTTATCAGCATCAGCTAAAAGGCGACCGTTATGTAATGCCTGATGGTACACTTTCGGGCTCGGCATTAACCATGCTTAAAGCAGTCGAAAATGGAGTAACCAAAGCCGGTATTGGTCTTGCTGAAGCTATAAATATGGCATCGCTTTACCCGGCGCAATTGGCATCGCTCACAAAAAAAGGTAAAATTGAAGCGGGCTGTTTTGCCGATTTGCTAATTTTTAATGATAGTTTTACCGTTGCAACTACCGTATTGCAGGGCGAGATCGTGTACAACACAAACCAATAATATTGAAACTAACTGACAACACTATAACACATATCTGATGAAATACAAAAGGATCTTACTTAAACTCAGCGGTGAATCGCTGATGGGCGAAAGGCAATATGGTATTGATAATAACCGCGTGCAGCAATACGCGCAGGATATTAAAACTGTATTTGATGCCGGTATTGAGGTTGCCATTGTTATTGGCGGCGGCAATATTTTCAGGGGATTAAGCGCCGAAAAATCAGGTATGGAACGTGCCCAGGCCGATTACATGGGTATGCTGGCCACGGTAATTAACTGTATGGCGATGCAAAGCGCGCTTGAAGATCTGGGTATTGAAACCCGCCTGCAATCGGCCATAAAAATGGAACAAATATGCGAGCCTTACATCCGTCGCCGTGCCATGACGCATTTACATACCGGTAAGATCGTGATTTTTGGTGCCGGTACAGGTAACCCTTATTTTACTACCGATACAGCTGCCTCATTACGTGCTATCGAGATCAAGGCTGACGTAGTGATGAAAGGTACCCGTGTAGATGGCATTTATACTGCCGACCCGGAGAAAGATCCATCAGCCACCCGTTACGACGAGATCAGCTTTCAGGAAGTGTATGACAAGGGGCTTAACGTAATGGACATGACTGCAATTACGCTATGTAAAGAGAACAAGTTGCCCATTGTAGTGTTTGATATGAACAAAGAAGGTAACTTTATGAAGCTGGCCCAGGGCGAACACGTGGGTACTATAGTAAAGTAATATCAGTATAGAATATGGGGTACAAAAAAGTATGCTTAAATTGTAGAGTTGCTTTTAATTTAAGTCAAGTAACTAATAAGGTTATTACTTTATGCCCAAGCTGTGGTGTTCAGTACAAGATTTACAATCATAAGTTTCGCCCGCCCAAAAAGACAGATGCAAAGCAATGGAGGGTCGTTCAGTATCTTTATTTACAAGGATTTAATTACCAGCATGTTTCTGACGATCTTCCATCAAAAGAGTGGTATGCATCGAATGGTTATTACATGAGGTATCCCAAAACAATGAAAGATGCTGTAAAATTTGTTGCGTTATTTAAAGGGCAAAGTATTAAGCAATTGCCATAACATTTGAGTTTTATAGAAGACTCAATGTAATTGATTTTATTATTTTTGTTGAAAATTTATAAAAATGAGCGAACTCATTAAAAAGCAGGTTAACGATGCAAAGGCTTTAATGGAAAAAGCCGTTGACCATACAGATAGCGAACTTTTAAAGATCCGTGCTGGCAAGGCAAACCCGGCCATGCTGGATGATATTACCGTTGATTACTATGGCACGCCAACACCGCTGAGCCAGGTAGGTAACGTAAACACGCCTGACGCGCGAACCATTGTGGTACAACCATGGGAGAAATCATTACTAAACGCTATTGAAAAAGCGATTAAGGATGCCAACCTGGGTGTAAACCCGACTAATGATGGTGTAATTATCCGTATCAACGTACCGCCGCTTACTGAAGAGCGCCGTCGTGACCTGGTGAAGAAAGCTAAAGGCGAAGTGGAAAGCGGCAAGATCGCTATCCGTAACATCCGTAAAGATGCTAATGAGAAGATCAAAAAGCTTAAATCTGAAGGTGTATCAGAAGATGAGATCAAAACCGGTGAAGCTGAGATCCAAAAGCTGACCGACAGCTACATAGCTAAATGCGATGTGTTATCAGAAGCTAAAGAAAAAGATATAATGACGGTTTAATAACCAACCTAATGTCAAATTAAAGGGAGTGAGCGTTTTACGCCATTCCCTTTTTTTATTTTTGCGCCTTGTATGAAATTGCTTTTATCTTATTTAACAAAACATAAATGGGTGGTAGCGCTTGCCCTGGCAATGGCTGCTATCAATATCGGCTTCTCCCTGCTCGACCCTTATATTACCGGTCGTATTGTTGACGAGGTGATTGAAAAACGTGATCATCTGGAGTACAGCCAGTACCTCAATAACGTGATACGCTTAATTTGCTATGCCATTGGCGTAGCCATGGTATCGCGTATAGCTAAAAACTTTCAGGATTATTTTACCAGCATTATTGTGCAAAAAACCGGCGCGCAAATGTATGCCGATGGCTTAAAACATTCGCTGCAGTTGCCTTACCAGGTGTTTGAGGACCAGCGCAGCGGCGAAACACTTGGCATATTGCAAAAAGTACGTACCGATAGCGAGAAATTCATCACCTCGTTCATCAGTATTTTGTTTGTAAGCATAGTTGGTATGGTGTTCGTTATTGTATATTCGGCGGCGGTAAACTACCGGGTAACGCTGGTGTATTTTGCCGCAATACCGGTTATCGCGTTGGTTAGTACGCTGATGAGCCGCCGTATAAAAAAGGTGCAAAAGGATATTGTTACGGAAACCACCGCGCTGGCCGGCTCAACAACTGAATCATTACGTAACATCGAACTGGTAAAAAGTCTTGGCCTGGCTAATCAGGAGATTGAGCGCTTAAATAAAACCACTTACAAAATACTCGACCTGGAACTGAAAAAAGTAAAGTTTGTGCGCAGCATGAGCTTTGTGCAGGGCACTACCGTTAACCTGGTGCGCAGCGCTATGGTGGTGGTTTTACTGATGCTGATATTCAGGCATACCATATCGCCGGGGCAGTATTTCAGCTTTTTGTTCTACTCATTCTTCCTGTTCAACCCTTTGCAGGAATTGGGTAATGTTATCCTGTCATGGCGCGAGGCACAGGTATCCCTGGGTAATTTTAGCCGGATACTGTCAACTCCCATTGATGTTAAGCCCGATAAACCGGTACTGCTTGAAAAGGTTAAGACGCTCTCGTTTGAAGATGTTAGCTTTAAGCATCTAACGGCTAATCGCAATGCGCTGAACCATATAAGTTTTGAAACAAATACCGGCGAAACCATTGCTTTTGTTGGTCCGTCCGGATCAGGTAAAACCACACTGGTTAAATTGCTGGTAGGTTTATATCCGCCTATTGAAGGAGATATTTTATATAATGGCGTACCAAGCAAGGCCATTGATCTGGATCAGCTGCGCGAACGTATAGGTTTTGTTACGCAGGACACGCAATTGTTTTCCGGCACTATTCGTGAGAATTTGCAATTCGTTCGTCCGGGCGCTACTGATGCCGAGTGTATGAATGTACTGCATCGTGCAGCCTGCCAGGGCTTACTGGCCCGTGCCGACAAAGGTTTGGATACGGTAATAGGTGAGGGTGGGGTAAAGGTATCTGGTGGTGAAAAACAACGCCTTTCTATAGCCCGTGCCTTATTGCGTAACCCCGATATCCTGGTATTTGACGAGGCAACCTCGGCTTTAGATTCGCTGACCGAGGAAGAGATCACCGAAACCATTCGCGACGTGTCTGTCAAGAATGATCACATCACCATACTGATCGCCCACCGCCTGTCAACCATTATGCATGCCGATAGGATTTATGTATTGGAGAAAGGTAATATCGTGGAATCAGGCAAGCACCTCGATCTGTTGCTACAAAAAGGCTTGTACTATGCTATGTGGAGGCAGCAGATAGGTGAGAAGGATGTAATTGACGCTTAATGTATTTTTTGTCTTACCGAAACCAGAAAAAAAGCGCGTCGGCCTGCCGGAAAACCGGGCCGGGGAGTATGGCCTGCGGGTGGAAGGTTTTTTCCGGCTTGACGTTATTCACATTATTATTTGTTTTTTAAGGTGTTCATGAGATCGCTACGCTAAGTTTGGTTACTTTGTGTCTAAGATAAAGTAACTGGGCCCTGCGCCCAAGAGCAGGCTGACGACATTTAATGCACAATCGCTTAATAAAAGCATTGATACCGCTAATGAGCATAAGGATGTACTTTATTAACTTTAGTGGATGTCACTTTCTTTTGTGCAGACAAAAGAAAGTAACCAAAGAAAAACTGCCGGCTGCGTCCTGCCCGGTGAAAGTTTGTGCTTTGGCAGGGCTTGTGCTACTCCGGGCATTCCTGATGCCGGAAGGATAGGGTATTTATAGGTTGTGCTTTTGATTTTATTGGTTATTATAAATCCTGTCATTTCGAGCGATAGCGAGAAATGAAAAGTAATATTATTAAAACCTCAAAAAAACAAAGGGCTTGCGGATTACCGTAAGCCCTTTGTTTTTTTGCTTTAAGCCGATGCTTAAAATTTCTCGAAAGCAGAGAAAAAGAAGCTGCCTTCAATCTGTGCGTTCTCGTCAGAGTCTGAACCGTGAACCGCGTTGGCCTCAATTGATTTGGCGAATAACTGGCGGATAGTACCTTCTTCAGCTTTTGACGGATCAGTAGCGCCAATCAGTTTACGAAAGTCTTCAACCGCATTATCTTTTTCCAGTATAGCCGCTACTATCGGACCTGATGACATGAATTCAACCAGGGCGCTGTAAAAAGGACGCTCTTTGTGAATCGCGTAAAATTCACCAGCTTTAGCAGCAGATAGAGCGGTATATTTAAGCGCTACAATTTTAAATCCGCTTTTAGTGATCTTATCCAATATTGCACCAATATGCCCGTTTGCAACAGCGTCAGGCTTAATCATGGTAAATGTTTTGTTAGTTTCCATCTTAAGTGTTTAAAGTTGCCGCAAAAATAGACTTTTGCCGCGTCATTTTTAAAAGTTTTTGGCATAAGGGCAAAGGCAGCAGCGTTTTATCTTTCATCAGCATAAAAATTGTGTAATTAAAAATGTTACAGCTAAATATCAATGCGTTGGAAATTTATCTTAGCTTTGCAATCCTTTAAAAAAGTTTGATGTTAGATATAGCCTCGGTTGCCCGGCTGTTAGAGCAGCCACGAAAAATAGTAATTACCACGCATCATAAGCCCGATGGCGATGCGCTGGGCTCATCATTAGGCTTGTATAACTATCTGATACAGCAGGGGCATCATGCCAAAGTTGTAGTACCGTCAGACTATCCCGACTTTTTAAGCTGGATGCCGGGCAACGAAGAAGTGATCATTTACACAGAAAATGTTGCTATATCCGATACGCTGATAGCCGAGGCTGAAATGATCTTTTGCCTTGACTTTAATGCACTGTCACGTATCAATGCGATGACAGACAGCGTACGTGCCAGCCAGGCCGTTAAGCTGATGATCGACCATCACCTGGAGCCTGAGGATTTTGATGATTTCCGTTACTGGGATATCAACGCCTGTGCTACCGCGCAACTGGTATACACCTTTATTGCTGACGCACTTAATAATAAGGCTTTGATCAATAAAGATGTGGCTACCTGTTTGTATACGGGTATCATGACGGACTCAGCATCTTTCCGCTTGCCAAAAACTACCGCCGAGGTACACCTGATAGCGGCAGAACTTATTAATGCAGGGGCGGTTAACTGGCGTATTCATGAGTTGGTTTACAATAGCTCTACCGAAAACCGCCTGCGCTTTTTAGGCCATTGCCTGAGCAGCAAACTGGAAGTGCTTTATGAATATAATACGGCCATCGTATCAGTAACCAAAGCAGAGCTGGAGCAATACGATGTGCAAACCGGCGATACCGAAGGAATAGTAAATTTTGCGCTTTCAATTGTCAATATTAAACTTGCAGCATTTATTGTTGAGCGTACTGACGGTATTAAACTGTCGCTGCGCTCAAAAGGCGAGTTTCCGGCTAACGAGATATGTAAAAAGTATTTTAGCGGCGGGGGGCACCGCAACGCGGCCGGCGGAAGATCGGACAAAGCGCTTGACGAGGTTGTACAAGAATTAAAAGATATATTACCCAACTACAAAAAGTTATTAATACAATAAAAATGAAAAAAGGCTTCATGTTTTTTACGCTTGCCGCATTAGCCTTGGCAAGCTGTAACGGTGGATTTAAGCAAGGTCCGGGTGGTTTGCTTTATAATATACATACCGATAAAGAAGGTACTACCATTAAAGAAGGCGACTTTTTAGCCGTTAACGTTATCGCTAAAAACGATGCGGATTCGGTATTGTCATCAACTTACGATGCTGGTAACTCTACACCGGTTTTGATGCAAAAACCACAATCAAAAGGCGACATCTACGCGGCAATGCAATTGTTAAGCGAGGGTGACAGCGCTACAATTAAAATGAATATCGATTCGGTATTCCCAAAAGGTCAGCGTCCGCCGCAGTTAAAAGGTAAATACCTGGTTTACGAAATGAAGGTTGAAAAAGTAATACCAAAAGGTAAACTGAGCGACCAGGTTTTCCAGGGCCGTATTTCTGAGTACTTCAAAAAACAAGGAGAAGAATTTAAAAAACGTGAGCCTGCATTAATCTCTAAATACATTGCCGAGAAAGATCTGAAAGTAACTAAAACCCCTTCAGGCCTTAGCTATGTAATTACTAAACAAGGTAGCGGCCCGCAAATTGTTGAAGGTGATACCGCGGTAGTTAACTACACAGGTCGTTTACTTTCAGGTAAAGTGTTTGATACCAGCGTTAAGGACATCGCCGAGAAAGAAAAAATCGCTAACCCGATGCGTAAATATGAGCCTATCCGTGTTCCGGTTGGTTCGGCAGGCATTATTAAAGGTTGGGCTGATGCATTGGTATTGCTTAACAAAGGCGCCAAAGGTACATTCATCATCCCTTCAAGTTCAGCTTACGGCGAGCAGGGTTCACCAAACGTTATCCCGCCGTACTCACCATTGGCGTTTGATATTGAGGTGGTTGATATTGTGAAACCAAAAGCAGGTGTTGCACCGCAAGCTCCGGCTGCTGCCCCGGCAAAAAAATAATTTGAAATTTTAAAAATACCGGCCTTTCTGATACCCATCAGGAAGGCCTTTTTATTACTTATGAAAAAAGCTTGTTTATCATTTGTGCTGGCCGCCCTGGCGTTGCCGGTATTGGCACAAACGCAGCGTACGGCTAAAGGCGCCGAGTATACCATCGTTACAAAAAACAATGCACCCCGCATTAAAGAGGGCGATATCATCACTTTCCAGGTTGAGCAGTTAACTGATAAGGATTCAGTATTGTTCAGCACTTACAAAGCCGGTCGTCCGGTACAAACGCAGGTGCGCGCTTCGCAAAGCATGATGGATTTGATGGATGTATTTACCCTGTTAGGTGCTAAGGACAGCGCGATTGTAAAACTTCCGGTCGACTCGATATTTAAAGGCCATGAGGATGCTATGCCGCCGTTCCTGAAAAAGGGTACAAACATTATTACACGGTTAAAGATCGAAAAAGTACAATCAATGGCTGAAGCGATGGCCGAAAAAGAAGCCGAAATGGCCAAGCTTAAGGATGCGGAAACTTCCGCGGCAAATAAGTATATCGCCGATAATAAACTGGCAGTTACTACTACACCGTCGGGCTTAAAATATATTATTAAAACACCCTCAGCCAAGTTAAAACCTAAAGCGGGCGATACCATGCTGGTAAACTATGTTGGCCGCACGCTTGATGGCCAAGTATTTGACTCAAGCATTGAAGCCGAGGCAAAGAAAGCTAACCTGCAGCAACCCGGCCGTACTTACGAGCCGATAGAGGTAGTACAAGGCGAAGGCCGTGTAATCAAAGGCTGGGAGGAAGGCCTGGCGCTATTGGGCGAAGGCTCAAAAGCTACGCTGATCATCCCATCGGCCTTAGGTTATGGCGAGCGTGGTTCGCCGCCGGTAATTATGCCGTACAGCACCCTGCTGTTTGATGTGGAATTGGTAAAGGTGAAGCCCGGCAAAAAAGTAATACCACCGCCGGTTAAAAAAGCGCCTGCTAAAAAAGCGCCGGTACGTAAAAAGACCACCGCTAAAAAGGCAGCCACAAGTAAAAAAGCTAATTAATTTGAAGCCTTCTGATATTAATCAGAGGGCTTTTTTATTTTTGCCGCATGGTATTAACTGACACGCATACCCATCTATACTACGAAACCGACCTGGAGAAGCGCCGCGGATTGATAGACCGCTGCATTCAAAACGATGTAAAGCGGTTGTTTTTGCCCAATGTTGATGCTGATTCGGTAGCTAAAGTTTATGCCCTTACTGATGCTTACCCCGAAATGTGTTTCCCGATGCTTGGCCTGCACCCATGCGATGTAAAACCAGGTTGGGAAGAACATCTGGAAAGGATCAAAGCCTGCCATCAGCCCGAACATAAGATATATGCTATCGGCGAAATCGGTATCGACCTGTATTGGGATAAAACTTATCTTGAAGGGCAGATAGCCGCCTTTAAGGCCCAGATTAATTGGGCTAAACAACTCCATCTGCCAATCGTGATTCATTGCCGCGATGCTTTTGACGAAGTTTACGAGGTGCTGGCCAGCGAAGCTGATGATAAACTTCGCGGCATATTCCATTGCTTTACAGGTACGGCCGAGTATGGTAAAAAGGTGATCGACCTGGGGTTTTACCTGGGTATTGGCGGTGTGGTTACGTATAAAAACAGCGGGCTGGATAAAGTGGTTGAGCAAATCGACTTAGAGCATATCGTTTTAGAAACGGATTCTCCGTATCTTACCCCCACTCCGTACCGTGGTAAACCTAACGAAAGTTCGTACCTGATATACATCGCGCAAAAGCTTGCCGATATATACAATACAGATGTTGAAACGGTGGCAGATGTAACTACCCTTAATTCAAAAAAGATATTCGGGGTATAATAATTTATTAAACAACACACGACAAATATTAATGAACCAGATACTGATCATCTATACCGGGGGGACAATAGGTATGATGAGCGACCCTGTTACCAAAGCGCTTGTACCCATTAACTTTGAACAGATAATGGACAATGTGCCCGAACTGGAGCGCCTTAATTGCAAAATAAAAGTACACTCGTTTGATACCGTTATTGATTCATCCAACATGAATCCGGAAATATGGAACGAGCTGGCGCGGCTTATTAAAAAGAATTATGATTCGGTTGATGGGTTTGTGGTGCTGCATGGTTCAGACACCATGGCGTTCAGTGCATCGGCACTGAGCTTTATGCTCGAGAACCTGGATAAACCGGTAATATTTACCGGCTCGCAGCTACCCATAAGCGCGGTACGTACCGATGCCAAGGAAAACTTAATGACGGCCATTGAGCTGGCAAAAGCCAAAAAGAATGATCGTGCGCGTGTGCCCGAAGTTTGTATCTATTTTGATTACAAGCTCTTTCGTGGTAACCGCGCGTTTAAATACAATTCATCCAAGTTTGAGGCCTTCCGTTCGCCCAATTATCCGATACTGGCTGAGTCAGGGGTGCATCTTCGCTTTAGCGTGAATGATATCCGTCAGCCCGGAACAGAGCCTATTATTGTACACAACATGGCTGCTAATGATGTTGCGGTGCTGAAGCTATACCCGGGTATTAGTCCGAAGGTGGTTGAAAGCATATTGGCCTCAGAGGTTCGGGGGGTTATAATGGAAACCTACGGTTCGGGAAATACAACTACTGATGATTGGTTTATTGATCTGCTTAAAAAGGCTATTGACAGCGGTAAGGTGATACTGGATATATCGCAATGTAAAGTGGGTACCGTTGAACTTGGCCGGTACGAAACCAGCAAGCAGCTGAAGGATATTGGTGTAACCAATGGTTACGACATGACCTTTGAGGCTGCCGTAACCAAAATGATGTATCTGCTGGGCCAGTCGAACGATCCGCTGCAGGTAAAAGCGTGGCTTGAAACCGATCTGCGCGGCGAGCTGACTATCTCCTGACCGGTTACTTAACGCCGAGCATACCGTATTTCAGAATGCAATAGATAGCGCGGAAGCCATCTTTCCAACCTATCTTTTTGCCTTCTTCGTAAGTGCGGCCATAGTAGGATATTCCTACTTCATAAATGCGGATTTTTGGTACGCGTGATATTTTAGCGGTCACCTCCGGCTCAAAACCGAAGCGCTTTTCGCGCAGGGTAAGCGCCTGTATCATTTTGGTATCAAACAGCTTATAACACGTCTCCATATCCGTAAGGTTAAGGTTGGTAAACATGTTTGATAAGGTGGTTAAAAACTTATTACCTATAGTGTGCCAAAAGAACAAAATACGGTGTGCGTTACCGCCCATAAACCTTGAACCGAAAACCACATCGGCAAAGCCCTCAACAACAGGTTTAAGTAAGTCGTTAAACTCTTCTGGGTCATATTCCAAGTCGGCATCCTGAATTACCAGGTACTCGCCGGTGGCTTTGCTGATACCAGTATGCAACGCGGCGCCTTTGCCTTTATTAAGCTCATGCGCGTAATACTTAATATCCATATCGGTATTGGCATCCATGTAGCTTTTTATGGCTTCTTCTGTATTATCAGTCGAGCGGTCGTTAACTATAATTATCTCCTTAGAAATGTTATTGCGCAGGCTTACGCTTTTTACTTTGTTAAGGATGAAGTGAATGGTACGGCCTTCATTATAAGCAGGTATAACAATAGAAAGTTTAGTAATCGGCATGATCGATAGTTTGCGGTTAAATTAAGTAACAACCTCTGAGTGCTATAATTATGCCTACAACACCGCGTTGTAGGGGTATATCACGGAAAAGGCGAATATCCACTTTAAAAGTGTATGAAATACACCTTTATGGAATGCTTTTTAATTCCTTTATGATTAAAAAGTTGAAAAGCCAAAAAATATAAGTGAAGCTAATGCAACAATGTGGGGAATTAAATGCGCAATGCGGGATGGGTGCGTTTCGTTGATTTAGTTTAATGGAAGCAATCTAAAAATACATTTTATTGTTTAAGCCTTAATTAATGATATTTGCCCACGCATAAATAGAAATAAGCTTATGGTACGTTTGTCAGTAAACATCAATAAAATAGCAACGCTGCGCAACTCACGCGGGGGCAACAACCCAGATGTGATAAAGGCGGCTATGAATTGCGAACGTTTTGGCGCGGAGGGGATCACCGTACACCCGCGGCCCGATGAACGACATATACGCTATGATGATGTGCGTGCGTTAAAGAATGTTATAACCAGCGAGTTCAACATTGAAGGCAACAGTCGCGAACAAAAGTTTGTTGACCTTGTGCTGGAAACCAAACCGGCGCAGGTTACCCTGGTACCTGATGAACTGGGACAGATAACCTCAAACCACGGCTGGGATACTATTGCCAACCAAGAGTATTTGAAGGATACCATTGCTATGTTTCAACAGGCGGGCATCCGGGTATCTATTTTTGTTGACCCGGTACCCCAGATGGTTGAGGCTGCCGCTACTACGGGTACTGATAGAATAGAACTTTATACTGAAGGTTATGCAAACCACTTTTCGCATGGGCGGGAGCTGGCCATCGCACCTTATATTGCCGCGGCAAAGGTAGCCAATGAGGCAGGTTTAGGCATCAATGCCGGGCATGATCTTGACCTGCAAAATCTTAAATTTTTTACGGATAATATTCCGGGTTTACTGGAAGTAAGTATTGGCCACGCGCTTATTTGTGATGCTTTATATATGGGATTGGAAAGTACCATAAAGCAATATTTGCAGCAATTAAAGGCTGATTGATATAACGTTTTATCAATTTTGTCTTAGTATGTGTTCGTAGCCGTTCAATATGGTGTAAACACAATGTCAATAAGATGTTAGGTGGTTGATAATCGGCGTAATAATTGTACCTTTGCGGCATATATTAACAGGGCCACATTTTCATGCAATTGAACACTGATTACCAGGAGAAATTCCAGTCGCGCCACATCGCACCCAACGAAGCCGACACCGCCGAAATGTTAAAAACAGTAGGCGCAAATTCATTAGATGAGCTTATTGAACAAACCGTTCCGACGCAGATACGCCTGAAGAACCCGTTAAATTTGCCGCCTGCCAAAAGCGAATTTGATTACCTGAACACGCTTAAGCAAACCGCGTCAAAAAACAAGGTATTTAAAAGCTACATCGGCCAGGGCTATTATGATGTTATCGTTCCGGGCGTAATACAGCGTAACATCCTCGAAAATCCGGGATGGTATACACAGTACACCCCTTACCAGGCTGAGATAGCGCAGGGCCGTTTACAAGCATTGCTTAACTTTCAAACCATGGTGATTGATTTGACCGGGATGGAAATAGCCAATGCATCACTGCTTGACGAAGGCACCGCCGCTGCCGAGGCGATGTTTATGCAGTACAGCCTGCGTAAAAATCAAAAGGCCAATAAATTTTTTGTTTCTGAGGAGCTTTTCGCTCAAACCATTGATATTTTAAAAACCCGCTCTGAGCCTTATGGCATCGAGTTGGTAATGGGCAGCCATGAGTCGGTTGAGTTGACTGACGATATGTTTGGCGCCATTGTACAGTACCCTGCCAAAAATGGTGAGGTGTATAACTACAGCGATTTTGCTGCTAAAGCACACGAAAAAGGCATTAAACTAACCGTTGTTGCCGACCTGATGAGCCTGGTACTGCTAACGCCTCCGGGCGAGTGGGGCGCCGATATTGTAGTAGGCAGCAGCCAGCGCTTCGGTATCCCGATGGGCTTTGGCGGGCCGCACGCGGCGTTCTTCGCAACCAAAGAAGAATACAAGCGTTCCATGCCGGGCCGTATCATTGGTGTAACTATTGATAGCGCCAACAACTACGCCCTGCGTATGGCATTGCAAACCCGCGAGCAGCATATCCGCAGAGATAAAGCAACATCAAATATTTGTACCGCACAGGCGTTGCTGGCTATTATGGCAGGTATGTATGCCGCGTATCATGGTCCGCAAGGCTTAAAGCTGATTGCCGAGCGTATACATGGTTTAAGCGTATTGCTTTCAAACTCGTTAGAGGAGTTGGGCTACAAACAATTGAACAAAGCTTACTTTGATACCCTGCAGTTTAATCTGGGTGACCTCGTTGGCCCGCTGCACGGCGAGGCTTTGAATAACGAAATAAACCTGAACTACAACGGTTCAATAGTTACCATCACGCTCGACGAAACTACTTCTGTAGAAGATGTAAAAACCATTGTTCGCTTTTTTACCAAGGTAAAAGGCAAAACCCTTAATGATGTAAATATTGAGGAGCTGAAAGGCAATCTGCAAACTACAATACCGGCTGAGTTGCAGCGTACATCAGCTTACCTTACCCACCCGGTATTTAATTCGCACCACTCAGAGCATGAGATGCTGCGTTACATTAAATCACTGGAAAATAAGGATCTTTCGCTTTGCCACTCCATGATCGCTTTGGGCTCATGTACCATGAAGCTGAATGCTACTACGGAGATGGTGCCTGTTACCTGGGCAGAGTTTAGCAAGATGCACCCGTTCGCCCCGGTTGACCAAACCGGCGGTTACATGCAGCTGTTTGATGAGCTGGATAAATGGCTGAGCGAGATCACCGGCTTTGCGGCCATGAGCTTGCAGCCCAACGCCGGCGCTCAGGGCGAGTATGCGGGCCTGATGGTTATCCGCGCTTATCACCTGGATAGGGGCGATACGCAGCGTAACATCGCGCTGATCCCGTCATCCGCGCACGGCACCAACCCGGCATCAGCAGCGATGGCCGGCATGAAGATCATCGTAGTAAAATGCGATGAGAACGGTAACATTGACGTTGCCGACCTGAAAGCCAAAGCTGAGCAATATAAAAATGAACTTTCGTGCCTGATGGTAACTTACCCATCAACACACGGTGTGTTTGAGGAAAGCATTATCGAGGTATGTAATATCATTCATGAAAACGGCGGCCAGGTGTATATGGATGGCGCCAATATGAACGCGCAGGTTGGTTTAACCAGCCCGGCCAACATAGGTGCCGACGTTTGCCACCTTAACCTGCACAAAACTTTTTGTATTCCGCACGGCGGTGGTGGTCCCGGTATGGGTCCGATAGGCGTAGCTAAACACCTGGTACCGTACCTGCCGGGCCATGCGGTAGTTGATATTGATAAGGGTAAATCTATCCCGGCTGTTTCGGCAGCGCCATGGGGTTCTGCTTCTATCCTGATCATTTCACACGCTTACATAGCCATGATGGGCGGCGAGGGTTTAACCAACGCTACTAAATACGCCATACTGAATGCCAACTACATCAAAACAAGGTTAAAAGAACATTACCCTGTATTGTATACCGGCAGCAAAGGCCGTTGCGCGCATGAGATGATATTGGATTGCCGCTCGTTTAAAGCGCAAGGAATTGAGGTTACCGATATCGCCAAACGTTTAATGGACTATGGTTTCCATGCGCCGACGGTATCGTTCCCGGTTGCGGGTACGGTAATGATCGAGCCGACGGAATCAGAGCCTAAACATGAGCTTGACCGTTTCTGCGATGCGATGATCGCTATCCGTAATGAAATTAAGGATGTGGAGAACGGTATTTTGGATAAAATTGATAATCCATTAAAGAACGCGCCGCATACTGCTGCCGTAGTTACCGGTAACCAATGGGAGCATCCGTATACCCGTCAAAAAGCAGCATTTCCGCTGCCTTATGTTGCGGCCTACAAATTCTGGCCATCAGTAGGCAGGGTGAACGATACGTATGGCGACCGTACGCTGATTTGCTCTTGTCCTCCGCTCGAAGATTATGCTTTTGAGGAAAGTATAATTGAATAATTAAGCACAAAATTTAACGCATAAACAATATGGCTCATAGTCATGTTGTTTATGCGTTTTTTTATTAAAAAAAACGTCATTTTATTGCCTATTTAAGTAACAACTGAATAACAATTTGCGTATTTGCCTGTATAATATTTTTGATAACACAAAACCGATAATATTATATATAATTTTGAGCAGTGTTTTGTAAAGGCGCATTTCGCAACGGCTAACGCGATAAAAAATTACATGGAGATTTTTAAGAGAAGATAATTGTGAGACGTATTTTTTATAGCTTTACAACCTTTGCGAATAGAACCTTTTATTTGAACACACGTATAATACCCCTGATATGAGCATTCTTAGCAAAACAATAAATGTTTTACTTGTTGACGATGATGAGATAAACAATTTTATATCCATCAAGCTGATTAAAAAAGCGCTGCTGAACACAAGTATAACTGCATGCCTTAACGGAAAGTTTGCTATAGATCAGCTTGTAGAGTTGCAGCAAAAAGACCCTGAAAGTTTACCCGATTACATACTGCTTGATATCAACATGCCGATAATGAACGGCTGGGATTTTTTAGACGAATATAACAGGCTGGGTATTGATCCGCTTAAAAAGACCAAGATCTACATCATCTCTTCATCAGTTTTCAGCAACGATATCAGCAAAGCCAAATCGTACCCGCTGGTGAACGATTTTATTTCGAAACCGCTGAACGTTGATCGTATCAAAGAAATTTTTGGCGTAAACGAAAATTAAATCGATTGTATAGCGAAGTGCTCGCCATCAAAAGTAACCGTGCCAACCGTTGTGCCTTTTGAGTGATAGAACAAACAACGCCATCCATCAGCGGCGGCTTGTTTACCATATTCCTCACGCAGTTCCATCGCTTTTCGGCCATCGTAGTCATACTTAGCAATAAAGCGGCGCAGCAACTGCTCGGGTTCCGGTAGTTCATCACCACCGAAAAACACCTTTTGGCCATCCTCCTCAATTAAAAACACCTGATGGTATTGGCAATGCCCGCCCGATAGCTGATAGGTGATGCCTGGTTTTAATGTGCCGTCGCCCTCGGTAAGGGTAAGCTTTACGCTATGCTGCAAGGTTTCAAATATCTCGATGTGGTATGATGATGATTTACCGGCCAGGGCATATTCCCATTCGCCGCGCTGCACCACATGTTCCGCTTGCGGAAAGCTGGGTTGCAGGCCGCCGCGCTCAACTACCAGGCCGCCCGAATGATCGTAATGCAGGTGCGACATCAATACCAATGTAACATCATCAGGCTCAAAACCTGCGTTGCGTATGTGCTGGTGCAGGTATAGCTCGTCGCGTGTGTCTTTATAACCCAGGCCGCTGTCCAATAAAATAAGGTCGGTAGCCGTTTTGATCAAAAAAGGGTTTACATGAATAAATAAAGAACCAGGGCGGCTTTTACGGTCGTCAGTTTCGGGGTTAAAAGGAATGAACTTTTTTGTCGCGTCTACTGAATAAGAGCCTTCGCCAAGTGTAAATATTTCCATGATCTGTATATCTGCTGATGTTTGAGCAAATCAAAATATCAGCCTGGTGTTATTTTGTTAACAATAATTTAATTGGCTTTTATGTTTATAAGCCAATGTTATATATTTAGGGTTTTATCCCCTGCAAAGATATGAATAAACGGTGGGCCATCAGGCAAAAAGCGGATCATGATGAAGTAAAAAGGCTTTCAGAAGCGTTGAACATCAATCCTGTTTTGAGCCATTTGCTGATCAGTAGGGGCATTAATGATTACGAAGAAGCCCGATATTTTTTTCGCCCTGATATACGACATCTGCATGATCCTTTCCTGATGGCGGGTATGGAACAAGCTGTTGAACGCATTGAACAGGCCATTGCCCGTAACGAGAAAGTGTTGATTTACGGTGATTACGATGTGGATGGCACCACGGCTGTATCATTAGTATACGGCTTTTTTAAGGAGCGTTATGATAACCTGGAGTATTACATTCCCGACCGTTACACCGAAGGCTACGGTATATCTACCCAAGGTATTGATTATGCCGCAGCCAATGGTTTCTCATTAATTATAGCGCTCGATTGCGGTATCAAATCCATTGATAAGGTTGATTATGCCAACACGCTGAATATTGATTTTATTATTTGCGATCACCACACCTGCGGCGATACCATACCCGCGGCCGTTGCCGTGCTTGATCCTAAGCGCCCGGATTGCCAATACCCATATAAGGAACTTTCCGGCTGTGGGGTAGGTTTTAAGCTGGTACAGGCTTATGCCGAAAAAAATGGTATTCCGTTTGAAGATTTATTCCGGTTTGTTGATTTGGTTGCCATAAGTATAGCCTGCGATATTGTACAAATTACCGGCGAAAACCGTGTGCTGGCTTACTTTGGTCTGCAAAAACTAAATAATGAGCCTTGTACTGGTATCAAAATATTGATGGAAGTTGCAGGCCGTACCGCTAATTATTCTATTGCAGATATTGTGTTTCTGTTGGGGCCGCGTATTAATGCCGCCGGGCGTATTGATGATGCCAAGCACGCTGTTCGACTCTTAATCTCATGCGATGAAGTAGATGCTCGCGAAAAAGGTGCACTCATCAACGTTAAAAATACCGAACGCAAAGGCCACGACCTGCAAATAACCGACGAAGCGTTAAGCATGATCGGCGCAAGCGAGGTAATGGTTAACCGCAAATCAACCGTGGTGTTTAACGAGAACTGGCATAAGGGCGTTATCGGTATCGTGGCCTCGCGCCTTACCGAAAAATATTACCGCCCAACGGTAGTGCTTACCCGCTCAAACGGGCATGTGGCCGGTTCGGCACGCTCTGTTTTGGGGTATGATTTGTATGAGGCTCTGTGCGGCTGCAGTGACTTGCTATTGCAATTTGGCGGGCACAAATATGCCGCAGGCCTTACTATGAAGCCCGAGAATGTAGACGCCTTTGTTGAGAAGTTTGAAGAAGTAGTAAGCGCCTCCATTACCGCCGAACAATTGATCCAGCAAATAGAAATTGACGCTGAACTCGACCTGAAGGATATTGATGGCAAATTCTTTCGGGTGCTGAACCAGTTTGCGCCGTTTGGGCCGGGCAATATGTCGCCGGTATTTTTGTCGAAAAACGTTTATGTGAACGGTACGCCGGGACTGGTGGGCAGTAATCACATCAAGATGAGCATTAGTCAGCCCGGCTCGGCCTGGTTTGATTGTATCGCCTTTAACCACGGCGAATGCCTGCACCAGATACGCCCGGGTGTGCCGTTTGATGTATGCTACAGTATTGAAGAAAATGTATGGCGCGACAAGCGCTCGATGCAATTAAATATAAAGGGGATAAGGTGTTATTAGCTTGACTCATCTTGTCATCGCTATTGCTCGACTTCCCTCTCTGCTTAGCGTAGAAAGGGATTCTTATTTTACGGGTTGATTGAGTGATTCACCTCTCTCTGTTACGGCGGGGGTGAGTAAAACAAACCGCCGCTTGTTCATGTTAACGCTTAAACCTTTTAAATCAGCATAACATGAAATGGCTTGGCAGGCGCGAAAGTAGTAATACCGAACAGGGCAGCGGCGGTGGTCGTGGTTTGGCATTGGGTGGGGGCGTGGTTGGCATTATTGCCGCCGCTATCTACTTCTTTACCGGGATTGACCCATCAGCACTGCTTGGCGGAATGCAGCAACAACAAGGCGAGCAGACTAATACCCAGCCGGGCATCGATCCGAACAACCAGCAACAAAAGTTTGTAAGTGTGGTGCTTGCCGATACCGAAGACATATGGGGGCAACTGTTTAAGCAAATGGGCAAAACCTACGAAGAGCCAACCCTGCATTTTTTTGAAGATGGTGTACAAACCGAAGGTTGCGGCTTTGCCCAATCTGCAACCGGCCCTTTTTATTGTCCCGGCGACCGTAAGGTATATATTGATGTTACCTTTTTTGACGAACTGGAGCAACGCTTTGCCGCCGCCGGTGATTTTGCCCGCGCTTATGTAGTAGCGCACGAGGTTGGCCACCATGTACAGCAACTGCTGGGTACCAGCGCCAAACTGGAGCGTGCCCGTGGTAATGTGAGCGAAGCAGAATACAACAAGCTATCGGTAGCGTTGGAGTTGCAGGCCGATTTTTACGCGGGTGTGTTTGCCCACTATGAAGAAAGTACCAAGAACGTATTAGAACCCGGCGATATTGACGAAGCCCTGAACGCCGCCAACCAAATAGGCGACGACCGCCTGCAAAAAGAAAGCACCGGCCGCGTAGAACCAGACAGCTTTACCCACGGCACCAGCGCCCAACGCCAATACTGGTTCAAAAAGGGCTACGAAACAGGTGATGTTAAGCAGGGTGATACTTTTGCGGAGATGGGGTTGTAGGGGGGAAGTAAATTTGGCTACTTTTATATAAATTACATTTATGAAAGCTGGTCAATCTTTATGGACCAAAGATGAGTCTATTTTAGCTGTTAACCTTTATTGTAAAATACCATTCGGTCAGATGCATTCTGGAAATGCATCTGTTATTGAGTTAGCTAAAATTATCGGGCGTACTCCAAGTGCAGTAGCAAGAAAGTTAGGGAATTTTGCAAGCTTTGATCCTAAACTGCAAGCGCGTGGTGTGAAGGGATTAGAAAATGCCAGCAAATTAGATAAGGAAGTTTGGCAAGAGTACATGAATAATTGGGATGAATTGTTCATGGAAAGTGAAAGGTTATTAGCGGTAAAAAAGGGCACAACAATCGAAAAGCTAAATAATATTGATTTGGATAATTTAAAAGCAGTTGACGGGTTAGAAAAACAACGACTAATAAATACACGTGTCAATCAAAGCCTTTTCAGACGAATTGTACTGACTAACTTTAATAATAAATGCTGTATAACAGGTATTAACGTTCCTCAGTTATTAGTAGCCAGCCATATTTTACCATGGAGCAAGGATAAGGAGAATAGACTTAATCCTAAAAACGGATTAGCTTTTAACGCACTTCATGACAAAGCTTTTGATACAGGATTGATCACTATTACAGAAGATTTAAAAATTAAAGTATCATCCAATTTTCTAAAGCACAAAGAGATATACAGTATTAAGCAGAATTTTATTGATTATGATGGTAAATCCATGCTTACTCCTCAAAAGTTTCTTCCAGATGCCGATTTTTTAAAAAAGCACAACGACTTTTTTAAAATCTAACTTCACTTATAGTCGAACAGTAATTTAAATGACTATCCCTTAATTTGAGGATGCCAAACATCCAATTCTTATATTTATATCGAGATAACAGTAATTATAAAAATTATGGTTTTGTAGTGTTTAATAACAGAAGCAGCATTGCATTAATTGATATTGAGTCTGCGATTAGAAATGCATGATAGATGAAACATGGTTTTATCCAATAAAGTGGAAGCTACCTTGTTTATACTTTGATGAGTGGAAGGATGAGACAGATAATTTATTTCATGAATTTAGTGGTGTTTTGTTTACCCATGAGGCTCCGACAGAGAATGCCGATATATTCGAATTTATAAATCGAGTAAAAACATCATGAACTTTGCATGGTTAGGTATTAACTTCGGCACTCTGAATATATGATATGAAACACTCCCACCTCTACATAATCCTCGCTATATTTCTCCTCACCACCGCCTGCTCACCTAAAAAAGGACCATACGCGGTAACCAATAAGGTGTACAGCGAGCAGGCTGACGCGTTCGCGCAAACGTTGCTGCAAACTGAGCCGGTTGTGTTGACGGATAGCCTGGGGCGTAAGCTGGCCAGCGAGTGGGTGGGTACGGTAAATTTTAATCTGCGCAAGCCTAATTACGTGGTGATCCATTATACCGCGCAGGATTCGGCGGCGCAAACGCTTAAAACGTTTACCATTGCCAAAACGCAGGTTAGCGCCCACTATGTTATTGGTGGTGATGGGCGCATTTACCACATGCTGAACGATTACCTGCGCGCCTGGCATGGTGGGTCGGGCAAGTGGGGTAACGGCACGGATGTTAACAGTTCTTCAATCGGTATCGAGCTGGACAACAATGGCCGGTCGCCGTTCAGTGACGCGCAGATCAACAGCTTGATAATTCTGCTGGCGCATCTTAAAAAAACATACAATATCCCAACCGCCAACTTCATCGGGCACCAAGATCTGGCGCCTACCCGCAAGGTTGATCCCGGCAAATACTTCCCCTGGAAAAAGCTAGCCGAAAAAGGTTTTGGCTACTGGAGTAATGATGTGCTCGAACTCGCGCCAGAAGGCTTTGATGTAGCTACCGCCCTGCGATTGATCGGTTATGACACCAGCAACCTTAACGCCGCTATATCAGCATTCAAAAACCATTTTATTCAGGCCGATAGCTCACCCGTGCTGTCACAGCTCGATTTGAATGTGCTGTATAATGTTTACCAAAAATACTGACCTATAAGGGCGTCGGTACCGGGGCTTTTGCGCCACGCGGATAAAATCCTTCATCCATCAGTATGAGTTTACCTTCGGTGAAGTAGTAAAATTTAGTAGTGGTATCTTTCATATTAAATGGCTTGTCTTTATAAACAGTACGATAAGCTGACATTTCAACAACCAGGCTTTGAGGGTGCTCGTTAACAAATTGCTTTTCGGGCATGCCAACGGTAACCGGTTTTAATACGGTGCAGCCTACGATAAATAATATCAAGGCGGCTATTGTAAGTACTTTCTTCATTTGTGATATGTTTTGCAGGTATGATGAAAGATGCAGACATAGGTTTAACAGGCTAACAATAACAATATTGATACCCTGCTGACAACCAGCCACAAAAAAAAAGCGGACTATTACAAAATAGCCCGCTTAGTATCTGATAAAACAGAATAATTATTTCTTTACCCAGCCATCCTTCAAGGTAACGGTGCGGTTAAACACCAGCTTGTCGGCGGTTGAGTATTTATCAAGCGTAAAGTAACCCTTGCGGATGAATTGGTAACCCTTGCCAGGTACGGCGTTGGTCAAATCCTGCTCAATAAAGCCCGTGATAACTTTGAGGCTGTCCGGGTTAATGTATTCTTTAAAGTCACCGTCTTCGTTCGACGGATCTTCCACGCGGAAAAGACGGTCGTACAACCTTATCTCAGCAGTTTGCGCATGCGGAACGCTTACCCAGTGTATTGTACCCTTTACGTTGATACCACTGGTATCGCTGCCCGATTTTGATTCGGGGATGTAAGTGCAATGTATTTCGATAATATTGCCGTCGGCATCCTTAACCACGCTTTCGCCGGTTATGATGTAGGCATTCTTCAGCCTTACGCTTAGTCCGACACCCAGGCGGAAGAATTTCTTAGGCGGAACTTCCATAAAGTCCTCGCGCTCTATCCACAGCTCACGGCTAAATGGTATATCGCGGCCACCTTCACCGCCTTCAACCTCAGGGTTGTTTTCGCCGTGCAGGGTTTCGGTTTGCCCTTCCGGATAGTTGGTGATCACCAGTTTTACCGGATCAAGCACGGCCATACGGCGCCATGCGGTTTTATTTAAGTCCTCGCGGATGCAGAATTCCAGCAAGCTAACATCAATCATGTTCTCACGTTTGGCCACGCCAATGCGCTCACAAAACTCCCGAACACTGGCCGGGGTGTAGCCACGGCGACGTAAGCCGCTGATGGTAGGCATACGTGGGTCGTCCCATCCCTCAACAAACCCTTCGTTAACCAGTTGCAGCAGTTTGCGCTTGCTCATAACGGTATAGTTCAGGTTAAGGCGTGCAAACTCGTACTGGCGCGATGGAAACAGCTCCAGCTTATCAATAAACCACTCATATAATGGGCGGTGCGGTACAAATTCAAGCGTACAAATGGAGTGGGTGATCTCCTCAATAGCATCCGACTGGCCATGGGCGAAATCATACATCGGGTAAATGCACCATTTGTCGCCCGTACGGTGATGCTTAGCATGTTTAATTCGGTACATGATCGGGTCGCGCATGTGCATGTTTGGTGAAGCCAGGTCAACCTTGGCACGCAAAACTTTAGCGCCGTCCGGGTATTTACCGGCCTTCATGTCCTCAAACAACTGTACGTTTTCCTCAATGCTGCGGCGACGGTATTGGTTAGGTGTGCCCGGTTCAGTTGGTGTACCTTTTTGGGTGGCTATCTCCTCGGGTGTGCTGTCGTCAACATAAGCCAGGCCCTGGCGCACCAGGTTAAGGGCAAAAGCGTACAGCAGGTCAAAGTAGTCGGATGCATAAAGCTCGTTGGCCCATTCAAAGCCCAGCCAGCGTACATCTTCCTTAATGCTTTCTACGTATTCGGTGTCTTCGGTTACGGGGTTGGTGTCATCAAAACGCAGGTTGGTTTTGCCGCCGTATTTTTTGGCGAGGCCAAAATTTAAGCAAATTGATTTTGCGTGGCCGATGTGCAGGTAGCCGTTTGGCTCGGGCGGAAAACGGGTGTGTACCCTGCCGCCGTGCTTGCCGGCAGTTATATCATCCTCAACTATTTCCTCTATAAAATTTAACGATCTTTCTTCGCTCATGGTCAAGTATTAACAAAGCGCAAAGGTAGGTAAAAAAACGCGGGCATGCTTGGCTAAAACCGGGTTTGTTTAACACCACCTAACGGGAATAGTTTTTATTGGCTATGTTATTGCTTTATTAACTATATAACTGTTAAATTAGCATCATGTCCTTTCAAAACCTGAATATTCAGCATCAAAAAGGTATTTGTCATATCACCATTAACCGGGAGAGCAAGCTCAACGCGCTTAATCAGCTCACCCTCACTGAAATTGGCACTGCCGTAAAAGCGGCTTTGGCTAATAGCGAGGTAAGCGGCATTATAATAACCGGTGCAGGCGCAAAAGCTTTTGCGGCGGGTGCTGATATTGCTGAGTTTGCTCAGCTTGATGCCGAAGGTGGCAGGTTGATGGCGCAAAACGCGCAGCACAACGTTTTTAATGCGATAGAGCAGGCAAATAAGCCTATTATTGCAGCTATAAACGGTTTTGCACTGGGCGGGGGGCTTGAACTGGCGCTGGCCTGCCATATACGTATAGCATCAGCCAATGCCAGGCTGGGTTTACCAGAGGTTACCCTGGGGCTGATACCGGGCTACGGTGGTACTCAACGGCTAACCCGACTTATTGGCCGCGGGCGGGCGCTGGAGATGATCTTAACGGCGGATATGATAACTGCCGCACAGGCGCTCGAATTGGGGCTAGTTAACCATGTAACAGCGCCTGACGTACTGTTGACGAAGGCGGAAGAAATACTGGAGAAGATAATGAGCCGTGCGCCGCTTGCAGTTGCGGCCGCAATAAGGGCTGTAAACGCCGCGGGTACGGGCAATGGTTTTGATACCGAGATCAGCGAGTTTGCGGCATGTTTTAACACTGCAGATACACGCGAAGGTATAAGCGCATTTATAGATAAAAGAAACCCCGATTTTAAGGGCGAATAACCGCAATTACCCTGTGGTTAATATTTTTTTGTAACCTAAATTAAATATTTGAAGTATAAAAATAAAACTTGCGAATTGCAGAAGCGGCTTGCATTTTTTATCGTTTAAACACTATTTTGCTGTATGAAAAGAATTCTCATCATTGATGATGAAGTGAATGTTGCCTTGTTGTTGTCAAAATTTCTAACACGAAATGGCTTTGATGTGGTTACCGCTTCAAACGGGGCCAACGGCCTCGAGAGTTTAAAGAACGGAGAATTTAACCTCGTACTGTGCGATTACAGGTTAGACGATACCGACGGCCGCGAAATGCTCCGTCATATTAAAACCAACTACCCTAAAACCGGTGTAATTATAATAACCGGTTATTCTGATATAAAAATGGCTGTTGAGCTCATAAAAATGGGCGCTTACGATTATATCACCAAGCCATTGTACCCTGATGAGATATTAAACACCATCAACAAGGCTATTGAAACGCAGTATGCGCTTGCTGAGGCTGAAGAGGAACAACTACCGGTTGCTGCGCCCGAAAAATCTGCAGCGCAAAAAAACGGTAAAAAACATTTAATGGGTGGCGAGTTTGTGGTGGGCACCAGCCGCGCTTCAAAAGAGCTTGCCCGGCAGATTGACCTGGTTGCCCCAACCGGTTACAGCGTTATTATATTGGGCGAAAGCGGTACCGGTAAAGAAGCCGTTGCCAAAAGCATACACGCGGCCAGCCCGAGGGCTAACAAACCGTTTATTGCCATGGATTGCGGCTCGCTTACTAAGGAGTTGGCCGCAAGTGAATTCTTCGGTCACGAAAAAGGATCATTTACCGGGGCTTTGTATACCAAGATAGGTCACTTCGAGATGGCCAATGGCGGTACGCTGTTTTTGGATGAAGTGGGTAACCTCTCTTATGATATACAGGCTGCCTTATTACGTACGGTGCAGGAACGTAAGGTAAAACGTATTGGCAGCACCAAAGAAATTGACCTGGATGTACGTATTATAGTAGCTACCAACGAAAACCTGCAGGAAGGCATTAACAAAGGCCGTTTCCGTGAGGATTTATACCATCGCTTTAACGAGTTTGCCATCTACATGCCGCCGCTGCGCGATCGCGGGCAGGATATTATAGCCCTCGCTGAGCATTTTTTGCATATGGCTAATGATGAGTTAGGGCGCAACGTTACCGCTTTCTCTGAGGAAGTGGTGGAATGTTTTATGAATTACCGCTGGCCCGGCAATATCCGCGAGCTGAAAAATATTGTACGCCGTGCTACCCTGCTTACCGAAGGTGGTGAGGTGCCGCTGAAGGCGCTGCCGCTGGAATTGTCCAATTATAAAATGCCTGTGCTCGATACCGTGCCTCTTGCAAACGGAGCAACACAGCAAACCCCTGCACCGGAAGTTAAAGAGGTTAAACATAACCTGAAAAATGCCGCACTTGAAGCGGAATACGAAACCATTTTGCGTGTACTGCGCGAAGTGAACTTTAATAAAACCCGCGCGGCCGAGATACTTAAGATTGACAGGAAGACGCTTTACAACAAAATGAAGGCGATTAACGCCGGTAAATAACAATGGCCGAAGGTACAGAACAGCCTGATGAAGCCCTGAGCTTGCTTAGGCACGATGTAAACAATCAACTCTCAAACATAAATCTCTGCCTTGAGCAATTGAAGTACGAGGTAACTGACCCTACCGAAGACTATCGTTTTTACCTTGAAGCGATAGCCATAAGCTGCAAAAAAATACAGGAGTTGATGGCCGTAAAGCAGTAATCAATAAACTTAGAGAATTTGTAAAACATTTTGCCCTTTTTGCTTATTAGGATAGCGTTCGCTTTCACCTTTTTTTCGCATGTCCGTTTTTAGTTATAAGCAGCGTAACAATATCATATTGGTCAGCATTATTGTGCTTGGCTGCTTTTTGTTATATGCTTTAAGCGGATTGTTCAGCTCCATACTGGGCGCGGTGGTACTTTATACCATATTTAGATCGACATACATTTACCTGGTTGAAAAACGCGGACTCAACGGCCCTATTGTGGCGGTGGGCGTTATCGTGGTATCGCTTATTGTAATCGTTATACCTTTCCTGCTGCTCAGTTTTATGGTGATCAATAAAATTGCTGAGCTTAGTTCTGATACACTGTTGCTGCAACGGTGGTTCAGGAAGATAGATGCTTTCACCGATGCCAATTTAAACAAGCCGAATTTCGCTGAAGAAGCGGTACAAAAATTAAGTAATTACGCCACTGAGCTGTTTCCGTCGCTTATAATCGTCCCTGCAAACATCATCATAACACTGCTGTTCATGTACTTCATTTTATATTTTATGTTTGTACAGATGCGAAGCTTTGAGGCTGGCCTTTTGCGATACGCGCCCGTGCGCGAGCAGCACGCTTTAAAATTCGCGCAGGAGCTGCGCAACTCCACTTATTCCAACGTTTTGGGGCAGGGCATTATATCAATAGTGCAAGGTGTATTGCTGGCAAATGGTTTTTGGATATTTGGTATACCCGACCCGATTTTCTGGGGCGTTATAGGTACTTTTATCTCGTTTTTACCTGTTGTAGGTGCGCCGACCCTCACCATACCTGCCGGACTTTTATTAATGGCCGACGGGCATGCCATAAAGGGTGTGGTGCTGATTGCGTACGGCGTGCTGTTTATCGGCAATGTTGATAACGTTTTGCGTATGGCCATCAACAAACGCATTGCCAATACGCATCCGCTGATATCGTTAGTAGGTGTGTTCATCGGTCTGCCCCTATTTGGTATTCTGGGTTTGGTATTTGGCCCTTTGCTGTTATCGTATTTTCTGCTGCTGGTTGAAATTTACCAAACCAACCGTATGGCTGCCGAGCGCCTGGAGCGCATACGCACCGGGCCGGATCTTTAAATTATTTTCAAGTGCTGTAAACTATATAGGGCAAAAAACGGTTAAATAATTACATATTTAGTCGTCAAAAATGATGTATTGCCTTATTGGCAAAGTATTTAATTAATTTTTAAAACAAAATAGTCAACTTGAAAATTTATAGGATATGAACGACAACACAAAAACAGTAGTTGCCTTGCTGGCAGGATTAGCGGCAGGCGCGGCATTAGGGTTATTATTTGCCCCTGATAAAGGCTCTGAAACCCGTGACAAACTCAGCGATTCATTAAAAAACCTTGGCGATTCAATTAAAGACACAGCTGCTGCCGAAATTGATAACCTGGTAGGTTTTAAAGACAGGGTTGTTCAAAATATCAAAACAAAAATTAAAGGTGCTGAAGAAGAGTACCAGGACGACCTGGAGCACGCATAAATACAAGTTTACCGGCCCCGTTTAGCGGGGCCTTTAAATACTACCTACTACCGCTAACCTATGGAAGAAAAAAAAGATACTGCGACAGCCCAGCCGATTATTGATCAGCTGAAGGAATATGCCGAAACCCGCTTTACCCTGGCCAAGTACAAGGCTATTGAAAAGGGAACGTCAATCATTGCCAGCATTATAATTGATCTGATTGTTGTTGTAATCGCAGCAGTAACCTTCTTATTCGCGAGTTTTACACTGGCATTATTCCTGGCGGACGTATTTGCTTCCTACTGGAAAGGCTTTGGTGCCGTGGCGGGTTTCTATCTGATTATAGTCATCATCATTCTGGCAGCAAAGGGTAGCTTTGAAAAGCCGATAATTAATGGTTTCATCAAAAAAATCTTCAAATAAAGCAATGGCTGGCATTCCAATTAAAAATATCGACGACTTGAGAAGTGAAATTGCAAGGCTTACAATTGCTGAAGATGTTCAATCATCGGCATTAAAACTGCGCTTTAGCAGCCCTTCTGCTTTATTTGCTACCGCGCTGTCCATCTTCCCGAAATCAGCAACGCTTGACGGTGTTAAGGGGGCGGGTTTTTTTAAGCAGGATTTTTTAGGCCTTATCTCACGTTTCCTGTTACCGTTAACGCTTAACAAAACCCTGTTTAAAAGCTCAAACTTTTTGGTTAAGGCACTGGTAAGCGTTATCTCGCAAAAGGCATCAACCTATATCAGCGAAGATTCTGTTACAGGTGTTTGGGGTAAAGTGAAAGGCTTGTTCAATAACATCGTTAAAAAGAAGCAGCCTGGAGTTGTTGCCGAAACGGTTGTTGTACCGCCAAACCCTACAGCCCCGCCATATACCGAAACTTACTAATCAGTATTATAGCATGAGCCACATTTGCTAATGGCAACAGCGAAAGTTATTTTTGTACCTTAATATTTTTAAGTGGGTAAAGATAAATTACGCAGGTTTGCCGAGGTGGCAACCTTTAGCAATGTTTTGCAATTAGACGAAGGTAAGGTAATGCAAGGCCAATGGACTGCAGCCTTTTTCAAGAACGAAAACCCGGTGGTGCTTGAACTGGCCTGTGGCAAAGGAGAGTACACCGTGAACCTGGCCACCATGTTTCCGGATAAGAATTTTATCGGCATTGATTATAAGGGTAACCGCATTTGGCGTGGCGCTAAAACAGCCATTGAAGAGGGCGTGGCCAACGTAGGTTTTCTGCGCATACAAATTGAAACCATTTTGGATTATTTTGCACCCGGCGAGGTTGACGAGATCTGGATCACTTTCCCGGATCCGCAACCACAGCTAAGCCGCGAAAAAAAGCGTTTAACCTCACCTCGTTTTCTCGAGAAATATAAGCAGATACTTAAGCCGGGCGGATTCATCAACCTAAAAACGGATAATGACGATTTACACGCTTACACTGTCGAAAAGATTGCAGAACTGAGTTTAAAGCTGCACGTTCGTACCGAGGACTTATATAAGTCGGAATATGCCGATGAAGTGCTTTCTATCAAAACCTATTACGAGCGTAAGTACTTGCAGGACAACAAAAACATCAATTACCTGAAATTCTCCTTTTAACAATACATGGCCGAAGAGAACTTTTTTGACCGGGTGTATGAGGTAGTGCGGCAAATACCGGCCGGGCGGGTAACCTCATACGGCGCTATCGCCAATTACTTAGGTACAAAACGTTCGGCCAGGGTAGTAGGTTATGCCATGGGTGCCTCGGGCGCGGCTTATTCGCCGGTTCCCGCGCACCGGGTAGTAAATAGTCAGGGCCTGCTTACGGGTAAATTCCATTTCGCTTCTTTCGACCTGATGGAGCAAATGCTGGCCAGTGAAGGCATCATGGTTGAAGACAACAAGATCCTGAATTTTAAAGAAGTTTTCTGGGATCCAACTGTCGAGCTCGGGTTTGACTAATTTATATAATTAGAAATTATTTAAACTATTGGTAAATAGTTGTGTTTTTAAATAAACATCTATTTATGAAAAAGTTGATAACAATAGTTTGCATAGGCGTTGCTTTATCCGCAGCCTCATGCGGGGGTACCAATACTAATGAGGCGGGTGGTGATACATCTGTTTCAGATACCTTACAAAATGATTCCGTAATACGTGGCGGTATGGATACAAGCAGTACCGGCATTGATAACTCAGGCAACGGCGGCGTTGACCACTTACCAAGTACTAATGCCGATTCGGCTACAACACAACAATAAGTTTATGAAAAAATATATTTTGATTGCCGGGTTTGCTATGAGCATAGCATTCTCGGCCTGCGGTGGCGGCGAACAGAAAGAAGAGGTTGCAACAGATACTACGGCGGTAAGCGAAGCTGATTCAACCGGAATACCTGATGACACATTAACAGACAAGGGAGCAGGAACTGACCCGGAAGTAGGCCGAAGTAGCCCGGATGCTGTGAAACCGGACGGAGGCGAGCCCGGCGGTAACGGCGATGGCGAGAAAACCGGGACTGACGGTGGCGACAAGCAATAAGAATTAAAAAGCCCTTTGCAGCATGCAAGGGGCCTTTTACATTGATTTATTGAACTGTATCTTGTTGATAATCATGTTAATGTTAACAAATAAATAACCGCTTATTCATATAAATATGAAATGTTATGGCTTATTTTTATTGACCTAACAAAGGGTCACTATAAATTATACCTAAAAACATTTTATATGACCTGGAGAAAATTTAGCGGCGAAGTGATCCAAACGCCCATCCTCGAAGAAGTTGAACACGCCATTGAACGTGAAACTGAATTAGGCAACAAACTTAAAGTATGCATTGGTACCGATTCGCAGGTAAAAGGCGCGGTTACTGATTTTGCTACCGTAATCGTTTTCATCCGTGAGCAACGCGGCGGGTTTATGTTCATTCACCAGGAACGTACATCACAAAAAATGAGTATTAAAGAGCGTATGCTTACCGAGGTGCAAAAATCAATTGATACAGCGTACCGGCTTTGCGACTTGCTCGACCTGTACGATGTTGAACTTGAAGTGCATGCCGACATTAATACTAACCCGATGTTTAAAAGTAACCAGGCGCTGCACGAGGCTATGGGCTACATTTTAAGCATGGGCTTTGTATTTAAGGCAAAACCGGAGGCTTTCGCGAGTTCGTATTGTGCAAATAAAATGGTGCAATAATTCAGCCGTTTATACCTTAAGCTTTGAAGCCGGGTTAAACCGGATTGCCCGGGCAATTTGAAGGCAAACGGTTATGGCCACAATCGCTATCGAAATAAACAACGCCATGGCAAACGGTGTGAAGGAAACATGAATGCGATAAGCAAATGTTTCCAGCCAGCGGTTAGTTATAAGCAATGATACCGGCCAGGCAATGAGGTTAGCTGTTATCACTACATAAACAAAAGGCTTGCTTAGTGTAAAAAGCAACTGGGCGCTGTTTGCACCCAGCACTTTGCGGATAGTGATCTCCTTCATCCGTAAACGGATAGCCTGCGCTGCCGAAGCAAAGAAACCCAATGATGCTATAAATACAGCCAGCGCCGAAAAATAAATGAGCACAGAACGTAACTGTTCCTGTTTGGTAAACAGTTTGCCGTATGTTTCATCCAGGAAATGATAATTGAAGTTGTCGCCATCCAGTTTGTTAATGTCGCTCCATTGCCGGTTTAGCGTAGCCAGCATGGCCGGTATAGCTTTGCTTTCCGCGCTGATCATGATTTGCGTTTTCAGCAAATTGCAACCGGCGTTCATCAGGTATATGGTGGGCTGTATGCCGCTTTCAAACCCATTGGCTTTAACATCCTTTACTACGCCTATAACTTTGTAATTACCCCCGCATCCTTCTACTATAGCGCCAAGCGGGTTGTTAAGTGCCATAGCTTTTGCTGCTGTTTCATTGATTACCGCGTTGGCAGAGTCGGCCTTAAAAGTCGACGAGAAGAACTGCCCCGCTTTTAACCCGATATTTAAGGTTTCAAAATAGTTATATCCTACACCAATGGTTTGCAGGGAGTACGCTTTGTTTTTTACATTGTATTCATATGATGCGGGCACGTAACCTCCCGGCACATTTGAAGCTACGCTCACGTTTTTTACACCCGTTATCGCTTTAATGCGGTTACTCACAGATGTAAACTTATCCGGATGATTATAGATGCCGAGGTTTTCGATATATACCACCTGTTTAGCGGTAAAGCCCGTGTCTTCAGTTTTCATATAATTTACCTGCTGATTGATAACGATCAGCGTGATCACGAAACCTATAGCAAAGGTAAACTGCAAGGCGGTAATGCCATTTCTCACCCACAAAAAGGCATCTTTACCAACAAATTGGTTTCCTCTTAACACTTCTATCGGTTTAAAACCAGCCATTATGATTGCGGGGTAAACGCCTGCCAACAGTGTGAGTCCCAATAGAGCCGCTACCAGTTGGATGATGACATTCAGGCTGATATTAGTAATAAGCAGATTTATACTCAATACCTGATTAAAGTCAGGCAGGCCCACCGCAACAATCACAAAAGCAAGGGTTAAAGCCGACAGGCACTGCAAAAATATCTCCGTTAAAAACTGTACGATAATTTGATGCTTTACTATGCCGTTCACCTTTTTTATGCCAACTTCTTTTGAGCGCTTATTGGCTTGCGAAACATATAGATTAGTGAAGTTAACGCCCGTTACAATCAGTATTATAAGCGCCAATATTACCAGGCTTTTCACAATCTGTGCATTAACCTGTGAGCCATAATGTGGCTTTAGGTGCAGGTTTTTTAAAGGATCTAAATAGATTGCCGGTTTGGTTGATGACAAGGTGATTGATTGTTTTGCCACCTGGCTGGTATCGGCTTGTACAGCCTCTTTATACACCTTGTCGATTTTTTCGGAAAGCTGTTCAACGTTTGCACCTGGCCGTACCAGAATATAAGTTTGATATATCTGGTTGGCGTAGCTTTGATCTTTACCTTGGGTAATATCCTTATCAAAGCCGATACAGTCGAAGTTGAGATTAGTATTTCCTGGTGCTTCTTCTGCCACGCCCGCTACGATCATCGGCATGCCATTTTTCGACATCATGTTTACCGTTTTGTTCTGCACCAAACTATCATGCGGAAAAAGCGTTGCAGCCGTTTGTTCAGAAAGTAAAACCGTAGTGGTCGGACTCGCTGAATTCAGGTTAAAACCTTTGGGTTTTATACCTAATATTTTAGCGATGGAGTAATCGGCGCCTATCCATTTTCTGATCATAAAGCGCCCGTTAGGTGTGTGGAAAGGCAGTTGATATAAAGCTGTGTTCATTCGCCCGGTTTCCTCTACTTCGGGGCATTGAGCTTTTATTTCTGCCGCCAGTTTGCCGGGCGTATAGGCCGATGGGCCGTTGGGCATTTCACGCTCTACCAAAAATATGCGGTCAATGTTTTTGTTCCAGGTATCGTAGCTGGTTTCGTTATCAACATACAGGGTAACGGCGATAAAGGCTGCCAGCCCTAACGCAAGTCCGGCAATATTTAAAAGGTTATACCATTTGCCTTTTAAAAAAGTGCGCAGTGCTATTTTAATGTCGATACCGGTCATGCGGAAAAATAAAGGTTAGTTAATGCTTAATCGGCACATAATTTAAGCCAATATATAATTTATTATTAATCAGCAAGATTTAGTTGAGTTAAGTGTTCGATAACGAACGGTGCGTTCGCTTTTGTGGTACAGGTTGTTTTATTTGCCGGGCGCAACCATTCTTAAATTTGCTTGTTATTAGCATTGTGAAAACATATACCTTAATATGGGAGCAAGCCATCCCGATTTCGCATGCTGAGGCATGGGACTTTTTTTCTTCGCCACTTAATTTAGCTAAAATCGCCCCGCCGGGCATGGGCTTCGTCATCACGTCCGACTTTACGGAGCGTACCAAAATGTACGAGGGTATGCTGATTTCTTATAACATATCGCCTTTATTCGGCATAAAAATGCGCTGGACGACAGAGATCACCCACATCGCCCATGATAAAAGCTATTTTATTGATGAACAACGTTTCGGGCCGTACGCCATGTGGCACCATGAGCACCATTTCAGGGAGATTGATGGCGGCATCCACATGACCGACAGGCTCACCTATGCTATACCTTACGGCGCGGCAGGTACCATAGCCAACAAAGTATTGGTACGCAAAAAGGTGAACGATATTTTCAGCTATCGCGAAAAGGCCATCGAAAAACTATTCGGTAAACTCTGACCTATTGAATGAGCACCGACTTGTTCTCAGGGTTCTTCTTCGGGTTTTTGATCAGGAAGTCTGACTTGCGGATGTAATGGTTCAGCGGCTCCTCAACCAGTTTGTACAGGATGATGGAGATGATGTTTAATATCACAAAAGCGTACAGCAGGTTGATCGGATCGTTCTCAAAGGGCGAGTACCAATCCTTACCCCATTTGTCATACAGTTCAAAGGCATAATCATTGGCATGGTTAAACCAGCCGTGCAGCAGGTTATACATCCAGCCCAGGTGTACAAGGTAAAATATGTACGAGCTTTTGCCCAATAGCTCAACAAATTTATTGGCTAATATTTTTTTGAGAATGGTGGTTTCAGTAAGTAAGCCGTAAAAAAACAAGGCTATGCAAACAGGCAGCAGGTAGTTGTTAGTAAAAATACCTACCGGGCTTTGCAAGCCGGTAGGCCAGCCCTTTGCCGGCGTTTGCAGGGCCATTAAATAAACACAGGCAAACATTAACAAGAAGCCCAGGTAAGAGTATTTTACTTTGTTAGTGCGCACAAAACCTTTACCTAAAACATAAAGGGCCAATTGCATACCTACAAAAAATTCAAAGCATCGCCCTAAAAAGGTGAACAGCATCATAAAGGTGAAGTTGCCAAAAAAGCCATACCAATCTACCCGGCTGAATACTACCACCAGCAGCACCCCCAAGCCGGTTATAATGGCCGGTTGCAGCCAGAACTTACGGTAACGCTGCATAATAAAAAACGCGAAAGGGGCCGAAAAGTAAAAGCACTCCTCAACCGTGAGCGACCAGCCCTGGGCTATGCCTGTATCCCAAAAGTTATAAAAAAAGCCGCGTATAAAGGTGATGTTCATGGCCAGCATGGCGTATGGGTTGTAGCCCTTTGTAATGCTTTGATCGCCTGTGGCAAAAAAATATACAAACGCGCCGATAGTAAGTAAGGCATACATGGGGTATATGCGCGCCACACGATTTTTAAGGTATTGCTTAAACCAATCCTTAGTTAAATGAAAATTATTATAGTACCGGTAAGTGATCAAAAAACCTGATAAAACAAAAAATATGGTTACCCCGATGTGGAATTCCCCAAAGAAGCGTTGCCCAATTTGGGAAAAATTTTCACCAAAAACGTAGAAATAATGGGATACAAACACGAGGTAGGCAGCAAGCGCGCGTACGCCGGTTAACGCCGGAAAATAGTTTTGCAAGCGGTTTTGTGACAAAGCAGTACTTTATTTAGGGTTACGTCAATAGTTTAAACAACTATTGCTGCAAACGGAATACCATAGATAACCCGGCATGGCGCTTATGACTCACACTGTCATTGCTGCGCTGGACTTCCCTCTCTACTCAACGTAGAGAGGGAGTTTAAAGACCATCATAATAAAACAAATAAATAGCCCCTCTCTGTTTGCAGAGAGGGGGCAGGGGGAGAGTGAATCTTTTCGCAGCAGACAGGGATGTCCAGCGCAGGCAGGGGTGAGTCACTTACAAGGCCGAACCCTGTATTATACCTCTATCCAAAATCTTTTTATCAATATAATACTGTATTTCTGATTTTTTGAGTTGCCAGTTAGGGGCTATCAGTAGTTCACGGTCACTTAGGCCAAACAGGCGCTGCACTACCACATCCGGGCGAACGATTGGTAACAGCTCGCATAAAAACTCGGCATAATCATCAAGGGTAAACAGCTTGAACGGGTCGCGTTTATATTTAACACCCATTACCGAGCCTTCAACTATATGCAGATGATGGAACTTGACGAACTTAATTTGCGGGTGACGGTTTATCTCGTCGGCATAGCGCAGCATCATCTCGCGTGTTTCCCAGGGGAAGCCGAAAATGGTGTGCACACAAATATCCAGCTTGCTGTTTTCCACCAGTTTCAGGGCATTCAGCAGGTCCTCATGTGTACAACCACGATTGATCTGGTTCAGGGTATCATTGTAAATAGATTCCATACCCATTTCCAGGTCAACATCAAATCGGTCGGTATAGCTTTCAAGTAAGGCTATCTTTTCAGCGTCAATACAATCGGGCCGGGTACCAACTGAGAGGCCAACAATATTTTCGGTGTTGATGCTTAGCGCCTCATCATACATCATTTTTAAATAATGCGTAGGGGCGTAGGTATTGGTGTTGGGCTGAAAGTAAATAATAAACTTATCGGCCTTATTACCCTTGATGGCGCGTTCCATACCTTGCTCAACCTGCTCGCGTAAATTAGGCGTACTGCGTGATACTGATGGCGTAAACGAATCAACATTGCAATAGGTGCAGCCGCCGTAGCCTTTTGAGCCATCGCGGTTGGGGCAGGTAAAACCACCGTCAACAATTACCTTGAACACGCGCTGCCCGGCATATTTTTCGCGCAACCATGCACCATAGTTGTTGTAACCCTTAAATCCCTGTTTTACTTCTGCTGTTTCCACTTATCTATTATTGCAACGTAAACTAATGTGAACAACAAAGATACGAATAATGCATTGATGATGCAGCCGGGTAAAATAATGGCAATGTCTGTAAAAGAAAAAATAATTAATTTTCCACCATGCTTAACCACATCGAAGAGGATAAAACTTTTACTGCCCTGGCAAGCCTTGCCGGCACGGTGCAAACGTTTGATAACTGTATGTTTATTGATTGCGAACTGCCCGGTGCCGATCTGTCAAGCATTACTTTTATCAACTGCCGGTTTGAGCGGTGCAACCTTGAAAGGGCGGTCATTTTTAAAACCGGCTTTCAGGATGCCTTTTTTAAGGATTGTAATGTTAATGGTGTGGATTTTAGCAAGGCGCTCGATTTTTTATTCGGAGCGGGTTTTGAGGGATGCACCCTTAATAACGCTATTTTCTACAAAAAGAAAAATAAGGGCGCGCGGTTTACCGATTGCTCCTTAAAGGAAGCTGACCTTACCGAGTGCGACCTTACTGATGCCCTATTTGCCAACTGCGATCTGCACCGTGCTGTATTTAGTTATACTATCCTTAAAAATGCTGATCTGCGTACCTCCTATAATTACATTATCGATCCGGATGAGAACACGCTGAAAAAGACCCGCTTTACGGTGCATGGTTTGCCGGGTTTATTAGCTAAATATGATCTTAGGATTGAGGGATAATTTTTTTCTCTATCCCTGCACAACTAACCCATTAGTTTGAGCGTTAATGTGGCATATATAAACCTTATGCTTAAAACGCTGCTACTTGTATTGGCCCTTACCCTTGGTTTTCCACAAACAGATAGGCAAAGTGTCTGCAACAAAATAAACGCGCTTAATACCAGGGTGCTTAACGGTACAATTGATCGTAAGGCAGCGGTAGCCCAATTTGGTGTATGGATAAAACAACTGAATGCTGTTACTGCAGCCGGTAAACATGCGCAATGGGTGTTTCCGCTAAAGGGCTATCGCGCTAATGCCATAGGAGGGGTAAATGGCAACGGTTACATTTTTAAAGGGTATAGTTACCTGGATGGTAATAAACATAAGGCACATCCGGCGCATGATGTTTTTATAACAGATCGTGATCAGAATGATCTGGACGACCGCACTAATAAGCCTGTTGATGTGCTGAGCGTTGATGATGGCGTAGTAATAGCTTGTAGCAATATTTGGGATGCGGGCAGCACCCTGCGTGGCGGAAAGTACATTTGGGTATATCATCCGCAATATAACTATGTTACCTACTATGCGCACAACAGGGAGTTGTTTGTAAAGCCGGGCGACGAAGTAAAGCAAGGCCAAAAAATAGCCGAGGTCGGTCGTACCGGTTTCAGCGCTTATAGAAAGCGTTCGCCTACGCATTTGCATTTTTCGGCATTCTCATTAGCTGATAATGTTCCGGTACCATTTAATCCATATAGTAAACTGGTAAACGCTGCACGTTTATGAAACACCTTATCACTACTGCACTGATCGTTACTTCAGCATTTGCATTTAATGCCGGAATTACGGAACGCTTTAAACCGAACGATGGCTTTAAACGGGTGCAACCAGCCGCCGGTACGTTTGGTGCCTGGTTGCAAAAACTACCGTTAAAGCCAGCGGGTACACATGCAATAACCTATCAGGGCAATATAGCCCGAACTGATGCATACACCGCCGCTGTGGTTGATATGAGCATTGGCAAGCAGGATCTGCAACAATGCGCCGATGCGGTTATGCGATTGCGCGGCGAGTACCTGCATCAACAGAAAAAGTATAATGATATCAGCTTTAACTTTACCAGCGGTTTTAAGTGCGATTATATTCACTTTGCCAATGGTTATCGGTATAGCGATGGTAAGTGGGTGAAGAAGGCTGCTAAGGATTACAGCTACGCCGGGTTTATAAAGTACATGAACCTGGTGTTCTCGTATGCGGGTACGCTGTCGTTAGACAAGGAGTTAAAACCTGTAACCAAAGCTGCCGATATTAAAGCGGGTGATGTGTTTATAAAGGGTGGTTCGCCGGGGCATTGTTTTATAGTGATGGATGTAGCTGCCGGCGCATCCGGCAAAAAGCAGTTTATGCTGGCACAGAGCTTTATGCCTGCCCAAAGCATACAGATACTGCGGGATGCTGACGGGCCCTGGTTTAGTTTAGACCAGGCTGCCGCCATCCCATACGGTGAACTGATCAACAGAATATATTTGAAACGATTTTAATGCGCGCATGGTAACATATTGCAAAATATTGCGTCAATTAGTAATATATTAAATAACTGAACCTATTTTATTATGAAGTTAACCCATTGGGCAATGCTTGCCTCGGTTGCTGTTTCGGCGGCGGCCTGTAACTCAAACAAAAAAGACGCTACCAGCGAACCACCCGCGCGTACCGTTTTTTTTGACAAAACCGCCATGGATACCACCGTTAAACCAGGCGACGACTTTTTCTCGTACGCCAGCGGTAGCTGGATGAAGAAAACCAAAATTCCACCATCTGAAACTGGTTGGGGTTCATTTTACACCCTGTATGATGATAACCAGAAAAACCTGCACCAGATATTGGAAGCCATTGCCAAACAAGGTAATGAGCAAGGTAGCACCGAGCAAAAGGTGGGCGATTTGTACACCAGCGGTATGGATACCGTAGCGATGGAAAAACTGGGTTACGATCCGATAAAACCGTTGCTTGCCAAAGTAAAGGCAGTTAAAGATCATAAAGAACTTATAGCCCTGGCTGCTGATGGTTACAAGGATGGCGACGGCTTTTTGTTAGGTTTTTATGTATCACCAGATGATAAAGAAAGCAGCAAAAACGTAGCGCATTTTGACCAGGCCGGTTTAAACCTGCCCAACCGCGATTATTATTTTGATAAGGATAAGGAAGCTATACGCAAGGCTTATGTAAAATACATAGCCAAATTGTTTGAATACACCGGCGAAACCCCGGCCAATGCCGCTAAAAAAGCTGAAGGCATATTGGCACTTGAAACGGCCATAGCTAAATCTCACCGCACCCCGGTTCAGCTGCGCGATCCTAATGCCAATTACAACAAGCTTGCCGTAGCTGATCTGCAAAAATCAGTACCTGATATTGATCTGAAAGATGTGTTTACCCGTATGCAGCTGAGTACAGATACAGTATTGGTTGGTCAGCCCGATTATTATAAGGCGCTGAACGGTTTACTTAAATCGCAGCCAATTGATGTATGGAAAGACAAGCTTGCCTTTAACGTGCTTAACGGAGCCGCTGGCGATCTGAGCAAGAAGTTCAGGGATGCAAGGTTTGATTTTTTCGGACGCACGTTATATGGCCAAAAGGAACAAAAAGAGCGTTGGAAAAATATGGCATCGCAGGTTGATGGCGGGCTGGGCGAGCTACTGGGCCAACTTTATGTAGAAAAATATTTTACACCCGAAGCCAAAGAGCGTATGCTTAAGCTGGTAAACAACCTGCAAGCTGTTTACAAAGATCGTATTGAAAAACTGGACTGGATGAGTCCGGAAACCAAGAAAAAGGCACTCGAAAAACTTAATTCGTTTGTAAAAAAGATTGGTTATCCCGACAAATGGAAGAACTACGATGATGTAGAGATCAGCAAGGATGCTTATTACAAAAACCTGCAGTCGATAGCTAAGCACGATTATAAGGAAATGATTGCCAAAGTGAACAAACCAGTTGATAAAACTGAGTGGGGCATGACACCGCCAACCGTAAATGCTTATTACAATCCGTCTTTCAACGAGATCGTTTTCCCGGCAGGTATCCTGCAGTTCCCTTTCTTTGATAAGAATGCTGATGATGCCATTAACTACGGCGCTATCGGCGCGGTTATCGGCCATGAAATGACCCATGGTTTTGATGATCAAGGTCGCCAGTATGATGCACAGGGTAACCTGAAGGATTGGTGGACTGCTGCCGACGCTGCCAAATTTAAAACCAAGGCGCAGGTGATGATCGATCAGTATAATAGCTTTACCGTGCTTGATGGCTTACATGTAAACGGTAGCCTTACGCAAGGCGAAAACCTGGCCGATATAGGCGGTGTAGCCATTGCTTACCAGGCATTTAAAAATACAGAGCAAGGTAAGGGAGATAAAAAGATTGACGGCTTTACGCCCGATCAGCGTTTCTTCCTGTCATATGCCCAGGTATGGCGCATAAAAAGCAGCGATGAAACCATGCGCGTGCGCATCAGTTCTGACCCGCACTCGCCTGAAATGTTCCGTGTAAACGGTGTGCTGGCAAATACTCCGGCATTTTACAAAGCCTTTAACGTGAAACCCGGCGACAAAATGTATCGCGCCGAAAAGGATCAGGTTAAAGTTTGGTAATGTGTTGATTGATAGTATTAACCAACTAAAAATGCCGCTTATTTAAGCGGCATTTTTAGTTTAGTAGGGAAATCATAAAAGCTTGTCATGTCGAACGAGGTACGAGGGGAAATCTGTTGCTCCACTATGGACGCAGACCGATTTCTCGCTGGCGCATCGAAACGACAAAGATGATAACCAAACATATTAAAGTACAAACTGTAAATAACCAATTCTACCGGCATCAGGAATGCCCGGAGTAGCGCAAACTCTGCCAAGGCACAAACTTTCACCGGGCAGGACGCAGCCGGCAGTTTATTCGCTATTGTATGTTTTTAGTTGTGCTCATGAGATCGCTAACGCTAAGTTTTCTTTGGTTACTTTCTTTTTTCTGCAAAAAAGAAAGTGACATCCACTAACGATTAGTAAAGCACATCCCAATAATCATTAGCAATGACAGTGCGTTAATCAAATATTTGTACTTAGTTCAAATATCTGTATTTTAATTATCGTCAGTCTGCTCTCGGCCGCAGAGGCCAGTTACTTTGTCTTAGCCACAAAGTAACCAAAAGTCAAGCCGGAAAAAACCTTCAGCCGCACGGGCCATACTCCCTGACCCGGTTTTCCGGCAGGCTTGCGCTCGTTTTTCTTTTACTTATTTATTGAAAGTCCTCCGTTGGGGAGGATTTAGGAGGGGTTTTCTAATAAAAACTACTCCAATTATTACGGTAGCAACACTCCCGTTCCCGTTGGGAAAAAGCTATTAACACTTACTGGCAATTTACCCACAGGTTTGGTTTGCCCGGTAATAATTTTAACGGCAGAGCGTTGTAGCTCCTCGGTATTTTGATAGCAAACCATTAAGGCTCCGCTGCGCTCAATACCTGGTAAACCGGCAAGGGTGTAGGCGTTGGCAAAAACGGTGGTTACCACGCGTGGCTGTGCTGCCAGTTGCGCTATCAGGAATTTAATATCGCTGTTATAATCCAGTTTGCTTTGCGGTCGGCTACGTGTATCATATATCGATATAATTATCTGATCGTATTTTTTGAGGTTGACCAGCATGGCATTTAAATCGCGTACGGCAGTAGTTTTTCCAACTACAAATAACATGCTGTTTGGGTACCAGCGTGATAATTCCTGCTGAAAGGTGGTCATACGATCGATACCGATATTTACAATCGCTGTTTTGGCCAGCGGATTTAATCGTAAAGATGAATTATTGCCCTTCAACAAGGTAACTGCTGCATCGCTAAGTTGTTGAATAAGTGCTTTTGATTCAGCACGGTTAATATAAGGCACAACATCACGTGTAGGCACAGCTTTATAATTGCTTAAACCGGCCCAATATTTTGCGGCTAACACCTTTTTTACTTTAGTTTCAAACTCTTCTTCACTAATTAGCTTTTTACGAAGCGCTTTTTTGATCAGCTTGATGGCGCGGTCAGAATTTTCAGATAACTCAAGGATATCGTTTCCAGCCAAAAATGCTTGTACATCAGCATCACCGTTCGGAAAAAACTTGGTAACACCCTTCATTTCCATTGCGTCCGATACTATCAGGCCTTTAAATTTCAGTGAGTCCTTGAGCACACCGGTTATGATAGGGCGGGAGAGGGTTGACGGACGATTTTTTGCCGAGTCGAGTGCAGGAATATTCATGTGGGCAACCATCACGCCTGACAGGCCTGCATTTATCGCTTCTCGGAAAGGATACATCTCCAGTGAATCCAACCGCTGGCGGGTAAATGGCAGCACCGGCAAATCGGCATGAGAGTCTACATTGGTATCACCATGACCCGGAAAGTGTTTGGCCGTAGTTAAAATGCCTTCGTTTTGCATACCCTGAAAATAGGCTATACCTTTGCGGGCCACATTAAAGCGGTTATCGCCAAATGAGCGATAGTTGATTACCGGATTGTTCGGGTTATTGTTAATATCCATCACCGGTGCAAAATTCATTTGCAGGCCAAGTCGCTTAAAATCGCGACCTATCATTTGCCCCATTTTGTATATCAGCGTATTGTCCTGTATGGCGCCAAGTGTCATCTGGTAAGGGTAATTGATCACAGAGTCCAGCCGCATACCCACGCCCCACTCGCCATCCATTGATACCAGCAATGGGACTTCAGATGCGCGCTGATACCTGTTAGTTAACGCAGCCTGCCTGCCGGGCCCGCCCTGGAAAAATACCAGGCCGCCTACTTTTTGTTCCTTGATCAGGTTTTCAACCGAATCCTCATAAGCACGGCCCTTATTGGTGTGGGCGCGCACAAAAAATAGTTGCGCTATGCGTTCTTTAGTGCTCAAGTCGTCATAAACCGAATCAACCCAGCGGTTTTGCTGCGCTAATGACTGTACAAAGCCTGTTTTTTGAGCAAACGTAAAATGATATATAAAAAATGATAATGTTAGCAGTAAGTATTTTATCCGCGGATTATATCCTTTCATAGTTCAAATGTAATTAATCTGCTAATGCTATCAATTGTTTTGCCAGCCTTCATTTTTTAGTTACGAATAAACCTTCGCGCCCGGTTTCAATCTATGGTAATAAAACCAACAAGTTTTAAAGATGAAAAAAATTCTATTTATTGCCATATGCCTGCTGGTAGCAGGTGATGTTAGCGCCCAATATTACCGTCGTAAGCCGGTTCGCCGTCCGCCACCGGGATATTATCATAACAATAACCAACGCCGCCATAACGATTTTTACCAGGTAACCGCGGGTTTTAAGGGAGGGATTAATATTGCCAATACCGTTGATTCGTACAACTCCGACTGGACAACCAATACCATTGCGGGGGCCAACCTGGGTTTGACACTTGATGTGCCGATTGCTTACCCGCTATCATTCGCGCCCGAGGTGCTGTGGTCGCAAAAGGGGTTCAGCGCGCAAACTATTGACGGCGACTTTAAACAGCGCAATAATTTTATTGATGTACCCTTGCTGGCCAAGCTGAAGCTTACGCCCGGGCTTAATTTTGTAATCGGTCCGCAACTTTCTTTTTTGGTATCATCAAAAAATATTTACCGTAATGATTTTGCTACCGTTGTTGAAGAGCGCTATGATTACGAGGGTAACAAAACGCTTGTAGGCGGGGTAGTAGGTTTAAGCATTGACCTTAACCGTACGGTTGACCTGCATGCCCGTTACACTATTGACCTGCAGGACAGCAATACCGAACGATATTCAAACATCCCTGACTACCGTAACCAGGTTTGGCAGATTGGCCTAGGCTTTAAGTTTAGGTAAAAAGGTGTACTTTTGATTTATAAGCATGGCGGTATAACCCCTGCTTATAAATCCTTTTTGCATGGAAAATAACATTTCGCTGCTTGTCGGTTTAAAAAATAATCTTGATTACAGTAAGAATTTTTATCACACAACACGAGCCATTTATCCTGAAGTTGAAATCGTTTTTGTAAGTTATGGAAGTACTGATGGTACGCATGAGTGGCTTGATAGTTTAAACGATCCTTATCTAATTTATTATTATTCAGGAGAGCAGAAAACATTTTCAGACACATTTAATAAGTGTGCTGAATTAGCAACTAAGGACTATGTTGCTTATGCCCATAATGATATGATTCTGGCTCCAGGGTTTGTTGAAAGTCTTGAGCAATTAATTGCAGAAGATACAGTCATAACATATACTACAATTGAGCCACCTATTTTTGCCGGGCATGAGCGTCCTGGAAAAATAATTAAAGATTTTGGCGACGATATTGAAAGCCAGGATATTCCAGGTTTGTACAGCTTTGCTAATGAACTACAACAAACAAACAAATTAAATGGAGAATCATCTGATTTGACATTTTTTTTATGTGCATTCCGCAAAGTGCTGTTAGAAATCGGCGGACTGGATCCTCTATACAACCCGATGTTTTGTGAGGATGACGATCTTATATTAAGACTAAAATTGCGTGGTCTAAAAACGATAGTGTCACACAATGCAGTTTGCTACCATTTTGTAAGTAAAACATCCAGATCATCTGAAGAATATAAGGATCGTACGAAGCTTATCGAGGAAAACTCTAATAGAAATTTCACAAGGAAATGGAGTTTTTTAAACTCATCATCTGTTAAAAAGAAATATGATTTTGGGTTCATATTAAAAAATGGAACTGACGATTTGCTGCGTAAGATAGAGCCCTTTTGCACAAATGTTTATACCGATCATGATGCTGTTAATTATATACTAGGTGAGCAGCCTAATACGGCGTTCGACCTGAAAACCCGTATCAGGCCTTCACATGCTGAAAAAAGCAACGACATATTGATATATGTTGACGGCAACCGCTTTACAGACGATGCGTATAATGCGTTTCGTTATTTAAATGAAATTATTACACGACGTGCCAACAAAAAGCTTAGCTTTTTCGAAAAACTTATCGGAAAAAGTAATTTTAAATTTAAACGGGCTAATTTAACAATCGAAATAAAACAACTCCGAAGTTTAGAACATACGCTTATAAACCGCCTCTAATGCTATTCAATATCCATAAACTTTTGGTAAGCGTCAGTTACGGCATAACTGTGCATAACGAGTACCAAGAGCTCGAAAAACTGCTTGAGTTTTTGCTGTCAAACATTGATAATAATGACGAGATAATGGTATTGCAGGATGTGAGTCAAAAAGATGAGGCCACTACAAAGGTTATAAATCGATACAAAGATCGTATAAAGCATATCGAGGCTAAATTAAATAACGATTTTGGCACTTTTAAAAACTACTTGATACAAAATGCAAGCTGCAAATACCTGTTTCAGATAGATGCAGACGAGTTGCCGCAGCAACACTTGGTTAAATCAATAAAAAAAATAATTTTCAAAAAACGTAAGTACGATTGCTATCTGGTACCCAGGATAAATGTAGTGAACGGTTTAACACCCGAACATACAAAAAAGTGGGGCTGGAATGTAAATGAAAAGGGTTTTATCAATTTTCCAGATTATCAATTAAGGATATTAAAGTTGAATGGCCAAATACGATGGAAAAATAAGGTTCATGAAGAACTTCATGGCTTTAAAAAACCATATTATTTACCAGATAGTGAGTTGAACTGTTTGTTGCATGTTAAAGAAATTGAGCGGCAAGAATTACAGAACGCATTGTATGATAAAATACAAACAACTGATTAAGCAGTGAAGAAGCGTATAGCATTTATTGTACAGCGCTATGGCGAGGAGGTTAATGGCGGAGCTGAATACCATTGCCGTATTTTGGCTGAAAAGTTAACTGATGATTTTGATGTGCAGGTGCTCACATCATGTGCTAAAGATTATATGAGCTGGGCTAACGAGTATCCGGCTGGAGAAAGTTATTTAAACAACGTTAAAATAATACGTTTTCCGGTTAAGCAAATGCGGGATTTTGTAAGGTTTGGCTTGTTAAATAAAAAGCTTAATAAACGGAATAAGCGAAAAAAATGGCTTTCAGCAATCAAGATGCTGCCTGCTTATGATAGGTTTTTTCATTCTTTTTATGAGCGCAAATGGATTGATGAGCAGGGGCCATTTATGCCTGAACTGTTAGGATATTTAAAAAGTAGGTATGATAACTTTGACGCTTTTATTTTTTTTACTTATCTGTATTACCCTACAGCCAAAGGGCTTGAACTTGTGAAAGATAAGGCTATATTTATCCCCACCGCGCATGATGAACCGCCGATTTACATGCATTTATTCAGGCGCTTATTTAAACAACCCAAAGCCATTCTATATAATACGCCAAGTGAGCAAAAGTTTGTTAATAATTTATTTAAAAACACCGATATATACGCTGATATTGTTGGTGTCGGTATTACTGAAAAACAGGTGCCATTCGTAGCAAACGAACATCATCATCTCGTTAACAGCGGTTACCTTATTTATATTGGGCGGATTGAAACCTCAAAGCAATGTGATGTACTTGCTCAACACTTTGTAAATTATAAAATTCAAAATCAGAATAATTTAAAACTGGTATTTGTTGGCCGTGCCTTTATGGAGCTTGTTCAACATCCGGACATCATTTACACCGGGTTCGTAAGTGAGGAGTTAAAGCTGAGCCTGCTATGCAATGCCCGAGCGCTTATCATACCATCAATTTACGAAAGTCTCTCGCTGGTAACGCTTGAGAGTATGGCGCAGGGGATTCCTGTAATAGCTAATGAGCGTAGTGAAGTGTTAAAGGACCATATAAACAATAGCCAGGCCGGATTTTTATACCACGATCAGCAAAGCTTTAACAAAGCTCTTGATGTGGCAATTAATCCGGCTTTAGATAGAAAACAACTCTCGTTAAATGCAAAACAATACGTTGCTGAAAATTATACATGGCCTGTTGTGATCAACAAGTTTATTAAGGCTGTTGATTATGTAGTAAAATCTAATCGGCATTAAACGTTTGCATATCAATTAGTTTGCGATAAAGCCCGTTATGCTCCATAAGCTCGGTATGGCTGCCTTGTTCAACTATGCGGCCTTCTTCAAGCACTACTATTATATCTGCATTTTGTATGGTGCTTAAGCGGTGAGCAATAATGAGTGATGTGCGGTTTTTCATCAGGTTGTTCAAGGCATCCTGCACCAGTTTTTCTGATTCGGTATCCAATGCTGAGGTAGCTTCGTCAAGCAGCATGATCGGCGGATTGTTGAGTACCGCGCGGGCAATGCTAATACGCTGCCTTTGCCCACCTGAAAGCTTTACACCCCTGTCGCCAATATTGGTTTGATAACCATTCTCGGTATCCATAATAAAGTTGTGCGCATTGGCAATACGTGCTGCTGCTTCAACCTCGGCCTGTGTTACACCAGTTTTGCCAAAGGCGATATTATTAAATATAGTATCATTAAACAATATCGACTCCTGGTTTACTATCCCCATCAACGCGCGAAGCGAGGTTGCAGTAATATCTTTAATATTTTTGTCGTCAACCAAAATCTCACCTTCCTTTGGCTCAATAAACCTTGGCAGCAAATCCATCATGGTTGATTTACCCCCGCCTGAAGGGCCAACCAGCGCCACCGTTTTTCCTTTAGGCACCGTAAGGTTGATGTTTTTTAATACTACACGCTCATTATAGGCAAAGCTAACGTTGTTAAGATGGATGCCTTCGTTAAACTCGGTTACCGCAACCGCATTGGGGGCATCGGTTATTTGAGATTTCTCATCAATAAGTTCCAGTACACGTTCGCCGGCTACTAACCCTGTATGTATATTACTAAACGCATCACCCAATGCTTTCGCCGGTCGCATCAGTTGCGAAAAAAGCGCTATGTAAGCAATAAACTGTCCGGGGGTTAGTTCCGAGTCGTTGTTAAACAGCAAATAACCGCCGTACAAAACGATAAATGAGATCATGATGATAGACAAAGCCTCTGAAACCGGCGAAGCCAGCTGTTGCCTGCGCGACATGGCCTTGCCTATTTTTGAGTAACGCACATTCTCATCATCAAAGCGTTTAATAATAAAATCCGTAGCGTTAAATGCTTTTATGATTTTAATACCCGATAAGGCCTCGTCAAGGTAACTAACCATATTTGCATAAGAGTTTTGCGCCTCAACCGCTTGTGAGCGTAGTTTTTTTACGATGCGCGAAATAATGAGGCCCGCAACAGGTATTACCAGTAACGATATCAACGTTAGTTTTACCGATGTTGAAAAGAGTACGACCAGATAGGCGATAAGCAGCAAAGGTTCTTTAAAAATAACCTGCAAGGTGCCGGTTACTGTAAATTGTACGGTTTGTACTTCTGATGCTATTTTGGATATGATGTCGCCTTTGCGCTCATTGCTGAAGTAGCCCAGATGCAAATTCATCACGTTATCAAACACGGCTTTACGTATTCGCAACAGTGTGTGGATGCGCATATTTTCCATAGTGCGCTGCGAGAGGTAACGAAATAAGTTGCCCAATATAACAGCAAACATAATTACCGCACATACGTAGATCAAAGCGCCAAACTGGCCATGCTTTAAAATAAAATCATTAAGGTAATATTTAAACCAGCCGGATATATCAAATGTGGAAATTTGGTTACTTACCTTGGCAGGTTTTTCAGGGCCGCAATCATTAACGTTAAATAATGTATTTAACAGGGGCCCAAGCAGTGCCAGTACCGAGGTGCTGAATATTACATATAATAGTGTATAAAATATATATGGAATAGCAAACTTCTCGATAGGTTTGGCAAACGATAGCAGCCTGAAATATGTTTTCATTAAAAAATATAAGGGTGCAAAATTAACAGTATTTAATTAATACTGTCAGCTTAATAAACTAAGCCCGGTATTATTTATTGTTAAGGCAGTTATGATATAGTTGAAGATACTGCTGGGCGGTATCATCCCAGTTATAACGGGCGGCATGTTGCATGGCTTTTTGCGCCATGTTATATTGGGTAAAGTGTTGCATTCCGCTCTCGAAGGTTCGCAGCATATCTTCAGCATCAAAAGTATTAAAATAGTAGGCGGCGTCGCCGGCAACCTCGGGTAACGATGTGCTGGTTGAAACAAATACAGGTTTACCAAAATGCATGGCCTCGATAACCGGCAAGCCAAAACCCTCGGCTATTGAGGGGAATACAAAGGCCTCGCAATGCTGGTAATACCAGGAACGGTCATCATCATTTATTGTACCGATGATTTTAACACGGTCAGCGCAGCCAAATTTTTTGGCCTGCTCCATTACCGTATCCTTGTAAGGGGTTTCAATGCCGGCAATAACAAGCTCCATTTCATTATTTTGCAGCAGGGCTGGTAGTACGTGGGCGTTTTTTTTGGCCGAAACAATACCTATGGTGAACAAAAAAGGCTTTTGCGGTTGATAGGCCGGCTGATGTCCGGGTTTAACCTGCAGCTTGTCGGCTCCGTTATATATAACACTAAGCTTATCTTTTACGTGAGGGTAGAACCTCAATACATCGTTAGCGGCAAATTGCGATATGGTAACTATCCGGTCGCATGAGTCAATACGCTCGCCCAGTTTGCTAATATATAGCTTTAGTTTTTCGGGGCTCATGTCTTTTTCATGTACCTGATTAATATCATGTATAGTTAATATCTTTTTACGGGTTACCCGTTTAGGCTTTACCCGCGAAAACTGATCGGTAAAATGAAAGAGATCAATATTGCGATAGTTGAAAAATATAGCTTTATGATACTTTCTGAGATACATGGTGTTCACGTCCGCATCAGTATTATTAAAAACCGTGGTGTTGCGGTCAACAAAATAGGTTAATTTAAACTGATTGTTATTTTGCCTGAGTAATGCTTCGCCCAGGCTTTTACCAAAATAGTATAAACCTGTATTAGGGTATCGCATGGAATCAAGCGTTACTAAAATTTTTGATGTGCTCATTTTTGCCAGTTAATAATAATGCTTGCCACAGCCTGCGGGCTAATGCTGTCAAGTTTTTCCGAATCGCTTTCCAGATAACTTGCCCTTTTACCCAAAGGTGCCCATCGTCCAGGATGTATAGGCCTAACGCAAGGGAATAGCCCTAAGGTATTGATGCCTGATGCAGCCGCAATATGCAGCGGCCCTGTGCCCGAAGCTATCAGCCCATCAACATTACGTATAAAACTTGCAAACTGATACAGGTTCATTTTCCCGGTAATATTATTTACTGATTTTGGCAGTTTTTTTATCCATTCGGCAAGTACAGCCTGCTCTTTTTCGGAGCCGCTGATGAAGACGTTAAATTTATCCGCGGGGAGCAGGTTTATCAATTGCTCAAATTTGTCCAGCGGCCACTCTACGCCGCTGCCGTGTGATTTGGGGTGTAATATCAGGTTAAACTTGTCGGCAGATAATAAGGCCAGTACATCATCAGGCACGCATTGTTTTGGTTCAAACGCATAGTAATCCTGTATTTTATCCAGCGGCGGTACGCTTAGGCCGATTGGCTTTAACAGTACCGTATTCAATTGTGCCTCGTGCAAATCGGATTTTTTGCGGCTCAGTTTAACCAACTTGTTGCAGGTAAACCAGTGATATATGCGGTTAGTGGTGCCAATGCGCGCCGCAATGCCGGCAGCTTTAAAAAGTTTTGCTACTTGTTTGTTAGGAAAAACATGAACAGCGCAGTCAATATTGTAGCCTTTAAGCTTTTTAACCTGATCCTCAAAAGGTAGTTTTGATAGCTCATCATAATTAATAAAATGATCAACTGCTTTGCAGGCGTCAATAACAGGTTGCGTATAGGTACGCCCGAGAAAAGATATTTTAACGTTGGGATAGGCTAAGCGTATATAACCGCACATGGGCAGCGTAAGCACAACATCGCCAATGGCATCGGTGCGGCTTATCAGTATATGTTTGTACGCGTTATTATTCAATACTATTTATTAAAGTGTTCAGCCGGACTAATTTGACCCGTGCATTCAAAATACTTCTGCAAAACTAATAACGAAATCATATCTTCTTTCGCTTTATCAAAAAACTGTTTTACATAGTTATTTGCGTTAAGGGCAATTTCCCGGGCTTCTGCAGGATGAGTAATATAATATTGCAAACGCTCTTCAAGATCACTAAAATCATCCTTAATGTGGATATAATGAACATTAGGAATCAGCCGCCCTTCCATAAACCATGTTTCATATCTGGGCCCGGGCATCACCGCTACTGAATTTGATGACATGATCCACTTGAGGTTGGTTGCCACATCGTTACCTTCAAGGCTTAATACGAATTTATACTGCAGATGCTCGTCAATGCCGATTTTGGGTTTAAGCCAGGCAATATTGCCGCCATTACTATTAACCTGGCCTAAATTGCATAACGCACTGTCGAAATACATCTCCATAAATTTTATGCGATGCGGTTGGGTTACAACGCCGCGGCCTATCAGGATGTCTTTTTTTTGCTCAAACGGCACCTTATCATCAACAAAAACAAAATGCCGGTATTTATCAAGCTTAAGCAATACCGCATTGGCATTGTCACTTGCAATCGGCCTGCTTTTTTGTATGGTGGGCGTATCAGGCGTATGTATTACATCGCCAAACAAAAATGTCGCTTTGAGTTCCGGATCAAAATAACGCGTGTATTCAAAAGTATCAAAGTTGTAAGCCTTCGGGCTTTTAAATATTGCCATGTTCTGAAGCTGTATGGCATCTGCACCTAAAGCTACGTTCGCCTGTAATTTATTATAGTAGTTTACACGGTCGGTTATTTCAACCTTATTATAGTGTTTTAGCTTCGAGAGTTTTGTTTCCAGGCGTTGCCGGTATATAAAGCCGGGCAACGCCTGTCGTAAAATATTTCTTAAGTAATAAAAAAGTTTCGGCTTTTTAACCGGACGGGCTTTCATAGTAGTATAGTTGAATATGCAGGCATCCGATTTACTTACTATTCATAATCTCCTCAATATGTTCCGCCTCAACCGGAATATCAGCCATCAGGTCAACATTACCGTCAGCGGTTATCAGTATATCGTTCTCTATACGGATGCCTAAGCCTTCTTCAGGTATGTAGATGCCGGGCTCACAGGTCAGGATATTGCCTGCTTCAAATGGTTTGTAACGGCTGGCGTAGTCGTGCACATCAATACCCAGGTGGTGCGATGTGCCGTGCATAAAGTACTTTTTATATAAAGGCATTTTAGGGTCTTGTTTTTCTACTTCATGTTTCCGCAACAATCCAAGGCCTATAAGTTCGCCGGTCATGATCCTGCCAACTTCCTCATGGTATTCAGGCGAAACAGTGTCGGCAACAATTAGCTTGGTTGCCTCGCGCATTACGCGCAGTACGGCATTGTAAACATCACGCTGGCGGGTTGTAAAACGCCCGTTAACCGGTATCGAGCGGCTGAGGTCGGCGTTGTAATTTGCATACTCGGCGCCAAAATCAAAAAGGATTACATCGCCGTCATTACATACCTGGTTATTATCATTATAATGCAGTACTATGGCGTTTTTACCTGAGGCGATAATAGGGTTATAGCCGTGCCCGGTAGCGCGCTGGCGTAAAAACTCGTGGGTAACCTCAGCTTCAATCTCGTATTCTGTAACGCCGGGTTTTACAAATTTTAGTACGCGTACAAACGCATCGCGGGTAATTTCACAGGCCTTTTTGGTGAGTTGCACCTCCACATCTGATTTCACCGGGCGCAGGTCGCGCAGGATAGGGGCCGAACGCTGATACTGGTGCAAGGGGTACTTCGCTTTAAGCTCGTTGATCATACGCAGATCGCGGTAGGGTACCGTGTGCAGGTAGCGGTCGTTCTCGTTTGTATTAAGGTATATATCGTCGGCATAGTTTATAATGCTATGCAATATGCTGTCATAATCATGCAGCCAGTAGATGTTTTGTATACCTGATGCAGCGCGTGCCTCTTCAATAGTATACTTATGCCCCTCCCATATCGAGATGAGCTCACTGGTTTGTCTTAAAAAAAGTACTTCTCTGTATAGGATATTAGGACAGTCGGGAAACAGAATCAATATACTTTGCTCCTGATCAATGCCTGATAAGTAAAAAAAATCAGGATTTTGCTTAAAAATGAACGTTTGATCACCATTTCGCGGATATTCGTCATTGGAGTGAAAAATAGCTATCGATGAAGGTTTTAATCGCGAAACGAAATTTTTTCTATTATTTATAAATAGTTCATTATCAATGGGTAGATATTTCATAAAGGGATTGATAAAATTTAAAAATCCAAAAACAATTACAGTGCGGGCAATGTTATAGCTTTAATTTTTGGAACAAAATTTGGTATTGATTTCAAACATAATTAGTATTTTTGAAAAAAATCACAATTAAAATCGTTTAATCTTAAAACTATGAATTATTCTACATTGAAGAAAACAGTCGCGTTATCGTTCGCTTCTTTGATGGCTGTGAGTGTGGCTTTCGCACAAACAGATTCAACCTCAACAGCAACAACTTCTACGTCGACAGAACCTACTACTGCCAAGGTATTTGGTGGCTTAGGTCAGTACAGAACTTTTAGCATCGGTATCAACGGTGGTGTAACTTCACCATTCAGCGCTTTAGGCGGTACCAACGACTATCTGAACGCAGACATTAACTTAGGTTACGGTCTGTCATTCCGTCAGCAACTTTCACACAGCTTCGGTTTAATTTTAGACTTGCATGGTGGTAAAGTTGGCGGTAACAATAACGACGTTGAAAACGTTGATCCGGCATCTTACACCGAGAAAGAATTCGAAACCCGTTTCTGGTCTGCTACTTTAGGTGGTCAGTGGAACTTCGGTAGCATTGATTTCTTACACCGCAAAAATTCAGTTAACTTCTTCCTGAATGCTGGTGCAGGTTTAGCAATGTACAAACCAAAAACTACTCAAACTGCTGGTGGCGAATTGCAACCATACACTTCTGACGATAGCTACATCAAAGAATTAGTTATCCCGGTAGGTGCAGGTGTTAAATTCCGTTTAAGCGATGGTGTTGCCCTGAACTTAGGTTACACTGTAAACTTTGTTGATGGTGATAACTTTGACGGTTACAAAAGAGGATTCCCAACTCGCGACAAATGGTCTTACGGTTATGCAGGTTTAGAGTTTACCCTGGGTTCAAGCTCAAAACCAAACCTGGATTGGGTAAACCCTGTAGCTATGATGTATGATGAGCTTTATGACGAAACTTTACGTCAGGAAGTTGAAGCCCTTAAAGGCCGTGTATCATCAGTTGAAACTGCAGTTAGCGACCTGAAAAAAGATTCAGACGGTGACGGTGTATCTGATCAGTTCGACAAATGCCCTAACACTCCTGCTGGTACAGTGGTTGACGGTGCTGGTTGCGCTATCGTATTCCCTACTGCTGCTGCTGATTCAGCTGGTACTGCTTACTCAAACATCCAGTTTGAATTTGATAGCTCAGTGTTAAGAACCTCTGCTTACCCAGCTCTTGATGCTACTTCAGCCGATCTGCGTTCATCAGGTGCAACTGTAACTGTTAAAGGTTACGCTTCATCAGAAGGTACTGCTGCACACAACATGCAACTTTCTAAAGACCGCGCTAACTCAGTAAAAACTTACTTAGTTAACTCAGGTGTTGAAGCTAAGAAAGTTAAAGTAAAAGGTTACGGTGAAACTAACCCTGTTGCTGACAACTCAACTGAAGAAGGACGTGTATTAAACCGTCGTGTTGAATTCAGCAAATAATTTTGATCGATTCTTTTTAAAGATCATATCGAAGGCTCCGGATAACCCGGAGCCTTCTTTTTTTTATTAAATTTGTACTATGTACTTTTTCCGGAAGAAAGACCCGAACAGGCCGACAAATTTTAATTTAAAGGTGATGCATACCATCAATGCCATAGCCATAATTATGTTTTTGGCAGGGATCATCTGGAAGCTTATCGACTTGTTTATTCTAAAAAAATGAAAACTATTATAAATACAACCAATGCCCCGGCGCCGATCGGTCCATACAGTCAGGCCGTAAAAGCTAACGGCTTTTTATTTGTTTCAGGCCAGATAGCGCTTAACCCCGCCAACGGCGAGTTAGTGCTGGACGATGTTAAAACCGAAACAACACAGGTAATGGAAAACCTGAAAGCGATATTAACCGAAGCGGGTGCTGATTTTAGCAGTGTAATAAAAACAGGTATCTTTTTAAAGGATATGAACGATTTTGCCGCGGTTAACGAAGTTTATGGTTCTTACTTCTCCGACAACTTTCCGGCCCGTGAAACGGTACAAGTAGCCGCCTTGCCGAGAAATGTGAACGTAGAAATTTCGGTAGTTGCATTGGTTGATTAATTGCATAAATAGTATGAAATACCTTACAAAATTTTGCTGCCTGGTTTTGCTGGGGCTTATTCTAAGTTTTAATTGTCATGCTCAGGTTGAGCAAAATATTAGTAAGGATTTTTTGGCTTATAATAATTTAATAGCAAACAAGGATTTTACCTCATCAGCAGAATATATACCCGAGGAATTGTTTGCTGTTATCTCCAAAGAGCAGATGATAACTGCTATGAAAACGGCAATGAATAACCCTGCTATTGAGTATGAGATCAATGGAACAAATATTTCAAGCATCGGCCTTGTAAAAAAGATCAACAACAAACACTACAGCATAATAAAGTATGTTAGCAATTTGCGCATGCGTTTTAAGGATATATCGGCTACGGCTGATACAGCCGATGCCAGTGCAAAACTTGGTTTAGTTATGCTGTCGTTAAAAAATAATTTCGGTGCTGATAATGTAAAGCTTGATGATGCAACCGGTTGGTTTGATATTGCCGCGAATAAAAAAGTTTGTGCTATATCCGCAAATGGGCAAAGTAATTGGAAATTTATAGTACTTGAGCCGAAACAACGTTTGTTAATTGATAAGGTACTGCCAAAAGAGATAACAGCAACTCTTAATTAAACACAGCAGAATAAATTGAGCGCATCTCCTTTTGAAACGCCTATTGAATATTTAAAGGGTGTAGGCCCGGCTCGTGCCGAAGTGCTAAAAAAGGAGCTCGCTATTTTTACTTATGCCGACCTGCTTCGGCATTTCCCGTATAAGTATATTGACCGTACCCGTTTTTATAAGGTAAAGGATATTCATCCCGAGATGCCTTATGTGCAGGTGATCGTACGGCTCACCCGTAAGGAGATCATCGGCGAAAAGCGCACCAAGCGCCTGGTAGTACAGGCGCAGGATGATACCGGACAGATTGAGCTGGTATGGTTTCAGGGCGTTACTTGGGTTGATAAAAGCCTGCGAGTAGGCAAGGCGTACATTATTTTTGGTAAGCCCGGCGTGTTCAACGGGCGGCCCCAAATGTCGCACCCGGAGATGGAGCAGTACTCGCCGCAGGCCATCAAACGCCAAGGCAATCTGACGCTGCAGCCTGCTTATAATTCCACCGAAAAGCTTAAACAGTTTAGCTTGGATAGTAAAGGCATCCAAAAGCTCACCACCGTTTTGATTGAGGAGTATGCCCGCTATCTCCAGGAAAATTTGCCCTTGTACGTCTTAAATAAATACCGCCTGATGGAAAGGCGCGAGGCCTATCGGCAAATACATTTTCCGGATGATGCCAATAAGCTGAATGAAGCACAACATAGGCTGAAGTTTGAGGAGCTGTTTTTTCTGCAATACAAACTGTTAAAAAACAAATTGCACCGTACACAGAAGTTCAAGGGGAATATATTTGATAAGGTAGGCGAATACTTTAACGGTTTTTACAATAACCACTTGCCCTTTGCGCTCACCAGTGCCCAAAAGCGGGTATTGAAAGAGATCAGAACCGATACCCAGCGCGGCGTGCAAATGAACCGCCTGCTACAGGGCGATGTAGGCAGCGGTAAAACCGTAGTGGCGTTAATGAGCATGCTCATCGCTATTGATAACGGTTTTCAGGCTTGTATGATGGCCCCGACTGAAATACTGGCCAATCAGCATTATCAAACCATACAAGGCTTGGTAGGCAATGATTATGTTGAAGTTGCATTGCTTACCGGCTCGACGCCCAAAAAGCAACGCAGGGTTTTGCGTGAGCGCCTTTTGAACGGTGAACTTAAAATATTGATAGGCACACATGCTTTAATAGAGGATGCGGTACAATACCAAAACCTGGGCTTTGTGGTAATTGATGAGCAGCACCGTTTTGGGGTAGAGCAACGCTCAAAACTATGGCGTAAAAACGTAGTTCCGCCGCATGTGCTGGTGATGACGGCAACACCCATACCACGTACCCTGGCCATGACCATGTATGGCGATCTGGATGTATCGGTAATTGATGAACTGCCCGCCGGGCGTAAGCCTATTGAAACGGTACATTTTTACGAGAGCCAGCGACTGCGCATGTTCGGCATGATGCGTGAAGAGATAGCCAAGGGCAGGCAGGTTTATGTAGTATATCCGCTGATAAAGGAAAGCGAAAAGCTCGATTTAAAAAACCTCGAGGAAGGTATTGAAACCATGCGCCGCGAGTTCCCGCTGCCCAAATACCAGATCAGTATTGTACACGGCAAGATTCCGGCGGCGGTAAAAGAAGAAGAAATGCAGCGCTTTATCAACGCTCAAACGCAGATAATGGTAGCCACTACGGTGATAGAAGTGGGCGTCAACGTACCTAACGCCTCAGTGATGATCATCGAAAATGCCGAGCGTTTCGGCTTGTCGCAACTGCACCAGTTGCGGGGCAGGGTAGGGCGCGGTGCCGAGCAATCATACTGTATACTGATGAGCAGCAATAAGCTGAGCAATGATGGCCGTATCCGCCTGGATACCATGGTGAAGACCAATAACGGCTTTGAAATATCAGAGATTGATCTGCAACTACGCGGCCCCGGTAATATTGAAGGTACCCAGCAAAGCGGTGTGCTCGATTTAAAGGTAGCTAACCTGGCCACCGACCAGGAGTTGCTGATGCAGGTACGCAAATGTGTTGAAGAAATTTTTGAAAAGGACCCGCAACTCATCCATCCCGAAAACCAGATACTGCACCAGGTGAGCCAGTCAAAAAACGCGGGTTTATCATGGAATAAAATATCGTAAGGTCCATCCCGAATTTTTTATAAGAATGTGTAGCTAACGAGATTGGCATTATCACCAAGATAAAAAAGCTGCGAAGTGCCTAACCAGGCCGGTATCAACTCAAATTGTTAACAACCTTGCAATGTGGAGAAAATAAATCAAAAGCAGGGTTTAACTTTTTTGCTTTAATGCAGTCTTAATAATCAGATAACATTGATTTGCTGATATTTGTAAAAATTTATACACCATGAATTTTGAATTTGCTTACCTGATTGTGATAGCGTTACTAGGGCTTACCGGTATTTATTATCTCAGTCCGTATGAGTTAAATGTTACTGAAGAAGAGGATAACGAATAGTAAATCCTCAAAATATTTTACTGCCCGGGCAAGGTGTTTACCCGGTATAACACTGTTTTCTCTGCTGAGTTTAATTAATGGCAAAACGCGAAGTTGATATAGCTGTAATATCTGATGTGCATTTGGGCACCTATGGCTGCCACGCCAAAGAACTTTTGAAGTACCTTAAAAGTATAAAACCCAAAGCGCTGGTGCTTAACGGCGATATTATTGATATATGGCAGTTCAGTAAATCATACTGGCCCGAGGCGCACATGAAGGTGGTGCGCCGTATACTAAAGTTTGTTACTGAAGGCGTACCGGTTTATTACCTTACCGGTAACCACGACGAAATGCTGCGCAAGTTTGCCGATTTTAACCTGGGCGCTTTCCAGCTACTTAATAAAATGGTGTTGGATGTTGACGGCAAAAAAGCCTGGATATTTCACGGTGATGTTTTTGATGTTACCATGCAGCACTCCAAATGGCTGGCCAAGCTGGGTGCGATAGGATATGATTCGCTTATACTGCTCAATAGTTTTACCAACTGGTGCCTTAAGCTTATGGGGCGGCCTAAAATGAGCTTCTCGCAAAAGGTAAAGGCTAAGTTTAAGGATGCAGTAAAATTCATCAATCATTTTGAGCAGACCGCGGCCGATCTGGCGGTAGATAAACAATACGATTACGTAATTTGCGGGCACATTCACCATGCTGAGATCAGGCGTGTAAATTCAACTGAAGGCACAGGCTCCGTGTTGTACCTTAACTCGGGCGATTGGGTGGAAAGCCTTACCGCGCTGGAGTATCATAACGGCGAATGGAAAATATTCAGGTATAAAGCCGAAGATTTTACAGAAGAGCCGACAGCTGATGATGACACTGATAACGAGGATCTTTCAGAGAGGTTGAACGTCAATGTACTGTTAGAAAAATTCAGGCAGGAGCAACACTAATTGCTAAGCACCAATTTGTTTGTTACCTTAACCCCGCATTACTATGAAAATACTTTATGCAATACAGGGAACAGGTAACGGGCATATCAGCCGGGCGCGCGAAATTGTTCCGCTTTTGCAGCAACACGGTGAGGTTGACCTGCTGGTAAGTGGCACCGAGGCCGAAGTAAGCTTGTCGCAGCCGTTAAAGTATCGTTATCACGGCTTTAGCTTCATATTCGGCAAAAAAGGCGGGGTTGATAAATGGGCTACCTTTAAAACCATGAACCTGAAACAGCTGTGGAAAGATATCCATCAGCTGCCGCTTAATGATTACAACCTGATTGTAAATGATTTTGAGCCGGTGAGCGCCTGGGCCTGTAAGGTGCAAAAACTGCCGTCGGTATCACTGAGCCATCAATGCTCTTTCCTGTCAAAAAATACGCCACGGCCACCAAAGTGGAACTATGCCGAGTGGCTATTCAAATATTACTCGCCAACTACACATCATATCGGTTTTCATTTTGAGCGGTACGCCGATTTTATTCACACCCCTGTAATTCGTAGCGAGATAAGGGCTTTGCAAACCAGCAACCTCGGGCATTACGCTGTGTATTTACCCGCTTATCAGGATAAAACGCTTGTAAAATACCTAAGCCAGGTAAAAGAGGTGGAGTGGCAGGTGTTTTCTAAACGCCAAAAAACGCCTGTACGCGAAGGTAACGTGCAGATATTCCCGGTAAATAACGAAACGTTTAATACGAGTTTGGCCTCGTGCGAGGGATTGCTTACGGGTGGTGGTTTTGAAGGTCCTGCTGAGGCTTTGTTTTTGCAAAAAAAGGTAATGATGATACCCATGCGCGGGCAGTTTGAGCAACAGTGCAATGCCCTGGCAGCTTCCAAAATGGGGGTGCCGGTGGTAAATGCAATTGGTCCGCAATTTAGCGGCGCGCTTAGTGAATGGGTTAACCACGGTAAAGTAGTACCGGTTAATTTCCCCGACGAAACGGCGCAGATTGTAGCCGATATGGTTAAGCAGTACGGCCGTTAATTTTAGGCAGATATATGCGTAACATTACCTAATAGGCTACCAACAATAAATGTTACTTGGTCAATATCAAATGGTTTTTTGATATAAGCATCGGCCCCACAGCTTTGCGCGATGCTTTCGATGTTGGTTGCGGCGGACATCAGCACAACGGGAATATGTCTCAATGCGATGGTTGATTTCAGGGTTGTGCAGCAATAGCTGCCTTTATCAGCGCCCAGCCATTCGTCAATCAATATGATGTTCGGATCAAGCTGATCAATATAAGCCAAAACCGAACTGTCATTAGCTGTTATAACTTCGTAACCCGCCTCTTCTAAAACATATTTCAATATGTCCAGAATGTCTTTGTCATCTTCGATGACCACTACTTTTGCTACCATAATTAGGGACTGCAAAAGTAGTGTTATTTATCTATAATTAAAAATATATTTTATAAAGAAATAAAATAAACAATTTATTATTTTAAGCCATTAACAATGGCCGGAGCAAGTAGGCCTACCCACTCACCATACATTTTGGCAGAAGGATGCAGCCCATCATTAGCGATAAGTTCAGCATCATTGGCGGCTTTGCGCGATATAGGTGTGATTTCGATATATTTTACACCCGATTTTTCGGCTTCCTGCTTATTGATAACATTATAAGCGTCAATTTCCCGGGCTATTTTTTCCTCGTCTGAATTTTGTGCATAAGGGGTAACGCCGTAATCAGGTATCGAGAGTACAAATACGTGCGCTTTGTTATTGTTGGCGTAGCTTATGGCTGTATTTAACAGCGCTTTAAATTCGGTACGGTAAGTATCAATATAATAACCACGGTATTGATTATTGACGCCGATAAGCAGGGTAACAATGTCAAACTTTCCGGCAGGAGCTTGTTGTTTAATAGCGCTGATCAACTCATCGGTCGTCCAGCCGGTACGGGCAATAATCTGCGGTTCTTTCAGCGTTATACCATAATTTTTTAGCGAGGTTACCAGTTGGTGCGGAAAGTTTTTATCCGCGTCAACCGCTTCGCCTATGGTGTACGAGTCGCCAAGGGCCAGGTAGCTCAGGGTTTTACCTGAGGTATCAGTCGGTATGTTCTTCACAGGATTGGTCACTTCTTTATCAGGCTGGCTCTTGCCACATGCGGCAATGCTTAGCAGTGTTAAAATAATTGCAAATATCTTCATATTATCTCCATACCAAAAAGTACGGAAATATGCTTTTGAAGGATTTGTTTCACCTGATTTAAATCAACTTGTTCGCCCAGTTCCTGCTGCATACTGGTGACGGCCTTGTCATCAATACCGCAGGGTACAATGTTTTTAAAGTAATCAAGTTGCGCGTTAACGTTAAAGGCCAGGCCATGCATGGTTACCCAGCGGCTGCAACGCACGCCCATAGCGCATATCTTGCGGGCTTTATCATTGTCGGCATCAAGCCAAACACCGGTGTAGCCGGGGTAGCGATCTCCCTTAAGGCCAAACTCGGCCATGGTGAGTATAACCGCTTCCTCAAGGGTGCGCAGGTAAAGGTGTATGTCGGTAAAAAAGTTATCCAGGTCAAGTATCGGGTAACATACTATCTGGCCGGGGCCATGGTAGGTAATATCTCCGCCACGGTTGATGGGGTAGTATGATGCCTGTTTTTCTTTAAGCTGTTGTTCGTTCAACAACAAATGCTCCGGCTTGCCGCTTTTACCCAGCGTGTAAACATGTGGATGTTCGCAAAAAACAAGGTAGTTGTTGGTTAATTTTTCTTCCTGATAGCCATCGCCTGCCGCCGCCATACGGTTGCGTAGTTCCATTTTAAGGTTTACGGTTTCGGCAAAAAGTGTTTCCTGTCTGTCCCAGGCTTTCTTGTAATCAATCAAGCCCCAATCCTGTAAAATAACTTTTTTATTCTTCATTGCCTGTCCTGTATAACATAACCTACCATGTAATCCTCATATTGCTGATAGCCTACCTGGTAATCAATATTTACGTCGCCTTTGTTTAGTTGCGCGTTAACCACGCCGTGCCCCTCAAAACTGAACGGCTCCAACAAAATATTATCTAAAAACGAAACGGTTTTTTGTCCGTAACATTTATATACGGCCTCTTTAGCGCACCAGCAAACATACAACTCCTCAATTTTGCGGGCTTCGCTGATAAAATCCAGTTCTTCGGGCCGCATAAACTTGTGGGCAATACGCTCAACCTTTTGCTTTACCTGTTCAATATCAATACCCACCTGGTATTTGCGGCTTATCATTACGGCGGCATAATCAAACGAGTGGCTGAACGATATGTAGTAAGGGTGATTTACCAGGTAAGGTTTTCCGTGCACATCAACCTTACAGTCTATATACTCATCAGTACTGAGCATGGTGCGCAGCAGTACACGCGTACCCAGCCAGTGCAGGTGCCGCTTACTGTTGCCAAGGCTATCAAAAACTGCCTTTTCATCATCTTTTAATTGCAGCTTAACGTACAGTTCATCTGCCGCTTCCTCTATTTTCCAGAGGGCGAATTCAGTGTCATCATCAATACGTTGCCGGTAAGCTATGGCCATAAATGTAAAGGTGCAATTTGCAAGGCAAAATTATATCAAATAATTATCATTTAACAGCCTAAAAACTTTCGCAAAAAATGGCTATAGGTGTAACATTCTCGTTCAGGATTCCGTCATAGCTTACAAACACTATCACAATTTATACAATGAAAAAGTTATACACAGCCGTATCGTGCCTGCTGTTACTTGCCGCAACCGAGGCCTGCTGCAAACAACAATTGGGCGATAAGGTAGCTATCGGTAAAAAAGCAATACACCAATCGCCACGTGCGAACGCGCACATCAGCAAACCGCGATAATTTTTTGATATTATGCCGTTTGGCTAATTAATTTTATTTTAGCCGGGTAACACACCCTGTCATGATATTATCAGATAAACGCATTCTCGAAGAAATTGATAATGGTAACATTATTATTGAACCCTTTAAACGCGAATGCCTGGGTACCAACTCGTACGATGTACATCTGGGTAAGCATTTAGCTACTTATAAGGACAGGGTACTTGATGCGAAAGTGCATAACGAAATTGTGCATTTTGAAATCCCAAAAGAAGGCTTTGTGCTGCAGCCCAACACGCTCTACCTGGGCGTAACAATGGAGTATACCGAAACGCATCGCCATGTGCCTTTCCTCGAAGGTAAATCAAGCACCGGCCGTTTGGGTATTGATATACATGCCACTGCCGGTAAGGGTGATGTAGGTTTTTGCAACACCTGGACGCTTGAGATATCTTGCGCGCAGCCGGTGCGTATATACGCCGGAATGCCGATAGGCCAGTTGATCTATTTTGTGGTTGAAGGTGAAATTGAAACCCTATACAACTCAAAAGGCAATGCCAAATATAACAACCCAACTACCCGCCCGGTTGAAAGCATGATGTGGAAGAATAAGTTCTAAATTCATCTGCGCAAACACCTCTGCTGCAACATTTTTAATGTAACTGGTACTTCATATTGTTTTTGTGTATTTTAACCGCACAATTTAAACCTATGAAAATTAAACCGGTTATCCTTTCACTCCTTGTTACGTGTTCACTTTGTTTTGGATTTGCTCTGGATGATGATCCGATTGCGAAAATTATACAAAACTTGGAAGAGTGGCTGGAAAAACGTCCGCAGGAAAAAGTATATCTCCATTTAGATAAACCTTATTATGCCGTAGGCGATACCTTGTGGTACAAAGCCTATGTAACGGTTGGAGAGGAGCACCGTTTATCGGCACTTAGCGGCATACTAAATGTGGAGCTCATCAACGATAAGGACAGTGTGCGCCGCCGCGAAAGAATATCATTGAATAGTGGCCTGGGCTGGGGCGAATTTGTATTGTCAGACAGTTTGCTGGAAAGCGGCAGCTACCGTATACGCGCCTATACCAACTGGATGCGTAATGCCGGCGAATCGTATTTCTTTGATAAAACGATAACCATTGGCAACGCTATGTCAAATAAGGTTTTCACCAATACAACCTATTCATATAGCACAACCAGCGGGCAGCAGCGCGTAAATGCTGTTATCAACTATAGGGAATTTGATGGCAGTCCTTTTGCCAACCGCGAAGTGGCTTACCGCGCAGAAGCGGGCGGGCGCGTACTGGCCAAAGGCAAAGGTACTACTGATGGCGAGGGTAACTTAAAAATAAGTTTTGAACCCAAACTTACCGGTCCTTTAAAAGCGGGTAACCTCGTGACTACTATTACTATCGATAATAAGGAAAAGATCACGAAAAGTATCCCGCTCAAAGCTGTTTCTGATGCGGTTGACGTGCAGTTTTTTCCGGAAAGCGGTTACCTGGTTAGCAGCCTTACTTCGAAGGTTGCTTTCAAAGCTACCGGAGCCGATGGATTGGGCAAGGATGTTAAAGGCGTTGTTAAGGATGCACAAGGAAACACCGTAGCTAACTTTGCAGCGGAGCGTTTGGGCATGGGCGCCTTTACATTTACACCCGCTGCCGGCAAAACGTATAAAGCAACGATTACCTTTGCTGATGGATCAACCAAAGATGTACCGCTGCCTGATGCGCGACCATCGGGTTATGTACTGAGCATTAACAATAGTAACCCGGCGGTGCTGGTGTTCAAAATAACATCGGCGCGCGTTACGGAACAAAACCTGATATTTATTGTACAATCGGGCGGTAAGGTGCGTTATGCTGCCAAGCCTAAAGGTGCTGATACCGCCTTTACAGCGGTGATACCCAAAACCCGCCTTACATCAGGCATTACGCAATTTACACTGTTTTCAGGAACCGGGGAGCCGCTTAACGAGCGTTTGGCATTTATCCAAAAGGCAGATGATCTCAAAATAAAAGTCACCTCGTCAAAAGAGGCTTACGCTACCCGCGAGAAAATAACTTTAAATATCGACGGGCGCTTTTCAGCAGACAGCGCCGGGGTGAGCAACCTGTCTATGTCTGTGATCGATGAATCAAAGGTGAAAGTTGACGAGGATGAAGAGAACTCCATTTTTGCCAATATGTTACTTACAAGCGATTTAAAAGGTTATGTAGAAAAGCCTAATTACTATTTTCATGACGTGAGCGATAAAACCCGTGCAGACCTTGACCTGCTGATGCTTACCCAGGGATACAGCCGCTTTGAGTGGAAGCAGATTTTAGCGGGTAACTATGGGCCGATGATTTACAAGCCCGAGCAAACCATAGATGTTGCCGGAACGGTTACGCAAAGTAAAAAGCCGGTTGCAGGCGCAAAGGTAATGTTGTTCAATAACACCGGCGGGCGCTTATTTATGATAGATACCGTGGCGGATGCTAACGGCCGGTTTATGTTTAAAGGATTGGTGTTCACCGATAGCCTGAAATTTATGGTGCAGGCCCGTACACCTAAAGGCAAAAAGTATGTTGACGTAGCGCTGGATGAAAATGCTACCCGCCAGGGCGTTACTATCAATAAAAATAAGGGTGATGTTTCCATAAATAACGATGGCGATATGATGGGTTACCTGCGCCAAAGTACAGCGTATTTTAATGAGAAAGTAAAGTATGGTATGGCAACGCGTAACAACATGCTTGCCGAAGTAAAGATCACCTCACGCAAGGAGCCGGTGGTTAAGCATTCATCAAACCTTAACGGAGCCGGCAATGCCGACCAGGTGCTAACCGCTAAGGATCTGCAGGCCTGCTCAACGCTTGAGCAGTGTTTGCAAGGTAGGCTGGTTGGCGTAATGTTCAGGAATGGTATACCGTATAGTACCCGTGGCGATGGCCAGATGACGGTGCTGGTTGACGGCATGGAGCAGGGAGAGGATGCATTGCGCAATGTTACACCTTTTGATGTGGAGACCATTGAAGTGCTGCGGTCTGGCAGTAAAACGGCAATTTATGGCTTCAGGGGCGGTAATGGCCTTATATTGATCACAACTAAGCGCGGCGATGGTGGAATAAAATCATCGTACGTTGGCAACCCGCCGGGTGTGATTATGTATACGCCGCTGGGTTATTATGTAGCGCGTACCTTTTATTCGCCAAGGTATGATGTGCCGTCGAAAAACAGCAGTATGGCCGATATGCGCAGCACCGTTTATTGGAACCCCAACATTTATTGCGATGGTAAAAAAACTACCGAGGTGAGTTATTTTAATGCCGATGGTAAAGGAACGTACCGTGTAATGGTTGAAGGTATTGATGATGCGGGCCATATAGGCAGACAGGTTTATCTCTATAAAGTGCAATAACATACAGCGTTTGCCATTTTTTGAGTAAATTTGCGTCCATTATGCCAACAGAAGTACAGGAACAAACGTTCACACTCGAGGAGTTACTGGCCGGAATTAAAGAGGTGCACCGCCTTATTTTGTGGAACGATGACGTGAATACCTTTGACCACGTGATCTATTGCATGATGAAGTATCTCGACTACTCAGAGTCACAGGCCGAAAAAATTGCCTGGAAAGTACATAACGAAGGTAAGTGCGCCGTTTTAGAAGGCTCGTTTACCGAGATGGAGATCTACCGGAAAATATTGCAGCAGGAAGGCCTAACGGTTACTGTTGAATAAATAAATATGATAAAAAGCGAAAGCCCCGAACATTGTTCAGGGCTTTCGCTTTTATAAGTAGCTGTAGGGTTATACAACATAGTTCCACCCGTAAGTATCTTCAGCACGGCCGTAACGGATATCATCCAGCGTTTTTAGTACTTTTTGGGAGAATTCGCGGGTTAACGGATCGCTCAGGGTAAATTCCTCGCCATTGTAGTTGATTGAACCAACCGGGGCAATGGTAGCGGCGGTACCGGCGCCAAAGGCATCAGTAAGGGTGCCGTTTTTAGCGGCATCAATAATCTCGGCAACTGCCACTTTACGCTCCTCAACCGGTATGCCCCAGGCTTGCGCCAGTTTAATAACCGTATCGCGCGTAACACCTTTTAATATGGTATCTCCGGTGCTTGGCGTTACCAGTTTGCCATCCAAAATGAACATGGCATTGGCCGCGCCCATTTCTTCGATGTATTCGTGGTTACTGCCGTCAGTCCAGATGATCTGGTCAAAACCTTCCTCAACGGCCTTTTTAGCTGGCATCATGGAGCTGGCATAATTGCCGGCAGCCTTGGCAAAGCCCATACCGCCTTGCGCGGCACGTGTATAGTGCGACTCGATCTTAACCCTTAACGGTTTTGAAAAGTACGGACCAACCGGGCCGGTAAGCACCATGTATTTATATGTTGTTGATGCCTGCACGCCCAGGTAAGGGTCGGTAGCGAACATAAACGGGCGAATGTAAAGCGCGTGGTTGGCTTTGGTAGGTATCCAGCCGCGATCAATATCAACCAGGGCGGCAATGCTTTGTACAAAAATATCCTCGGGGATGGTTGGCATACAAAGGCGTTCGGCTGAGCGGTTAAAGCGCTCCGCATTTTTTTCGGGGCGGAAGATAACTACTTTGCCATCCTCGTGTTTGTACGCCTTAATACCTTCAAAAAAAGCCTGGCCGTAGTGTAAAGCGGAAATTGCCGGACTCAATGAAATGTCACCATAAGGAAGTATCTGAAAGTTCTTCCACTCCCCATCGGCATAATCGACCATCAACATGTGGTCAGAGAATGTTTTTCCGAAGGGCAGGTTGTCAAAATCAGTTTCCTGCAAACGCGGCTGCGTTGTTTTGGTGATCTGTATATCCAAAGTCTCAGTCATGGCTGTAAAAAATTTATTCCGGTATGCAAGTTATGAATTTTATTCTTTTTTAAGCGGAAGCAATGGTCAAATCATTGTCAGGGTAATAATCACTCGCCCCGCAGCGCATGCTCAACCCAGGCTTTTCCCCAGTTGTCCATTTCCTCATCCGTCCACATTGTTGGAAAGAAAATGCGTTTTTGAAAACGCGGCGGCAGGTATTTTTGCCAGTTGGTGCCGCCTGTAGCGCTGATTTCCTCGGGCTCGCGGTGCAGGTAACGCACGGCAGATTTATAGTGCGATAACGGCCAGTTAATGTTCACATTCACATCAAATCGGCGTAGTTCGTGCTTTAGCGCGTCGGTTAATTGACCTTGTTGCTGTAGTTGCAGCGCAAGGGTATAAAAGTTGGATGTAGCCGTATTTTGTGCCAGTTCGATAAAGGTTTTGGCATATTTCTTCTCAAACTGTTTCAGCGTGAGCGTTTTTTTGCCAGTGGCCAGTTCAGTAGCGCCAAACCGCCAGTAAATGTGCTCAAATAGCTCCTCAAACGGCGCGTGGGCCAGTTCGTCGCGCTTGTCCTTAGCTACCAGGTTAATGAAATTGGTGGCGTAGATCTCGATCATGCGGTACTGGCCCGACTGGAAACCACTGGCCGGCAGCAGCGACATCCTGAATTTCAGGAATTGCTCCTTCTCCATACCATCAACCATAATAGTGAATGAGTGGGTAAGCGCCTCAAAGTAATTGTTGATACGTCTTAGCCTCGCGGTAAAAAACTCGGCAGTTAGTTCAGCTCCCTTTTCGCTGATCTGCCGGCACTCATGTAACGACAGCTTAAAATACAGTTCCGTGATCTGGTGATACATGATAAATATCTCCTCATCCGGAAAAGGAGTTTTAGGGCTTTGCAGGCTAAGCAGCGTATCCAGGTGAATGTAATCCCAATAGGTTAAAAAGTCGGCATACAGCAGGCCGTCAAGGTAGGAGGTCATGTCCTGGCCCATGGCTTCATATTTTTCCTGAAGCAGGGTAAGCCGCTTTTCTATTTCGGGAGAGATCATGCCTCAAAATTATAAAAACTTACCAACGGAAAGTGGTGTTTGCGAATACAAGTTTTTATAGCATGTTTGTATATACAACAAGGCAATGGTGTTCTGCCTATTTAAACCGCTTTAAAAAGCTAATGACGCCTACCAACAAATAAGTTTTATTCATTTATTTGCAAGTAGGTTATGTTTAAAAATCTTTTCTCCGGGCACCTTTCAACACTTAAATATATTTTGCGCTGGTCGCTGATCACCATACCCGTTTCGGTAGCGATAGGCTCCATGGTCGCTTTGTTTTTGTGGCTGTTAAACTGGGCCATACATTACCGCTTTGCGCACACCTGGCTGCTGTACCTGCTGCCGGTTGCCGGTGTGGGCATCCATTTTTTGTATAAACTTTACGGCGCATCTGCCGAGCGCGGCAACAACCTGGTGATTGATGAGATACATGAGCCGGGTGCCGGAATGCCTAAGCGTATGGCACCGCTTATTTTGCTTACCACGGTAATTACCCACTTGTTTGGCGGCTCTGCCGGGCGCGAGGGTACTGCCGTGCAAATTGGCGGCAGCATAGCCAATTTGTTTGCAGGTTGGTTTAAGCTGGAAAGTGCAGACAGGCAAGTAATATTAACCACCGGTATTGCAGCCGGGTTTGGGGCGGTATTTGGTACACCGTTAACAGGTGCGGTTTTTGCACTGGAGGTTTTAACCATCGGCCGCATCAGGTACAACGCTTTGTTGCCCTGCTTAATAGCCGGTATGTTTGGCGATCTTACCGTATCCGCCTGGGGGCTGCATCATACACAATATCACATTGATGTAGTTGCTGCCGGTCAGCAATTTTACGGGCATCACATCCACCTAAATTTGCTGCTGTTGCTCAAGGTAGTGGTGGCGGCGGTTTGTTTTGGTTTGGTAGCTTATTTGTTTTCATTTACCGTACACCAGGTTAAAATCATCGCAATAAAAGGCATAAAGAAAAGCTGGCTGATACCGGCCTGCGGCGGCGCTATTATCATAGCGCTTACGCTGCTCTTAGGTAAGCCCGATTACCTGGGTTTAGGTGTTGATGCTGAATACCCCGGCGCGGTAACCATTGTATCAGCCTTCCACCAGGGCGGTGCTGATGCGTTAAGTTGGTTTTGGAAACTGATCTATACCTGCATCGCCTTAGGTACAGGTTTTAAGGGCGGCGAGGTTACACCTTTGTTTTACATAGGCGCTACATTGGGTAACACCCTGGCCTTTCTGCTTGACGCGCCGGTTAGCTTGTTTGCCGCGCTTGGCTTTATAGCCGTTTTTGCCGGAGCTACCAATACTCCGCTTGCCTGTACCATAATGGGTATTGAGTTGTTTGGCAGCGAACATGCCCTGCTGTTTGCTGTGGCTTGCTTTGTGGCCTATTATTTCAGCGGCCCGTCGGGTATCTATGCATCGCAAAAACAGGCCGGCACAAAAACAGACAGCCAATAATTATAGCGGCACAAAACACTTTTGCATTTGTTGGTTGTTATTAAGATAACTAACCCGAAAAGCTATGCAGATCAAAAAAATCATCATCGGAATTGACGACAGCAAATATGCCGTGCACGCGGCCAAATATGGTTTTGATATGGCTCGTAAGTTTGATGCTGCCGTTGGCGTGGTAAATATTATTGAACCTGTTGTTACGCCGATGGACACAACGGATAATTTATTGGGTGTGCCGCTGGCCAATGTGGGCGGTCCGGAAGAGATAGACCTCATCAGATCGCAGGCGGATAGTTCTGAAAATTTGATTCGCCGCACCGTTGATGCCATGGCAGATGAGGTGCAGGTAACCTACTTTAGCGAATACGGCTCAACTACAGACGGCATACTGCAATGCGCCAAAGAATTTAATGCCGACCTGATTGTTGTTGGTACCCACAAACGCTCCGGCCTCGACAGGTTGTTAATGGGCGATGTAACCGAAGGCATCGTACGCCGTGCTACCGTACCCGTGCTCGTAGTACCGTTTGAGGAGGTAAATTAAGTTCATAGTTGATGGTTCATAGTTCATAGCAGAAGAACGTACGGCTCACTATGAGCAGTTTAGTTCGGAGCCAAATTCTTACTATGAACTATCAACTATGAACTATGAACCATCAACTATGATCTATGAACCTCTCTAATAAAGCAACCTGAATTTTATTGTCTGCTCAATCGCTTTCAGTTCATTTAACACCTGCGGATCGTAGCCGGTATTCACATCGGTAATAACATAACCTATTTGTGCATTGGTTACCAGAAACTCGCCTACTATGTTGATGTTGTGGCGGGCGAATACATCGTTTATTTTGGCCAATATGCCCGGTACGTTCTTGTGAATGTGTATCAGCCTGTGGGCGTTGTTAACACGCGGCGGCTGCAAATCCGGAAAGTTGCAACTGGTATGCGTTTTACCTTCGTTCATAAAAGCGATCACCCGTTTTGGGATAAAATCATCGTTGCGCGGGTTATGCTTGGGGTCGTCAAATATGATGATACCGTTATCGCAGGCGACTTCGGCCAATTTGCGGCTTTGTACCTTGCCAAAAATGCCGATCACTTTCAGTCTGCCTGCATTTTGCAACTGCTCCGGCGTGGGCTGGGTATCCTCACTGCAAAGCAGCACGCCGGCCTCGTGCAGGTAATCGTCCTCAATAGTATCCTTATGACGAATGTTGTAGCCTTCTTTTTTTAATTGAGCTAATGCCTCTTCATCAACGTTGCCTACAACCAAACATTTTATCCTGTTTTTAGGGTACGATATTGCGCGCGGCAGTTTGTTGATGTATAAAAACTCATCAAAGCTCGGGGTAATATGGTCGGCCTTTTCAGCTACCGATTTACGTTCGATGTTCTCGGTAAAGGCAAAGAACTTTTTGATCAGGCCTGATTCCTTTAGCTGGAAGTCAGAATAACCATCGCCGATGCCGTAAATATCGCCGGGCAGGTTAAGCTGTTTAAGCAATATCACTTTGCCACCTTCTTTAGATAGGGGATTTTCCCTGTCGTACCCAATGATGTTACCCTCTTCATCAAACACAAAGGTATTGGCGTAAATATTTTCCTTTTTGATGTGATACTCGGTAACTACCGGCGTAATAAATTCCTTAAAGCCGCCCGACACGATCAGCACACCATCCGAATGGTTTTTAAAGAACACGGTATTGCGCGAAAAAGAACGGGAAACCTTCTTTTTAAGATGGCTTACCAATAGTTTAAGATGATCGCGGTTGGCTTGCAGCAATTGTACACGGCGTTGCAGGCTCTCGCTGAAGGATAGCTTGCCTTCCATGGCCAGGTTGGTCAATCCCTCAATCTGCTCGTAGATGCTTTCCCTGTCCGGATGCGATTTCAGCGATATGCGGGCAAGTTCGTCAAGGGCTTCCACCTGGGTAAAGGTGCTGTCAAAATCTATGATGAAGTAGTCCATTTGTTACTTTAAGGAAAGCGCAAATGTGCAATTTTTACGAGTTACTTCATAGTGTTAATGCTACAATAAGCATATTTAAATGCTTAAGTATGATATTGAAATTCAGGTAAAACGTTATACCAATACCAGCATTTTATTATCTTCGCAAGGTATAAAAGCTGCTATTCGTTCAGGCGTTGCGGACGACGCTTTTCGGGTGGAAGCGTCTGATATTTTTTGTACGAATCGTTGATATAGATCGTCAGTGATTGCTGGTCGTTGTTTTTAATGTCATCGTATTTCGGGCGGTACAACGTCATGAAGTTCTCCAGGTCCTCACCCTTTAACGGAACTACCGAGCTTACAAACTTGGGGTTGAAAGCACGGTCAATCTCCCGTTCCTGCACCTCGCGCTTAAAGTATTTTTTTAAGCGGCGCGCATTGCGTCCCTCGCGGCTAAACCAGCTTGAAGGCGACAGTGGGTATACCTTGCTTTTTTCATACACTTCAGGATATTCGGCCTCCGGGTCAAAAGCCTTGCGGGTGCCTGATATGTTTACCGTGTTCAGGCGTATTCCCTGCGGTGTTAAGCGTATTTTTTTAGGCGAAAGGTCGGTAATGTAAACGGTGTCCGCCGTATAGGTAGGCGCGCTGAAAACCACCAGGTGGCCCGATGCCGCCGTTATTTCAAAGTTACCGTTCTTGTCGGTAAGGGTCATTTGCTTGTTGGTCAGGTCGTGAACAAAAACCTCAGGTAAGCGTGTGTTGCCGCTGCCTTCGTAAACGGTGCCTTTCAGTTTATTTTGGGCGTTCACTGTGATAGTAGCAAGAATAAGTATCAGCGTAGCGGCAATAGGTTGCAGTTTCATAGTTATAGTAGTTACCTTGTAAATATAACCTGTTTACCGCTTATTGGTTTGTTATTTAACGTTTTTAACAGTTAGGTGATGTAGTCGGAAATTACATCAGCCACAATTTTACATTACACCTACCGGCTAATTACCACATCTGCACATTTACCCTTATCTTTGCATCCATATTAATTTGACTTACATAAAATTATGCTTAAAGGATTTTTCAACGTCCCTAAGCCGCAGAACGAGCCTGTATTAAATTACGCTCCTGGCAGTGCTGAGCGTGCTTCGTTAGAAGCCGCGCTTAATGAGGCACGCGCTGTTGTGGCCGACATACCCATGTACATTGGTGCCCAGGAAGTACGCACCGGCAAAACTCTTGAACTGCGCCCGCCGCATGATCATCAACACCTGCTGGCCAGGTTTCACGAAGGTGACGCGAGCCATGTAACCGCAGCCATTGATGCCGCCCTGGCCGCCAAAGCCGATTGGGAAGACCTGGCCTGGGAGCAACGTGCCGCCATATTTCTGAAAGCTGCTGACCTGATATCCGGTCCGTACCGTGCTAAAATAAACGCGGCTACCATGCTGGGTCAGTCAAAAAATGCTTACCAGGCGGAGATTGACGCTGCCTGCGAATTTGCCGACTTTTTGCGCTTCAACGTAGAGTACATGACGGAAATCTATAGCCAGCAGCCCCCGGTATCGCCTAAAGGTATCTGGAACAGGGTAGAACAACGCCCGCTGGAAGGTTTCGTGTTCGCCTTAACGCCGTTTAACTTTACCGCCATTGCCGGTAACCTGCCTGCCAGTGCCGCCATGATGGGTAACGTAGTGGTTTGGAAACCTGCTTATCCGCAAATTTTCGCGGCCAACGTTATTATGCAGATATTTATTGAAGCTGGCCTGCCTGCCGGTGTTGTTAACCTGATTTATGTTGATGGCCCCGTTGCAGGTGAGGTGATCTTTAATCACCCTGATTTCGCGGGTATACACTTTACCGGTTCAACCGGCGTGTTCCAAAACATCTGGCAAACTATTGGTGCCAACATCCACAAATACAAAACTTACCCGCGCATAGTTGGCGAAACCGGCGGTAAGGATTTTGTGCTTGCCCACCCAAGCGCTAATGCCGAGGTAGTAAGCACCGCCTTAGTACGTGGCGCGTTTGAGTACCAGGGGCAAAAATGTTCAGCTGCTTCACGCGCTTACATTCCTGCCTCATTATGGCCTGCGGTAAAAGAGAATGTGCAGCGCGACCTGGCCTCTATTAAAGTTGGCCCGGTTGAAGATTTCAGCAACTTTGTGAACGCGGTTATTACCGAGGTATCATTTGATAAACTGGCCAAATACATTGATGCCGCCAAGGCTGACGAAAATGTTGAGCTGATTGCAGGTGGCGGTCATGATAAATCAAACGGCTGGTTTATTGAGCCAACCGTAATCCGTGTTAACGATCCGCATTATGTAACTATGTGCGAGGAATTATTTGGTCCGGTACTTACCGTTTATGTGTACGAGGATGATAAGTTTGAAGAAACTATGGATATCCTTGATAAAACATCTATTTACGCGCTTACAGGTTCCATCATAGCACAGGACAGGTATGCCATTGCACGGGCAACACAGCGCCTGCGTAACGCTGCCGGTAACTTTTATATTAACGATAAACCGACCGGCGCCGTAGTTGGCCAGCAGCCATTTGGTGGTGCCCGTGGTTCAGGTACTAATGATAAGGCCGGTTCAATGATCAACCTGCTGCGCTGGGTATCTCCACGCACTATCAAGGAAACTTTTGATTCGCCAAAGGATTACCGTTATCCGTTCTTAGGATAATCGGCTTCGTGATAAATAAAAAAACTCCCTTGCCATGCGGTAAGGGAGTTTTTTTATGCCTGGATGCAGTCGGCTTATTTTTTCAGCTTTAGTTTCGAGATAATATATTCGCTCACCTTTTTACCCTGAATAGCGCCCTGGTCGACACTGTTTCTGTAGTGTATCCCACCATAAAAACGACTGATCGAAGCCTCATCTGCCGCCTGTACAAATGATTTAAAATCGCGTTTCATGCCGATGTAGCGCAAATCGCTGGTATCCTGAAAGGCAAAGTTATCCCCAAACAAATGTGTAAGCATAACCGCTGCCGCACGTGTAATGGTGCTGTGTCCGCTCGGATATTCCGGGAAGGGCGGGGTTTGCAGGCACGGAGTCCATTCGGCATCTATCTTATCATTAATTACCGTAACGGGACGTACATAATTAGTTTCATACTTGGTATTCCAGCAGCAAATAAAGGCATCATACATGCCTATCGAAGTCAGGGCGTATGCTTGCGCTGTTTTTACAGCGTTGGCTTTGTTTTTTTTGCAGGCAATGGCGGTTATGCCTATCCAGTGGCCGCCGGGTGTTATCTTTTTGTTGGCAAAGGTCATGTGTCCGGCATGTTCCAACACAAACGGATTATCATCCCAATAACGGGCAATATCCTTTTGCTCATCGGTCAGCTTCTTACTTGTCTCGTATACCTCTACATTCTGTTTAAAATAAGCGCTGTTCTTATCCTCACTATATGGTGGCGGCGGAGGGATGCTTACACGGTCAGATGAATCAAGCACAAAAGTTTTCATCGTTCCCCAGCAATATTCTACACCGTCCAGGTAATCGGGTGCGGTAGGGCGCCATTTACCCGGAGCCTGGCTGCCCAAAAATTTAGGTTTGCCACGGGTTTGCAAGTAATTGTCCTTCACCAAACGTTTAATAATCACCTTAGCCACGGTATCGCCAAAGGCGATGGAACGCGCATAGGTCGAGTCGTCCATTGTGCTTTTAAAGCGATTATGTAAGCCTTCTTCGTACGCCTTTAACGAGTCGACAGAAAAAGTAACCTTACGCGCCACACTAAAAAAAGCCCGCGTGGCAGCCAGGGTAAAGTTGTAAGTTTTGCCCTTGTCCGGTTCAGGCATTTTACCAAACCCTTGTAGTTGTTCGGTTAATGACAGGTAATCAGGCTGTTCAAAACGTATAGCCTCATACGACGCCAGCGAGGCATAAGCATAGATACGACTGGCTACCGGTGGTGTGAATACATCATAAATAATCAGTTGCGTTAATTTATCCTCATTTTGATGCACAATGTCGGCATCGTCAATTTTTTTGGAAGATGCCTTTTTATCCTGCCGGCAGGCATAAAGGAAAGTAGCGGCAAATAATAAGATGGTAAGGGTTTTACTGATCTTCATAGTATATATTATTTCAAGGCGATGCTTCGGCTTTGACCTTTGTTATTGGTTACGGTAACGGCTGATACATTTTTGCCCAGGGTTAAAAACCTGCCCGATTGCGAAAGGAACGATGAGCCATAATAAAACTCTTGCTTTTGCTGTTTGCCATCCTGGTAGCTGATCTTAGCGCTCCTGTCATCCGGTTTAATAGCTATGTTGCGTACAGGTTTGTTCAATTGCAATACCTGCAATTTGCCGCGGTGCTGGGTGGAAGCAATTAAATAACCGCCTTTGCTGTTTTGTAGTTTGGCAAGCGCCTTACCATTCCCCGGCAGATAAATACCGCTTTGCATAATGGAGAGAGGGGTAAAGTTGCCTTTGCCATCGCCTTTTAAAAGGAGTCCGTTAAGCGCGTCGTAACGCCCGGTTGAAACCTCGGTGCCATAATTATTGCCATTGATAACCACATCGAGGTTGCCATCGCCGTCAAAATCATCAGCCACCATGCCGTTAAGCACTGATATTTGTGCCATTTGCGGCAACGGAATAATGGTGAATTTGCCATTGCCATCATTGCGCAAATAGCACGATTGCATGGTGTTGGCGCTTAATTTAATGGCACTTTCGCGCTGTTCGGGCGTAAGTAACTCGTCCATAGTCGCGGTGGCGAAAGAGCGGTAATTGGTATATCTTTTTTTAAAGCTGATATTTTGCTTGAGCAGGTCATCACGGCCTACAGCAGGGTATTCCCGTTTTACACCGTTCGAGTCTGGGAAATAAATAGATGGTATTACCCCGAAACTGCCGTTCTTATCAAAATCCTTCGCGATAACAGATACCGGGTATTTTTCGCTGGCCTGGTAAATGGTATTGGTACCGCCGTTGCCCACAATGTAGTCCATACGGCCGGTGTGCCTGAAATCGCCGGCTACAATGGTATTCCACCAGCCGGTTCTATTTTCAATGCCCGATGATGCGGTTACATTTTCAAACTTGCCGCCTTTGTTAGCCAAAAAAGTTACCGGCATAAATTCACCGGCCAATATCAGGTCGGGTTTGTTGTCGTTATTAAAATCGCTGAACAGCGCATCGCAAACCATGCCGATGTTGAGCAGGGCAGGGGCTACTTCTTTGGTAACATCTGTAAATTTAACCTGCCCGTTCTGGCTGTCGTTCCTCAATATAAAGCTCGATACCGGTTTAGGATAATTCCACGGCGATACCCGGCCGGAAACAAACAGGTCGGGCTTGCCATCCTGGTTATAGTCGCAAGCACGAACACATAGCTTGCTGGTAGTATTCGCAGGCAGGGCATTGTTAGCAAGTGTAAAATTGCTTTTGCCATCGTTTACATAAAATCTATCCTGGTAAGCGACGCTTTCGGGCCCTTCATGGTAGCCGCCGCTGCTGGCGTAAAGGTCAAGGTCGCCATCGCCGTCGGCATCAAACAACAACAAGCCTTCGTCCTTATAGTTGCTTTTCATATCAGCGGTTTGCTTGCTGAAGGCCTGCTGTATAAATTTTCCGTTGGCTTGTTGTAAAAGTATCTGAGCAGGGTTGTACAGACTGCCACCGATAATCATATCCTCAATGCCGTTTCCGTCAACATCACCCACCGCCAGCGCCGGACTATACTCCGAAAACTTATGCGGCAATAATTTCTGGATATTAAAGTCGATAAAATCCATATCCTGATTTACATACTTTATGCCGAGCGAATCTGTAACTTCATTAAACAGCGGCTGCACGGTTTGTTTGTAACCCCAGGTGAAGGGTTGTTTCGCATTAGATTGTTTTACAGTTAATTTAGCATCGGCCTTAACACTAACCAGTTTTTGGCATTTGTTGATGCCCGGCCATTTAATAATAACCGAATCTACTTTAGCTACTTTCCCTAAGCCAAAGTGCGCGGTACCTTCAAGGCTTGATACATAACCACGGTAAGGCGTATTTTCATAAACCTGCGTTTTGCCATGATCGTAATAGATTTCTGCCGTGGCACCCAGGCCGTTTACATTAAACTTATCGCCCACAAAGCTGATCTTTAGGTAATGCTGATTGGCCAGCTTTTCCTTATCATCCCTTGAGGTATTACGGTATACCGATGCTTCGTCATTAATATTGTTTATCACCACATCCAGGTCGCCATCGTTATCCAGATCAGCATAAACGCCGCCGCTCGAAAAGTTTTTTACCTCAAATCCCCAGTCCTTGCTTACATCCTGAAAGGTTAGATCGCCGTTGTTCAGGTAAGCGTAATTGTGCAGTTTGATCTGCGGTATCTGGGCCAATATTTCCTTTTTAGATGCTACAGAATAGGCACGCTGGCGGTAGGCCATGAAATCATGGTCGGATACATCCTTGGGGAAACCGTTGGTGATAATCACATCGCGGTAGCCGTCATTATTATAATCGGCTACAAGCGGTGTCCAGCTCCAGTCTGTTTGTGCAATGCCGCTTAAAAAACCGATCTCGGCAAATGCAGGAGCCCCGGGCTTTCCGTTCACTATCCGCGGCCCCTGGTTCAATTGCAGGGTGTTGCGCACGTACTGGTATTGCGTAGTATAATTATCAAAGTTTTGATAGGTTTGATACATGTTGGGCCCGAGCATCATCTTTTTACGATAGTTATCCTCTGGGTTCATGTCCAGTTCTATTACATCGGGCAGTCCATCATTATTAATGTCGATCACATCCTGACCCATGGCGTTATAAGCGGTATGCTTAAAATATTCCATCGAACGGTCGGTAAATGTGCCGTCGTGATTGTTGATGAACAGGATATTGCTGGATATAAAGTCATTAGATACATAAATGTCCTTCCAGCCATCGTTGTTAATATCAACGGTTGATGCGCCATGCCCGTAGCCGTCGCGCGTAACACCTGCTTGTACCGTTATATCAGTATATACCGGGTGTTTAAACTTATCGTTCCAATCGTTTCGGTATAAGCGGCCTGATTTACGGTCGGGCTGGTAAAAATCCTTGCCGAATATGCTGGGGTTATAGGTAGCGGTAGCATTATTTACGGTGAGGTACATATCCAGGTCGCCATCGTTATCGTAATCAAAAAAGCTGGCCATGGCTGACTGCTCGCTCATATTTAAACCGTATTCAGCCGCCATCTCCTTAAAGCGCGGAACACCATCGGTAGTTTTGCCCTGATTAACGTATAGTAAATTGGTGCGTAACTTAGGGTTGGCCAAAATAGCGCTGCAAACATACAGGTCGAGCCATCCGTCGTTATTGATATCGATAACGGCCACGCCGCGCCCCCAGTGGCCAGCACCATCAACGTTAGCGGTTTTGGTAACGTCTTCAAACTTAAGATCGCCGCGGTTGAGGTACAGTTTATTGGCTACCATGTTGCCGGTAAAATAAATATCGGGCAGCCCATCATTATTAAAATCGCCGATACCTACGCCACCGCCGTTATATACGTTTACCACATCCATCGGGTTAATGGAGTCAGTCTCGATAATATCGTTACGAAAATGTATGCCGGTATGGTCGGATGACATATCCTCAAAAAGCGTATCAGGCTTTTGGCAGGCACAAAACAGCAGCAGCAATACCGCTAAAAGCGAGTTGTAAAGTTTAATCATGCACGTTTATAATTAGGACAGGCGGCCTGGCGGCTACCTCTTCAAAATTAAAAGGTATTTTTAAATAAGCAAGTGGTTATTAAGCCAAAAGAGGCCCCTCTTTTATGGAGAGCGGCCTCTTTTGTATTAAGGTTTTCGGCTATTAATAACCTGGGTTTTGCGTTAGATTTTGGTTTAAACCTATTTCATACTGCGGTATAGGATATAACTCACGGCCTGTTGGGATAGTAACATTATAAACTTCCTGTATGAAAGCGGTTGCAACACCAGCCCTGCGCAAATTATAAAAGGTTGAGTATTCGCCCGAAAGCTCATGGCGATATTCATGGTAAACCATTTGCAATGGGTCTGTAATAGTTTTGCCTTCGCTAATGAAGGTAGCAGGCGCGCTGCCGCCAAATGCCCTGTCACGCACACGTTTTAACGTGGTAAGGCCTCCTGCTGCATCGCCGGTACGTATCTGGCACTCTGCCTTGCTCAATAATACTTCGGCATAACGTAATAATATCTGGTTTTGAGCGCCAAAGATTGTACCATCGCCTGAGTTACCGTTAAGTGTTGGGTCGCGCCACATCTTTTCGTTATAATAACCGCTACGCAGCTGTGTATTATCAGAACCCACCCACGGGCGGGCTATTGTACCGCAGGTGTTAATAATTTTGCCGTCAGTGCCGGTATATTTTAGTTTTGTTGCTGCATCGGTGCTGTTAAAGCCTGCAATAACCAGCGGGTATGATTTTATACCGCCGCGTGCTTTAATGCCAGGACTTGGGTTTTCGTCACCTGGGCCAATCACCGTGGCTACTTTACGCAGGTCACCAGCCTGGAAACCATCATATAAGCCTTTGTTAGCATAATCATAACCAAAGTTTGATACCTCTTCAGGCATACCAAATGAACCTATCCAAGCAACCTCGTTACTTCCGCCCCAGCTTTGGGTACCTGCTACTATAAACTGAACCTCGAAAAGCGATTCGGCGTTGTTTTCCTTATCATATTCATGCACGTCAATAAAGTTTGGCAGCAGTGAATATTTTCCTTCAATCTGGTTAAAGCTTGCAAGCGCTTCGCTATACTTTTTAAGCCACATTTGGGCGCCGCCCAGGTAACCTAAGGCAGCGCCTTTTGTTGCGCGGCCCAATTCACTGGCCTCATACTCTTCACGCCATGGTAGTAGATTAACTGCTTGCTTTAAATCGCTTTCAACTTGTGCAAAAACCTCGTCCTGGCTGCTGCGCGGGCGTAAACCATCATTAACGCCGGTGGTTAGTTCTAACGGTACGCCGCCAAAACTTGCTGCCAGATAATAGTAGGTCATACCGCGTAAGAAGTAAATTTCGCCGGTTAAACGGTTAGCAAGCGCCTCCGTTAAAATGCCATTATCTTTCATCTTGGCGATGATTGGCAGAGCCGAATTTGCGCGGGCTATACCAATGTATGCGCGTTGCCAAAATACCTGTATAGCGCCAAAGGTAGCCGGTATGGAGTAGGTGTTGTAAAAACGGTCGTTACCCCAGTTAAAAAAGTCGTGCGTTTGAAAGTTGGCATAATACCAGAGTGATTTTTTCATCAAATCAGCATTCTGGTAAGTATCGTAAATTGCGTTTACTAAGGCTATACCATCTGCCGGTTTATCAAATAACGACTGCTCGGTAGGATTAGATGAATCCCGCTGATCGAGGAAACCTTTCTGGCAGCTCAGGGGCAGCATCACTGCAAAAGCTGCCGAAACTGTGTAAATATATCTTTTGATTTTTATAGTCATTTTCATCTTGAAGCCTCCACTTAAAAGGTTACGTTAATGCCCAATGTATAATATCTTGAAAGCGGGTATGTGCCTGCATCCAAACCGGCAACGGTAGGGCCTTGTATTTGATTGTTAGGATTGTTAGTATCCGTACCAACAGGCTGGCCAATTTCCGGATCAAGACCGGTGTACTTGGTAATGGTAAATATGTTTTGTGCGGATAATGCAAGCCTTACTTTGCTCACCCTTAGCCTTTTTGCCAATTCTCCGGGGAATGTATAGCCCAGTGTTACGTTACGCAAACGTAAATAGCTGCCATTTTCAACATATACGCTTGATGGTACGTTATTGGCGCTGATATCATCGTTGTAATTCACGCGGGCGTAACGGTTTGACGGGTTAGTAGGCGTCCAGCGGTTTTCGTAGTAATTTACGCTAACATTTTGTACACCAACAAATGGTGAAGCCTGGAAGCTCTCGAGGCTGCGGGCTGCATAGTTAAATATTTTGTTACCATAGCTGCCGTAAAAGAAGGCGTTAAAGTCAAAAGCTTTGTAATTCAGATCGAGGTTAAAGCCACCGAAGAATTTAGGTAGCGGACTACCAAGACTAACGCGGTCATCGGCGGTGATCTCACCGTCGCCATTAACGTCCTTAAACTTTCTGTCGCCCGGTACAGTTGCCTGCGCACTTGTACCTTGGTAGTGCCCATCTGGTGCGTTAGCATCCAATGCGTCAATCTCCGCCTGTGTTTGGAATATACCTAAAGCTTGATAACCATAGAATTCACCAATGCCCTGACCAATGTAGGTGCGGCTAAATTCATTCCATCCGTTACCTGAAGCTGCAGTAAGCGTTGCGAAGTTTCTCACAAATGTAGAATTACGGTTTATGCTTAACAATTTGTTGCTAACGGTAGTTACGTTTAAGCCTATGCTATAATTGAAATCTGATGAAACCTGACGCTTGTAGTTTAAGGAAATTTCAAATCCTTCGTTACGAATGCTGCCTGCATTTTGTGCTTGTGTTGGTGTTCCTGATTGAGTTGGCGTGGGTACATCAAGCAAAAAGTCTTTTGAGTCTTTGCGGTAGTAGTCAACGGTTAAACCTAAATCATTGTTCAGGAATGCCAGGTCAACACCGATATTAGTTTGGCGTGAAGTTTCCCATTTCAAATTCTGGTTATCCAAATTCAGAAATGCAAGGCCGGTTTGATATGAGCCTCCGAAAGGATAACCAACGTTGCTGCTTGAGGTAGCCGGGCCGCCTGAACCATAACGGGCGAGGAAAAGGAATGGGTTGATACCGGATTGGTTACCAACCTCGCCATAGCCTGCACGGAATTTCAGATCTGAGATGAAGTTAACATCTTTCAAAAAGTCTTCCTGTTTTACACGCCAGGCTAATGAAGCTGATGGAAATATACCATACTGGTTACCGGTATAAAATTTTGACGAACCGTCACGTCTAACAGTAGCCGTTAATAAATATCTGTCATCAAACTTGTAGTTGATACGCCCGAATTGAGAGGCGAGGGTTGTAATAACCTGGTTACCAAATGCTACTAGATTTTTTACCTGGCTTAAATCGCGTATGGCGTTGCTTGGCAAATCGTTACCGTTACCGCCTATTGAGCGGAATGATGTTTTCTGCTCAGACACACCACCTACAAAGTCAATAGAATGTTTGCCGAATGTTTTGCTGTAAGAGATGGTATTCTCCCAAAGCCACTCATAAGTGTTACTTGAATTTTGTGAATAGGTGCTCAACGCGTTCAAGCTGGCTACGCCGTATTGTTGTTGCGAGCGTAAGTCAGAAGGTGTGAAATAATAACCTGAGTTATCTGAAGCATTGATACCCAGGTTGGTTTTTACTTTCAGGCCGTCAACAATGGTCGCCTCCAATGAAGTTGTGCTCAAAAAGTAGTTTCCCTGATTTTTGGTGTCCAGAGTCTCGATAAAATAAACTGGGTTATTCCAGCTGCGGGTATAAATGTTAACCGGGTTGTAATAACCGTAGTTGCCGTTGCCATCTTTTATCTGGTCGGTAAGCTTATTACCTGTTACGGTAGGTATTAGGGCCGCTAATTGCAACAGGTTACCGGTTCCGAATGGATTGGCGCTGTTTTGGCGTGAATACTTAAGGCTTGTATTAGCTTTGAGCCATTTAGTAGCGTTATAATCAACGTTAGTGCTTAAGTTTACACGTTTAAAGAACGAGCCCAGTACAATACCTTTTTGGTCAAAATAACCGGCTGAAAATGCAGTTTGAACCTTTTCGTTGCCGCCGCGTATAGCCAGGTTATAGTTTTGCCTTGAGCCGGTACGGTAAACTGCATCCTGCCAGTCGGCGTTTATAAGTGATGCCGGATCGCTCCACTCAGGTAGTTTGTTAATGGGCGTTTCGTTTGCAAGGGTTGCCCATTGCTGTGCGTTCAGTACATCGTAAGTTTTTGGTCGTGATTGAATTGAACCATTCAAATCAAGCGCTACCTGCACGCCATCCTTACGGCCCTTTTTAGTGGTAATGATAACTACACCATTAGCTGCACGTACACCATAGATAGCGGTTGCTGATGCATCTTTCAATATATCCATTGTGGCAATATCGTTCGGATTGATGTTGTTTAAACCACCGGTTATCGGGTATCCGTCAACTACATAAAGCGGGTCATTGTTTCTTAAGCTACCAACACCACGTATTTGTACGCTCACGCTTGCACCCGGGGCGCCGTCATTATTGGTTACCTGTACACCTGCCGCGCGGCCCTGAAGGGCCTGGTCAAGCTGGGTAACAGGTACTTTTGCCACCTGGTCGGCACTAACCGAGCTTACCGAGCCGGTAAGATCCTTCCGCTGGGTGGTACCGTAGCCTACAACTACAATTTCCTGTAGCGACTGGCTGTTTGATAGCAGCGTTACGTTAATAGTGCTGCGATCATTAACCGGAATTTCCTGCGTGGCATAACCCACGTAGGTAACTACCAGTACCGCGCCATCGGGCACGTTCAGGCTGTAGGTACCGGTTGGTGTGGTGGTTGTACCTGCGGTACTGCCCTTTACGCGTACACTTGCGCCGGGTATTGGTCCTGCATTGTCAGAAACGGTACCCGTAACGCGTTTGCCTTGGGCATGGGCGCTTAAAAAGGCGAAAGCAGTAAGTAACACAGACAGGTAAAGCCTGAGGCACTTACTGTTCCTGAAAAACAGTAAATTTCTTTTCATGTGACTGTAATTTGATTAGAGAACTGGTTTATAATAATTGTATAAAACAAATTTAACAGACGGTACTACTGCGGTATAGTATTAAATTACCATTTTTCGATGCTTTTTAATCGCTTTCAGGGCAAAATGTACGGATTTTAGAAATTTCTGCAATCGATGCCAAAAACCGCTTGATAATTGTCTGTTCAACAAATAATAATGGTTACGGCCATGTTGAGGCTTATTTTATACGTATAATCTTATAAGTATAAGCTAATGCTAAAAAGCATTACATCAACCAATACTTATTTATCAATTGTTTATATTCGCCATTCCAAATATCTGTCTGCATGAAAAAATACGGGCTTATAGGATACCCGCTTTCCCATTCGTTTTCAAAAAAATATTTTACTGAAAAGTTTGAGCGCGAAGGTATAACCGATTGTGTTTACGAATTATATCCCATTGAGTCCATCAGTAATTTCAATGCCTTTTTGCACCAGCATCCTGACCTGTGCGGCCTTAACGTTACCATACCTTATAAGGTGGATGTTATGCAATATATTGACTGGCTGAATACTGAAGCCAAGCATGTCGGCGCAGTAAACACTATCCGTATTGACAAGGAGTCGCCGGTATCGGTAGCGTTTCAGGGTGAAGTAGGTTTTGGCGGCGATGATTTTAGGCTGGAAGGCTTCAATACCGATATATACGGGTTTGAGGAATCGCTAAAGCCATTGTTAAAATCGCGCCATAAAAGTGCTTTGGTACTCGGTAACGGCGGTGCGGCAAAAGCGGTTTTTTATGTGCTCGATAAACTGGAGATCCCTTATAAAATAGTAACACGCCGCGAGCAACCCGGAACCATACTTTTTGAGCAGCTCACGCCCGAAATGGTAGCCGAAAATAAGCTTATCATCAATACAACACCTGTAGGTACATCGCCTAAGGTTGACGAGTGTCCGCCTATACCTTACGAGGCTATAAGTGATGATCATTTACTGTACGATCTGATATACAACCCCGAACAAACCCTTTTTATGCAAAAAGGAGCCGAAGCAGGCGCCACCGTGAAAAACGGCCACGAGATGCTGATATTGCAGGCAGAACGGGCATGGGTAATATGGAACTCAACCGAACGCTATCCATGAGGATTATCGCACTAATAGTTGTATGGGCACTGTTGCTTTCTGCTTGCAGTAACGAGGTCGATTATTCGCCAAAGCCGCGCGGATATTTCCGTATTTATTACCCGGAAAAAGTGTACCGCCAGTATAACGAGGGCTGCCCATACAGTTTTCAGTACCCGGTGTATGCAGATATAATTGCTGACCCCAAAGCCGTTAACAAAAGCTGCTGGATCAACCTGAACTTTAAACAGTTTAACGGTATACTGCACTTGAGCTACCAACCTGTAACCTCAAAAAAGATTTTTAACGAGTTGGTTGAGGATGCGCATACCTTTGCTTTTAAGCATACGATTAAGGCAACATCTATTGATGAAGGATATATCAACTATCCCGACCGGAACGTTTACGGCCTGTATTATACCATTGATGGTAACGCGGCTTCATCCATCCAGTTTTTTTTAACGGATAGTACCAAACATTACCTGCGCGGTGCACTGTATTTTAGCAATGAGCCCCGGCTCGACTCGATACAGCCTGTGCTCGATTTTGTGAAGCAGGATGTTGATATGATGATCAAAAGCTTTAGGTGGAAATAACCGATGCTTTATTCTCCCCGTCAAAATTTACTATTTACAGCAACCTTTTCAGGCTAATTTAAATACTTTTGCTGGCATGGCTAAAGTTGAGGTTTTTGTAAATAACCCGTTTCAGGAAAATACGCATCTGTTATATGATGATAGCGGTGAGTGTGCCATTATAGATCCGGGCATGTATACAGGTACAGAACAAAATGCGGTGGTAAATTATATTGCCGAAAATAACCTGAAACCGGTACTGTTGCTAAACACCCATTGCCATATTGACCATGTGCTGGGCAATAAGTTTGTGTTTGATCAATATGGTTTAAAGCCTAAATTTCATATTGGCGAGAGCGTGGTACTTGACCATGCGCCGGTTAGCGCGCAGCAAATGGGCTTCCGTTATGATAATTCACCCTTGCCTGATGAGTATCTGCCTGAAAGCGGCACCATCACGTTTGGTAATACTACGCTTGAATTGATATTCGCGCCCGGCCACTCGCCTGCGCATTTATGTTTTTACGATAAGAAGGATGGGATACTGATAGGGGGCGATGTGCTTTTCAGGGGTAGCATTGGCCGTACCGACCTGCCGGGCGGTAACCATGCGGAGCTATTAAAAAACATTCGCGAAAAACTTTTTACCCTGCCTGATGATTGTACGGTATACCCGGGTCACGGGCCCGAAACAACCATAGGGTTTGAAAAGCATTACAATCCCTTTTTTAACGATTAATTAGTTTAACACTGCTGTAATAAATTGAATACCTCGGTATACATAGCCAAACGCTACCTTTTTTCACGGAAGAAGGTTCATGCCATCAATATCATATCAGGCATATCCATGCTTGGGGTATTTGTGGGCAGCGCGGCTTTGATCATTATCATGTCGGTATTTAACGGGTTTGAAAAGGTGATTTTGAACCTATACAGCAATTTTAGTCCGGAGTTGAAGATTGAAGCCAAACTGGGCAAAACATTTAACCCCGACACCATACACTTTAACGAATTGCAGAAGGATCCGCGGGTATTCTCTTACACCCGTGTGTTGCAGGAGAAAGCCTTGCTTCGGTATGGCACCAAGCAGTTCATCGGCACCTTAAAAGGGGTTAGCACCGACTTCTTAAAAAATACCGACCTGGATAGCACCATCTTATCCGGATCATTTACCTTGCGGATGGACGGACGTGATTATGCCGTAATTGGTACCACAATACAGGCCAGCCTCGGCGTAAATGTTTATGATCCCAACGCTAACCTGCAGATATATTCGCCACGGCGTAACGCAAGCGCGGCGGCTAATCCGCTTAATGAGTTTGTGGTGCGTAATATAACTCCCTCGGGCGTGTTTGGCATACAGCAGGATTTTGATGACATCGTAGTTGTTCCGTTGGATTTTGCCCGCGACTTGTTGGATGAGCCCCGGCAGGTATCGTCATTAGAAGTGAATTTTAAAAAGGGAACCAGCATCAATGCGGTGCAGGAGGAGTTAGAGGAAAAAATAGGCCGTAACTTTTATATAAAAAACCGGGCTCAGCAAAATACCGAATTATATAAAACGTTAAACTACGAACGGTGGTCGGTGTTTATGATATTGACCTTTGTACTGGTTATTGCTTTGTTTAATATTGTAGGCTCGTTAACCATGCTGGTTATTGACAAGAAAAAGGACATCGCCATACTTACCAGTTTAGGTGCCGGCAAACGGCTTATACAAGGCATTTTCTTTTTTGAGGGTATGATGATCTCGGTGGCCGGTTGCATTGCCGGATTGGCTATAGGGCTCATTTTTTGTATATTACAGCAGCAGTACGGTTTGGTACGCATCAATGGCTCGTTAATGGTTATTGACGCTTATCCCGTAGATATCAAGGTTACAGATTTTGGCCTGGTATTTTTAACAGTGGTCATCATAGCGGTAATAGCCTCGGGCATAAGTGCCAGATTGAGTGTTAAAGGATTAAGTGAAATAAAACAGGATCTATAAATAAAAGATGCAATCATCATCTGTTAAATATGTTTTTTTGGTTTTGGCCATTTTGTTGACCGCGCTTGCATCATGCAGCGGCGATAAGCAGGATGGTAAACCGCATGTATATAAGGGGCTTTACAGCTTTGGCCCCGAAATAAAGTCTTTCAGCGAATGCGGGCGCGAAAAGGAATTCTGGGTTACCGATAGCTCGGCGCAGTTAGAACTGCAATACTCACAGCTAAACTTTGAAAAACCTTACGAGCCGGTATATGTGGAGGTTGAGGGTGTCAAGCTACCGTCGGACAAGGACGGGCTGGGCGCCGAGTACGATAGTACCCTCGTGGTGCGTAAACTTATCAGGATAACCAAGGTTATACCGCAGGATATTTGCCATTAACGCCTGCGATCATTCATCTTTATTTAAACGTTAAAACAAAATTGGCAGCTTATGGCTTTTTACTATAGCTTTGAGCTTTAACCATGCGGCTTCAGCCCTAACAACTTCTTATCATGGAATCAAAACGTCAGCAAAAATTTGCAGGAGTAATACAACAGGACCTTGCCGCAATATTTCAGCGCGAAGGCGCAGCTTATTTGCCCGATACGCTGGTAACCATTACTAAAGTACGTGTAACGCCCGATTTAGCCATCGCACGCGTATTTTTAAGCTTTTTTAACAATAACAATACCCAGCAGGCACTGCAGCTGGTAAAATCGCATGCGTCAGAGATCCGTTACAAGCTGGGTGCCCGTATAAAAGACCAGGTGCGTATTATACCGCAGCTGGAGTTTTTTGTAGATGATACCAACGAGTATGTTGAGCGTATGGATAAGCTTTTTGACAAAATAAGCAAAGAGCCCCGCCAGCCAGACGAAGAGTAAATTTTTTAGCCATGGGAAAAGCATCGGTTACATTGGCGGCACACCTGGCGATGGCTGAGGTGCCGGTTTCGGTTGTGGTTGATTTTGAAAATGTTACAGATAAGCTTTACAGGATTGACCTGACCGCTGCCAATACCAAACTTACGACGGAAATTGTGGATGATGCAGATTCTTTCGGCGATTGGATCACCACACAACTTACCGATAACCAATGCCGATATGCCATAGGCGGCTACCTGGAAAACCGTACCGTTTACAGCCGTAAACAATTGTTCGGCGCAAATGATGATGAACCGCGTAGTGTCCACTTAGGAGTAGATATATGGGCCGCTGCAGGTACCATTGTGCGTGCGGCGCTTGATGGTGCGGTGCATAGTTTTAATGATAATGCCGGTAACGGCGATTATGGCCCAACCATAATTTTACAGCACGAGGTAAACGGGCTTAAGCTTTACAGCTTATACGGCCATCTAAACCGCAAATCCCTACAGAAAATACAAGTAGGGCAGCAGGTGCATGCCGGGCAAAAAATAGCTGAATTTGGCATCCCGGATGAAAATGGTAACTGGCCGCCGCATCTGCATTTTCAGCTTATACTGGATATGCAGGGCAAGCAGGGCGATTTCCCCGGCGTATGTAAACCGTCAGAAAAAACCGGGTACCTGGAAATTATTCCTGATCCGAATTTACTGTTAAACTTTTTGCCTGAGGATTATAAGTAACTCAGCCACCATTGCTTATGCGTCATCTTATACCTCATGTACCAGCGGCAGGGGAAGTATAGGATGATTATTGCAAGTAGCCACATCAGGTAAACAAAATACAACGGAGCGCCGCCCTGAGCTTTAGCGCCGCTACCGGTTGATGTAACGACAAGGTAAGCGATAAAAGCCATCAGGCGCAGCAGGTACAGGTGCAGTATGTAGTAAAACATGGGCACACGGCCAAACACTATAATTATTTTAGTAAAGCCATTCTCGGCATACTCAAACGCGGCTAACAGCAGGTTGCATACGCCGAGCGTAATCAGCAGATAATCTAACGATGGCGGATATTTTTGCACGTTGATGAACGACAGAATAGTGCGATGCCAGACGCCCTGATCCGTCCACTGGTTAGGGTCGCCGTAAACATTTAAAAATCTTAGTATAACGAACAGTGCAAGCGATGACAGGCCGATGGCAACCAGCAGGGGGCGCCTTTTGACGGCGTCAAGCTTAAATATCGTGCCGAATACATAACCTAAAGCCATAACGCCTATCCAGGGTATCAGCGGGTAAAGTATAAATACTTTGGTATAACCGGTAAGTTGTATAATGCCCTGCACATGTAAAATGCCCCACATGGTTCCCCATGGCGCGGGCAGTTGCGCTATCTTAATACCATCAAGCGCGTTATGCCCAAATATCATGATCAGCGCGAAGGTGGCTATTACACCTCGTGGCAGGTAGATCAGTCCGGCCAGTACAATCATGCTCACGCCCAGGGCCCATATCACCTGCACAAAAACAAAATCGAAAGCAATGTTAAGCGCCCAACCAAAGCGTATAATGGTGAACTCAAGCAGTATAAGCCAAAGGCCGCGGGTGATCAGAAACTTAGCGGCCTCGCCCTTGGTTTTGCCCCGGCTAAACGACAGGAATGCACCCGTACCCGCCAAAAAAACGAAAGTCGGCGCGCAAAAATGAGTGATGAACCGGGTAAGGAACAGCGAAGTTGAAGCTTTGGTAAGATCGGTCGGATCAAATTGTTGGGGCATAAAAAAATCGCGTGCATGGTCTAACGCCATGATCACCATGATCAGGCCGCGAACAATATCAATCGAGTCGATCCTCTTTTTAGGCTGAACAACAAAATCGGTCATTGTAATAAAGTTTATGCAAACTACGTAAAACTATCTATATGCGGGGCGTAAATTTAATTTATAGCTATACGATATGTAACTTCGCGGTTCAAGATGCAAAGAGAGCAGATTTCGGTATTCGATATATTTAAGATAGGCATAGGGCCGTCAAGTTCGCACACGTTGGGGCCATGGCGCGCGGCACAGCAATTTGTACAGTTACTTACTGATGCAGGTGTATTGCCGCAGGTGGTACAGGTAAAGGTGTTGCTGTACGGTTCGCTGGCCAAAACCGGTAAAGGCCACGGCACCGATATTGCCATACTGCTCGGCCTGAGTGGCGATGACCCGGTTACCTTTGAGGTTGACCAGGTAGAGCCTAAAGTAAACGAAATTATAACCTCGCGCCAGATGGTGTTGGGCGATGTTAAGCCTATCAGCTTTTATAAGGATGATGACCTGCTTTTTCTATTCAGCGAAAGTCTGCCGTTTCACCCTAACGCGGTAACTTTTCAGGCGTTTTTGAGTAATGGTAAGGCGATGTCGGCTACCTACTATTCCATAGGCGGTGGGTTTGTGGTTAAGGATGGTGAGGATAACAATGCCAGGGCTGAAGTTGACCTGCCTTTCCCTATTGAAACCGCCCGCGACCTGATGGTTTGGTGCATGAAAACCGGCCTCAAAATATCTGAGGTGGTGATGGAAAATGAATTAGCCTGGCGCACCGAGGCAGAAACACGTACGGGTGTGCTTAATATATTCAGGGTGATTAAGGAGTGCATATACCGCGGATGCCATACCGGCGGCTTTTTGCCCGGCGGCCTTAACGTGGCCCGTCGTGCAGCAAGCCTGAATAAGCGCCTAACCAAAGGCTTGCCTTATAGCAATTATGAGGAGTGGGTTGGCGTAATCAGGCAAAGCGGTAACAGTTTTCAAAATATATTGGATTGGGTAAGCTGTTTCGCACTGGCCGTAAATGAGGAAAATGCCTCGTTCGGCAGGGTGGTTACGGCGCCTACTAATGGCGCGGCAGGGGTTATACCGGCTGTGCTGCAATATTACATCGCTTTTTGCGATGGCTTTAGTGAGGATAAGATCATCAGGTTTATGCTGACTGCATCAGAGATAGGCAGCATCTTTAAAAAAGGCGCCACCATATCCGCGGCGATGGGTGGTTGCCAGGCCGAGATCGGCGTATCATCAGCCATGGCGGCGGCGGCGCTTACCGAATGTTTAGGCGGATCGCAAAGACAGGTTTTAATGGCCGCCGAAATTGCTATGGAGCATCACCTCGGTTTAACCTGCGACCCAATTGCCGGGTTGGTACAGGTGCCTTGTATTGAGCGCAATACGATGGGCGCTATCAAGGCCATCACCGCGTCGCAACTGGCCCTGCAAACCAATCCCGATAACGCAAAAGTAAGCCTGGATGCGGTGGTTAAAACCATGTGGCAAACCGCGCAGGATATGAATTCCAAATACAAAGAAACTTCAGATGGTGGCCTGGCGGTAAACATACCGATCAGCTTGCCTGAATGTTAATTTCATCTAAATAGAAACAGCATACCCATGGTCAATATATTCAGATCGTACAACCCGATAGTGATACTATGGCTGGCCGTGCTTGTTTTTGTTTTACGTATAGGCTACCTGGTTAATACGCCCGACAGGTTGGAGTTTATATTTGTTGAGTCGTTTTCACGATTGTTGGTACCGGTATCCTACGAATACGCTTTGTCGCCCTTTTTCAACGTATTGCTGGCCACGCTGCTCGTATTTATCCAGGCTTTATTGCTCAACACCATGGTTAACTATTTTAACCTGCTCAACAAACCATCCTACATGCCGGCGCTCATGTACATCACGGTATCGGCGCTGTTTACGCCATTTTTAAGGCTGAGTGCGCCGTTGATCTGCAACTTTCTGGTAATATGGTTGATGTATAAGCTGTTCAGTTTATATAAGGGCACCGAGGTTAAGTCAACCTGTTACGATCTGGGCTTGATCGTCGCTTTAGGATCATTGATTTATCTGCCTTTCAGTTGGATATTTCTGGTAGTGTTTATCGCCATTATCATATTCAGGCCATTTAACTGGCGCGAGTGGGCGGCGGTAATCATTGGCTATGCAACGGTTTTCTTTTTTTTGGCCGTGGTATACTTTTACAACGACAGGCTGAACCGTTTCTCGAGTATCTGGCTGCCGCTTGGCGGTAAATTTCCTACAAGCATCAGCATTAATAATTATACCTACGTGCTACTGGTGCCGGTAGCGGTAATACTGGTGCTCTCGGTTTATAAATTGCAGCAGGGCTTTTTTAAAAGCTACGTACACATCCGCAAATCATTCCAGTTACTGGTAGCTTATTTTTTGGTGGCGGGCCTGGCATTCTATGTAAAAACGGAATTTCAGCTCAATCATTTTCTGCTTTGCGCTATACCCGTGGCCATCACCTTTGCCTATTATTTTTTACATGCAACAAGCCGCTGGTTTTACGAAACGCTGTATTTATTGTTGGTTGCAGGTATAATTTACTTCCAGTTTAACACTTTTTAACTATAATATTCGTCCTAATTTCAGTGGTTATGTTAGCTTTGTAACATGAAATTTGGAGTTGTTATATTTCCCGGGTCTAATTGCGACGAAGACATTATCTACGTACTAAACAATATATTGGGCCAGGAGGTAGTGCGCCTTTGGCATAAAGACCACGACCTGCAGGGTTGCGATTTTATTGTGCTGCCGGGCGGTTTCTCATTCGGCGATTATTTGCGTTCAGGCGCTATTGCCCGTTTTTCGCCAATTATGCAGGAGGTGATACAGTTTGCTGCCAAAGGTGGTTATGTAATGGGCATATGCAACGGTTTCCAGATACTGACCGAATCAGGCTTGCTTGAGGGTGCTTTGCTGCATAACAAAAACCGTAAGTTTATTTGCCGCAATACCTTTGTGTTGCCACAAACCCAAAACTCATTACTAACCGCGCAGATAGATGCGCAGCGCGTGCTTAAAATTCCGGTGGCGCATGGCGAGGGTAATTATTTTGCCGATGCTGATACCCTGAAATCAATTAATGATAACGACCAGGTATTGTTCAGGTATTGTGACGAAGCCGGTAATATAACCAACGATGCCAACCCTAACGGTACGCTTGAAAACATCGCGGGTATTACCAATAAAAACCGCAACGTGTTTGGTTTTATGCCACACCCTGAGCGTGCGGCCGATGCTGTGTTAGCGAATGAAGATGGTTTGGCGATTTTTGAATCAATACTTTCAATGGTGAAGGCCTGATGGCTAACCTGGTTATTGATATCGGGAATACGCTTACCAAGGTTGCAGTTTTTGAGCAGCAACAATTGCTCGAAACCAGCCACTATGCCGATGCCGATACCGCTTTGTTTGATGAGTTGTTAAGCAAATACAATATTGGTAAGGCCATCATATCATCTGTAAAAAAAGATACGCCTTACTGGCTTGCTGTATTAAGCACAAGGGTAACGGTAGTTCATTTTACGGCAACAATGGCCAGGGGTATTACCAATCATTACCTTACCCCGCACACTTTAGGGCTCGACAGGGTAGCCGCGGTTAACGGCGCGGTAAACTTATTCCCCCAAAAAAACAGCCTGGTTATTGATGGCGGCACCACCATTACCTATGATTGGGTTGATGCCGGCGGAAATTATTTTGGCGGCAGTATATCGCCGGGGCTAAATACCCGTTATAAGGCTTTAAACCATTATACATCAGGCTTGCCGCTGGTTGAGGCCGACGGCGCTTTTGAAATGGCTTATGGTAACAGCACGCAAACCGCCATACAGTCAGGCGTGCAAAATGGCTTAAAATATGAGCTTGCAGGTTTTATTGAAACCTACAGGCAGAAAGATAAACAACTGAATATTATACTAACCGGTGGCGATAGCGATTTTTTTGATACTCTGCTGAAAAATAGCATCTTTGCCCCCCAAATTAATATTGAACCCAATTTGGTTTTAATAGGATTGAATGCCGCATTACTACAACATAATGATTAAATATACCAGGTTATTTGCTACGCTTGTTTTGGTTATAAGCGCACTTGGCGCAAGCGCACAAAACGGATCGACAACGAGTTCACCTTATTCAAAATACGGCATTGGCGATATCGACCCGAACTGGACACCCCAGACCGCCGGTATGGGCGGTATTGCAACGGCAACCAACGCTATAAGCGGTTACTCAACAATAAATACCCTCAACCCGGCTTCATACGGCGCTATAGGTTTAACTACTATTGATGTAGGTGTTTTTGGCAGCAGCCTTAAACTTAGCCGTGACGGGCAGGGCTCGCAAACCAGCAGTAATTTCAGGCTTAATCATTTGTTGTTCGCTTTCCCGGTAACCAAACGCTCGGCTATAAGCTTCGGTTTGCAGCCATACAGTCAGCGCGGGTATGAGTACACGCAAACCCAGGCTAACTTTGGTACTGGCGACCCTGCGGATACCAACGCGGTTAACTTCAAATACAGCGGCGAGGGCGGTTTGACCAAGGCTCATTTTGGTTACGGTTTCGGCATCGGTAAACATATTATGCTGGGCGCAAACGTGTCATACATCTTTGGTAACATGAAGGATTATGGCGTAACTTCTATACCTGATCTTTATGGTGCATTTAATACCCGCGTTGAGCAAAACAGCAGCGTACAGGGTTTTAACTACGATTACGGCGCGCAATTCATGTTCAACCTGAGCGAGCGTAATGTACTTACTTTCGGTTACTCCGGTTCGGCGCCTACAAAGCTCAATATTGAAAACAGTACCTACGTATCGCACTTTACCACCGGTACAGATGGCAGCGAAAACATTCCGCTGGATAGCGTGGTAAACGAGGTAAGCCCTAAATCAAAATTAAAATTACCTTCAATAAACCGGTTTGGTTTATCGTTTAAAGCGGGTGAAAAGTTGCTTTTGGGCGCTGATTACACTATGGGCAAATGGTCTGAGCTATCGGCCACGGGCGATGCTTATCAAACCATTAACCAGGGCATGAAGGACAGCAAGACCTATAACTTCGGCGCACAATTTACGCCCAACATCAATAAACTGAATAACTATTGGGCTTTGGTTGACTATCGTGTAGGTTTTATGTATAACCAAACCAACCTGCGCGTAAACAACACCGACATTAACCAATATGCTGCAACTTTTGGTTTAGGCCTGCCTTTGCGTCCGAGCCAAACCAGCAGCAGTTACTACAAGATCAATATTTCGGCTGAAGTAGGTAAACGCGGCGCGCTTACCAATAGCCTGGTAAAAGAAAACTACATTAATATACGTTTAGGGTTTACACTTAATGATAAGTGGTTTACCCGTTACAAGTTTGATTAATATGTTTTTTAGTTCGCGAACAAAAACAGCTGCTTTACTATTGTTGGCAATTATTTGCAGCAGCTTGTTTTTTGTCTCGTGCGAGAATGATCTGAAGAAGATCAAAGAATTATCGCAGCAGGATATTAAGCCTCAGGAAATAACCACCAATGCCGAAATTACCTATAGCGATTCGGCGCATGTAAAAGCCGTGGTATTTGCACCCGTGCTAATCAACCATAAAGTTGATACACCCTACTACGAGATGCCTAAGGGGGTGAAGATTGTATTTTACGATAAGGAGTTGAAAGTGATCAACACCCTTACTTCTAACTACGCATTAACTAAGGACGATAACAATCGTTTTGAGCTTTACAAAAACGTGGTATCAAAAAACGCGCAGGGCGACGTATTCAAATCGGAAGAATTGATTTGGAACGCCAAGACGCAACTCATCACATCAAGCCAGCCGGTGCAAATACTATTTGCAAATGGTAACATCTCCAACGGAACCAATTTTGAGAGTAACCAGGATTTTAGTCATTACACGATGAACCAGACAACCGGTATCTGGAATGTAGACCAAAAGGCAATAGAGTAATAAATAATTTCAACGTCAATTTTGTTTGATGGAATTTTACTAAAAATTGTATCTTGCGCCCTCTTTTTAAATAGTTAATAATTATAGAGTTTATATGGGAATTATGAGTTTTTTGCGTGAGAAGATGGGGGTGATACTCGTCATCGTTATAGGTCTTGCGCTTTTTGCTTTTGTTGCAGGTGAGGTTATCCATTTTGGCGGCTCGTTTTTCAGGGGCGATGCTAACACCATAGGTGTAGTAGCTGATGAAAAAATATCTGTACAGGAATTTAATCAAAGGGTTGAGCAAAATACAGAGCAGTACAAGCAGCAATCTGGCCAAACCAGCGTTAGCCCGCAAATTTTAGGCTACGTTCAGGAAAATACCTGGAACCAGATGATCAGCCGTTCTATCATCACCAGCCAAATCGCTAAACTGAATATTACTGTTGGCGAAAGCGAAACAAAATCACTCATCAGCGGCAACAACCCAAGCCCGCAAATTGTGCAGATGTTTGGCAACCCGCAAACCGGCCAGCTTGACCGCGCGCAATTAAACAACGTGCTAAGCAGCGTTAATGCCGCTAAAGATGGCGACCCGATGAAAAAACAATGGCAGGATTTTGTTGCCCAGATCATCGAATCAAAAAAGGCGGAAAAATATGTAGCCTTGGTAACCAATGGCCTGTACGTAAACTCGCTTGAGGCTACCGATGATTACGAGGCTAAAAACAAATTGGCTAATTTTCAATACGTAGCGCTTGATTATGCATCAATACCTGATAACAAAGTTACCGTTACTGATGCTGATTACCAGGAGTATTACGATGCGCATAAAAAACTTTTTGTAAACAAGCAGGAGCTGCGCAGCTTTAAATATGTAGCTGTAAACGGTGCCGCTTCTAAAGAGGATAGCGCCGCTGTTAAAACTCAAACTGAAAAACTGGCTCAGGATTTTAAAGCCAGCAATAACGATTCATTATTTGTTCAGTTAAATTCTGACACTAAAACGCCTATCGTTTACCGTAAAAAAGGCCAGCTTGATCCGGCGCTTGATTCGGTAATGTTCAGCGCGGCAAAAGGTTATGTTTATGGTCCATACCTGTCAAACGGTAGCTACAACATCGCCAAACTGATTGATTCACGTGTTGGTCCTGATTCGGTTAAGGCAAGCCATATCCTTATCTCAGCTCAATCAGCAGGTGGTGAAGAAAAAGCCGCTGCTAAAATTGACTCATTGAAAAAGCTGATCCAGGGCGGCCGCTCGTTCGACGAACTGGCCAAACTTTTCTCTGATGATAAACAGTCGGGCGAAAAAGGTGGCAGCTTGGGTACTTTCGGCCGTGGCGCTATGGTGCCTGCTTTTGACGAAGCAGTATTTAACGGCAGCAAAGGTGAGCTGAAAGTAGTTACCACGCAGTTTGGTGTTCACCTTATCCGTATCGAAGATCAAAAAGGTAGCGCTAAAGTAGTTAAGGTGGCCATTGTAAACAAACCGATACAGCCAAGCGAAAAAACACGTTCAACAGCCTACAGTAAAGCGCAGACTTTCCTGGCAAGCGTAAACAACGGCGATTTTGACGCGGAAGCCAAAAAAGAAAAACTTACCGTACAGCAAGGTACTGATGTTACCGGCATCGCGGCAGGCATACCAGGTTTAGATAATGCCCGTGATTTGGTTCGTTGGATATTCAAATCAGAAGTTGGTGACGTATCTGAGCAGGTTTTCACCGCCGGCGATCAGTACGTGGTTGCCCAGGTTTCGCAGGTTAAACCTGAAGGCCAGTTACCGCTCGAGGCTGTTAAAGCATCCATATTGCCTGTAGTACGTAACAAGGTTAAGGCAAAACAATTAATTGAGAAAATGCAGGGCGCTGTTAATGGTGCATCAAGCATTAACCAGGTAGCGCAAAAAGTTGGTGGTAAAGTAACCCCGGCGCAAAACATTGTATTAGCTAACCCGGTAATACCCGGCGTTGGTGTTGAATACAGCGTTATCGGTTCGGTATTTGGCTCGCAGCCTAAAAAGGTATCAAAACCGGTTGAAGGTACAAGCGGCGTATACGCTTTTGTAGTTGATGGTTTTGTTAAACCTGCCCCGTTGAGCAACTTAGTTAAACAAAAACAGCAGCTTGCTCAAATGGCGCTACAGCGTTCGCAAGGGCAGCTGTTTGAAGCCCTGCAAGATAAGGCGAATGTAAAAGATTACAGAGCCAAGTTCTTATAATCGTATTTTAAAGTAATTTTGTATCCGGGAATGATTATCGTTCCCGGATTTTTTATTTTAAGCTAAATGGAAATTCAGGAAAACATTATAAATAAGGTAGCCCAAAGCGGGTTGGTAACGCTTGACCCGGCGGAGTTTTACCAGCAGGGCGAACGTGTGGTATATGATATAAAGGACAATCTTTTCCACGGGCTTATCCTGAAGGAAAAGGACTTTCGTGAGTTTGTAAAAACACATGACTGGAGCCAGTACCAGGATAAATTTGTTGCGGTTACCTGCACTGCCGACGCCATAGTACCGGCCTGGGCATATATGTTGCTGGCCAACCGTATGGCGCCTTATGCCCGTGAGGTAGTTTTTGGTGACGCAGAAGTGCTGGAAACGGTATTGTTTGTAAAAGCGACTGCAAATCTTGACGTAGAGAAATATCGTGACCAGCGTTTGGTTATTAAAGGTTGTGGTGACGTGCCCGTGCCTGTTGCCGCCTATGTTGAATTAGCAAAAAAGCTTACCCCGGTAGCTAAAAGCCTCATGTTTGGCGAGCCGTGTTCAACTGTGCCTATCTATAAACGTAAAGACTGATTTTTTGGCGACGCCGACTACTTTGCAGACAACCCCCAAACAGGTATGTTAAACTATTGTTATCAGTTTCTGTCAAACCGGGTAGAGGAATTGCCTGATTTGTGCCATTCCGTTACAATCAAAATACACCGTTAATGAAGAAATTGATCATAATATGTTACCTGCTGCTGATAGCCGGTACCCCAATTTACGCCCAAACGCTCGATAACCTCGACAAGGCGGTATTTGGTGTTGGCGAGCAGTTGGATTATAAACTTAAATACGGCATTTTTACTGCAGCAGAGGCCAACCTTAAAGTGCAGGAGAGTCCGCAGAAGTTTGATGGTAAGCCCGCTTATCATATTATAGCCGAAGGTAAAACCGCCGGAACCTTTAACGTATTTTACAAGGTGCGTAACCGCTACGAAAGCTTTGTCGACAAAAATACGCTGATGCCTTACTTTTATACCGAGAACCGTAAAGAAGGAAGCTACAAGCATACCGATAAGGTAACCTTTAACCACAAGGATGGTAAGATAAAGGCGGATAAAGGCGAGTTTGAGTTTAAAGGCCAGATGTTTGATTTTGTATCTGCCTATTACTTTGCCCGCTCGCTGGATATATCAAAGATCAAGGTAGGGCAAACCATAGATATGCCATACTTTCTGGAAGATGGTATTCATAAACTGAGCATCACTTATATGGGTAAAGAGCAGGTGAAATGTTCAATGGGAACGTTTAACTGTTTAAAGTTTAATCCAACCATTATACCCGGTAAAATATTTAAAAAGAATAGTAAACTGTATCTTTGGATAACTGACGACGCTAACCGCATACCGGTACGTGCGCACGTTGAAGTAATTGTGGGTAGCCTTAGCATGGATTTGACCGGAGCTAAAGGACTTAAATACCCGCTAAATCCTGTTAAAAAGTAATAGTAATGATGATTGAAGTTGGCAATGTGCTGGTGCATGAGGATGTAATTAAGGAGAATTTTGTTTGCAACCTTAATAAATGTAAAGGAGCATGTTGTATTGAAGGCGACTCGGGCGCGCCACTGTTAAATGAAGAACGCGCTATCCTGGATGAGATATATCCGAAGGTAAAACCCTATATGAATACCAAGGGAATTGCCACAATTGAAAAGGAAGGTACTTATGTTACCGACTTTGAAGGCGATTATACCACGCCATGTGTTGATACGAATAAGGAGTGTGCCTATGTTATTATGGAAAATGGCATCACCAAGTGCGCTATTGAAAAAGCTTACGAGGCAGGCGATATCGATTGGAAAAAACCGATTTCATGCCATCTGTACCCTATACGCATCACAGCCTACCCGGAATTTGATGTTTTGCATTACGACCGTTGGAGTATTTGCAGCGACGCCTGCACCTTTGGCGATCAGTTGAAAGTACATGTCCACGAGTTTTTGAAGGGGCCGCTTATCCGCAAATATGGTGAAGAATGGTATAAGGAACTTGAAGAAGCTGTAGCAGCAGAGATATAAGGAGAAGCGATGGTATTATGCCATCGCTTTTTTTATGGTTACATGTACCTGCTTACCTTTTGGCTCCGGCCAATTAAAAAGTAAAGCAGGCAACCTAATAGGGGCGCAAGCAATACAATTACTATCCAAAGTAATTTAGTGAAATTATCCTTAAAGTCGGATTTTATAATGTCCACCAGGGTGAATAGCGGGATAACCACAACGAAGAAAATCAATATAATTTCCGGGGTGCCTAAATTCAGGAATGCGAGTGCCATAGGTTTTTGATTTAAATGTGATGTATGTGGTTAAGATACAAATAAGTACGTATTGTTACACCCTTTAACTAAATAAACCCGCGAGTAGCCTATGTGTGCCTTGATTTACAATTAAATTAAATATTATTGTAAACGCATAAGCTACATCGCAATGAAAACAGCTCTGATAACAGGTATAACCGGGCAGGATGGCGCATACTTAGCCGGATTTTTGCTCAAGAAGGGTTACACCGTGCACGGGCTTAAACGCAGGTCATCATTATTTAACACCGCCCGTATTGATCATTTATATAATGACCCGCATGAGCCGGACGTGAATTTCAGGCTGCATTACGGTGATCTTACTGACTCAACTAATTTGATCCGCATTATCCAGGATGTTCAGCCTGACGAAATATATAACCTGGCGGCGCAAAGCCATGTAAAGGTAAGCTTTGATACGCCGGAGTATACGGCTAATGCCGATGGTATAGGTATACTCCGCATTTTGGAAGCGGTGCGTTTGTTGGGTTTAGCACAAAAAACCAGGATCTACCAAGCGTCAACATCTGAACTTTATGGTTTAGTACAGGCTGTGCCGCAAAGCGAAATAACGCCTTTTTATCCGCGCTCTCCATATGCGGTAGCCAAATTGTACGGTTACTGGATAACCGTTAACTATCGCGAAGCTTATAATATGTATGCCTGTAACGGCATTTTGTTCAATCATGAAAGCCCGATTCGCGGCGAAACCTTTGTTACCCGCAAGATAACCCGTGCTGCGGCCAGGATAGCGATGGGGTTGCAAAGCCATCTGTATATGGGCAATCTGTCGGCGCAACGCGACTGGGGGCACGCCAAGGATTATGTGGAGGCAATGTGGCTGATGCTGCAGCAGCCCGAGCCGCTTGATTTTGTTATTGCTACCGGTGTTACTACTACCGTGCGTGATTTTATCAGGCTTGCATTTGCCGAGCTGGGTATTGAGGTGGAATTTAGCGGAAGAAATGAGAACGAAAAGGGTGTTATAATTGATTTAGACGAGGATCGGCTTACGGAATTAAATATCGATCAGGCCAAACTTAAGTTCGGCCAAACGGTTGTAAAGGTTGATCCGAAATATTACCGCCCAACCGAGGTAGAATTACTGATAGGGGATGCCACCAAAGCTCGTGAAAAACTGGGCTGGATGCCCAAGTACGATTTAGATGCCTTGGTTGCCGACATGGTACAGGCTGATCTGCTTGAGGTGCGTAAGGATGAGTATCTGCAAAAAGGCGGATTTAAGACATTGAATTATTTTGAATAGCTATAACAACATAAGCCTCAAATGAAAAAAATATTTACGCTTGTATTCTTCATTATATCATCAGTCACCTTAACAAAGGCGCAATCAGTTTATCAGCCGTATTCATACCAGTTCTATCAAAAGTTAAATGCCGATGTATACTCAACTAAAACGCGTGTACATAGTGCGCTAAAACCCTTTTTGGTTGATGACAGCCTGCTGCGCCGCAGTTACGATTCGATAATGAACTATGGCAGTGATGGAGAACATGGCGCCGGTTACCGTAAATTATTTACCGAGCACCAGATAGATGTAAAAAACGATAACAGCACCTTTTACGCCGATCTGCTGCCTGACCTGGTTGTTGGCCGTGATTTTAGGCAGTTCAAGCGCACTACGCGTATAACATCGGTAGGTTTGCAAGTTGGCGGTACCTTTGGCAATAAGGTATCATACAATGTAAGCGGGTTTTTAAACCGGGCTTTATTTCCGGAATATTTAACCACCTATATTAACCAGGTTGGTATCGTGCCCGGTCAGGCTTATGACAGGAGCTCGAACAGTGATACTAAGGATTGGTCTTTTATCACAGCAAACATATCCTATACGCCAGTCAAATATCTGAACATTTCAGCCGGCCGTGACCGTACCTTCATAGGCGATGGTTACCGCTCGTTATTATTATCTGACTATGCGTCGCCGGCTGCTTATTTCAGGCTAACGGGCACTTTGGGTAATGTACGTTATATGGCCATGTGGTCAAACTTTAGCGACCCGATGAACCCTAACCTGAACGATTACACACATAACCGACGTAAATGGGGGACTTTTCACTTTTTAGACTGGAATGTGAGCAACCGCTTATCATTAGGATTTTTTGATGCCATAGTATGGGCTAATGAAGATGAGGCAGGCCATACGCGCGGCTTTGATTTTTCATACATCAACCCGATTATATTTTTGCGCCCAATAGAAGCATCAAGCGGCTCTCCGGACAACGCAGTGATCGGCTTTACAAGTAAATATAAGTTTACCGATAATTTAACGGCTTATGGCCAGTTTATGCTCGACGAATTTGAGGCTGATAACTTTTTCTCCGGCAATGGCAGCTCGCGCAACAAGTTTGGTTGGCAATTAGGCGTACGCGGAGCGAACTTGTTTAACGTGCAAGGGCTTAACTATCTGCTCGAAACTAATACCATTACGCCATATACATTCTCGGAGCGCTTTTCAGCTATCAATTATACCGGTAACAGCGAATCGCTTGCGCACCCTTGGGGCGCTAATTTCAGGGAAGTGGTCGGCTTGTTAAATTACTCTTACAAAAGGTTTGATTTCTCGGGAGAGTTTGACTTTGGCCGTTATGGTTTGGACGTAAACGGCCTTAATTACGGTAAAAACCTTTTTGACAATTACCGCGAGCCTGCGCGCCTGACCGGCAACTGGATCGGGCAGGGGCTTACCACCAACATGTATTTGCTTGAAGGCAGGGTAGCATACCTGCTTAACCCCAAATATAACCTGCGCATTGAATTGGGCGGCCTGATACGTGACGATATTAATGACCAGTTTAAAAGCCGTACCGGCATGATCACTATTGGCCTGCGTAGCTCATTCCGCAGCTTTTATAATGACCTTGCCAGCTTTAAAACCCGCAACCCTATAATGGCTAACTAAACTTACAGGTTAAAGCCGTGTATTCGGCTTAGTTGTTTATCCAGCTCTACCGCCGCGCTTATTAACGCCAGGTGTGTAAACGCCTGCGGGAAATTGCCCAGGTGCTCACCGCGTTTACCCAGCTCCTCGCTAAACAATCCGAGGTGATTGGCGTAGCCCATCATTTTTTCAAAATTTTCAACAGCGCGGTCAACCTCGCCGCTTTTGGCCAGTGCCTCAATAAACCAAAAGGAGCACATGTTAAACGTTCCTTCTTCACCATCCAGCCCGTCAATTTTTTCGAGATGGTTACGGTAACGGTAGATGAGCACATCCAAACGAAGATCGCGGTCTATCACCTTCATGGTTGATAGCCACCTCGGCTCCAGGGGCGATATAAAATGGGTAAGCGGCATCAGCAGGGCACTTGCATCTACATTGTTTGCGCCCTTATACTGTACCCAGGCCTGCAGGTCGTCATTCCAAAAGTTGTGGTAGATGTCGTTATAAATTTCATTGCGTACGGCTTTCCATTCGTTTTCGGGATATGGGAATGAGCGGTTCTCGGCTATCTTGATCGCCCTGTCCATAGCTACCCAGCACATTAAACGCGTATGTAAAAACTCTCGTTTCATGTTACGAATTTCCCATATGCCATGGTCTGGCTCCTGCCAGCGTTCAATAACGTGTTCTACCTGCTTTTGGATGATGCTCCAAAATTCAAATGTGATGGGTTTATATGATTTATTGTAGATGTAAATGGTATCAATCAGCTCGCCATAAATATCCAGCTGGGTTTGTTCAGCTGCTTCATTACCTATGCGTACGGGTTTTGAGCTTTTGTAACCATCCAGATGATTAAGCTCCTTTTCAGATAACGTACGGGTGCCATCAATACCATACAGCAACTGCAGGTTGTTGTCCTTGCAGAGCTCATATATCCATTCTAAAAATTTTGTGGCTTCCTCATTCATCCCTAAACGCAAAAACGCGTACATGGTAAACGCAGCATCGCGTATCCAGGTAAAACGGTAGTCCCAATTACGGTTACCGCCAAGGGTTTCAGGCAGTCCAAAAGTCGGGGCCGCCACTACCGAACCAAATTCTGCAGAAGTAAGCAGTTTTAGGGTGATTGCAGAGCGATAGATCACCTCACTATACCTGCCTTTATAAGCAGCCTTATTAAGCCATTTGCGCCACTGGTTAATGGTATCGCCATATGTATTATCAATATAATGGCTGATGTCGCGCAGTTGTTCCTCATCGCCGGATTTTATAGATTCCAGCACAATAACAGCGCTGTTTGATTCACTGATGGTTATATCAGCGCAGCCACTCTGTTGGTCAATGGTAAGGTCAAAGTCGGCAATCAGGCGTAATTTGGCATTACCGTCATTAATGCTGGTAAATATCAGTTCGTTGTCGCTGCGGGCTTCAACTTCATGTTCAGCCTTAGCATAATCAAAACGCGGAACGCAATTTATACGAAAGCTGATATTACCCCTGATGGTTTTAATACGCCTTACGATAGCGCATACCGAACCTTTCGGATCGCCTGTGATGGGCATATAATCGGTAACCTCGGCAATGCCATATTCAGAGAAGAAACGGGTGAGCAAAACCGCGGTACCGGGTATGTATAACTGGCGCGTGGTATAATCTTCCAGTTGTGGTTCGATGGAGAAATAGCCGCCCTTATTTTCATCCAGCATAGCGGCAAATATGGTAGGCGAGTCAAACCTCGGGAACGACATAAAATCTATCGACCCATTGCGGGAAACCAAGGCAACGGTTTTCATGTTGCCTATTATCCCGTAGTTTTCGATAGGCTGGTAGGGGCGTTTGTTATGCTCCATGCGGTATAGCTATTTTTATAAGGATAACCGCATATAGCATTAAAGGTTTAGCGTTACAACCTTTACGCGTGTTTAAACAACAAAGGAGCGGTAATTGCCGCTCCTTTTGCTTTATGACGCTATGGTGTGTGTAGTATCTTTTTTTATACCCATCAACCTTACCTGTGTGGCTATTGCCGCGGCATCGTAACCGCATTCGGCCCAGAGCTCGGGTTGCTCGCCGTGTTCAATCACGGCATCAGGCATACCCAGGCGTTTTACTTTGGCGCTGTAACCATTATCGGCCATAAACTCCAGCACCGCGCTGCCCATACCGCCCTCAAGGCAGCCGTCCTCTACGGTTATTACCTTATCAAACTTTTGGAAAACGCTGTGCAGCAGGCTTTCGTCTAACGGTTTAACAAAGCGTAGGTCATAGTGTGCAGGGTAGTAACCCTCGGTGTTCAACTCGTTAATTGCCTTCGCGGCTTCGTTACCTATAGTGCCAATGGTCAAAATGGCTACATCGTCACCCTCAGTAACTAAACGGCCTTTACCTACCGGAATGGCTTTCATCGGGCGCTGCCAGTCAACCATGACACCGTTGCCGCGGGGGTAACGTATGGTGAATGGCCCCATGTTTTCCTGCTGGGCAGTATACATTAGGTTACGCAGTTCTTCCTCGTTCATTGGCGCCGATACGATCATGTTCGGTATGCAGCGCATATATGCCAGGTCATAAGCGCCATGGTGAGTAGGCCCGTCGGCACCGGCAATACCGGCACGGTCAAGACAGAACACTACATTGAGTTTCTGTATAGCTACGTCATGCACCACCTGGTCAAACGCTCGTTGCATAAAGCTGGAGTAGATATTACAGAACGGTGTTAAACCCTGCGTTGCCAAACCTGCCGAAAAGGTTACGGCATGCTGCTCTGCAATGCCCACGTCAAACGCGCGTTCAGGCATCGCCTTCATCATCAGGTTGAGCGAACATCCTGATGGCATAGCCGGCGTAATGCCCATTATTTTAGGGTTCTGCTCGGCCAGCTCAATAATGGTGTGGCCAAACACATCCTGGTATTTGGGCGGCTGCGGTTTTTCGTAATATGTTTTTTTAATTTCGCCGGTGATCTTGTCAAACAAGCCCGGGGCATGCCATTTGGTCTGATCTTTCTCGGCCAATGCATAACCTTTGCCTTTTACGGTAACGCAATGCAATAGCTTAGGGCCGGGTATATCGCGCAGGTCGCGCAGTACTTTTGCCAGATGTTTAACATCGTGCCCGTCAATCGGCCCAAAGTACCTGAACTTAAGCGCCTCAAAAAAGTTGCTCTTTTTAAGTAGAGTGCCTTTAATGCTTTTCTCCAGTTTTTTTGCCAGTTTAAAAGCGTCCGGACCAACTGATGATAGCTTGGAAAGTACACTTGCCACATCATCCCTGAAACGGTTGTATGGTTTTGAGGTGGTAATATCGGTCAGGTATTCCTTTAAAGCGCCCACGTTCGGGTCGATAGACATGTTATTGTCATTCAGGATCACTAACAAGTTTGAGTTTTCAATACCTGCATGATTCAAGGCCTCAAAGGCCAGGCCGGCGGTCATGGCACCATCGCCGATAACGGCCACATGCTGCCTGTCCGTTTCGCCTTTGTAGTGCGATGCCACAGCCATACCCAATGCTGCTGATATGGAAGTAGAGGAGTGGCCAACGCCAAAGGTATCGTATTCGCTTTCGCCGCGTTTAGGGAAACCGCTGATGCCTTTGTAAACACGGTTGGTATGAAATACATCGCGGCGGCCGGTTAATATTTTGTGGCCGTAAGCTTGGTGACCAACGTCCCACACCAACTGATCGTAAGGGGTGTTCATGATGTAATGCAGGGCAACGGTAAGCTCAACCACACCTAAACTGGCGGCAAAATGCCCGCCGTTTACTGATACTACATCAATAATATATTGGCGAAGCTCCTGGCATACCTGCTCAAGTTCATCTTCGCTAAATTGCTTTAAATCAGAAGGATTGTTGATTTTTTCCAACAAATTACCTGCCGGTACCTGCATCGACATCAATTAGAATATTTAACCTGCAAATTACGTGAAATAATATGATAAAAAACAGGACAAGCCGCAACATATAATTGTTTTAAATAATTTAGCGCGTATGGCGTAAAAGCTTCAATTTAACTAATTTTGAACAGGTTATGACCGAAAATTATTTCGAAATAAAGTTACCACAGTTTGAAGGCCCGTTTGATTTGCTGCTGTTTTTCATCGAGCGCGACGAACTTAATATTCACGACATATCCATTGCCCGCATTACCAACGATTTTTTACAATATATACACCACCTTACCAGCCTGAATATGGAAGTGGCCAGCGAATTTATATTTGTAGCCGCTACGCTGATGCGCATCAAAGCCAAAATGCTACTGCCCCGTCATGAAACCGACGAGCAGGGCAATGAAATTGATACCAAGGAAGAGCTGATACGTAAACTGATAGCGTATAAACGCTTTAAGGATTTGTGCGAAGAGTTACGCCCGCTTGAGGACGAGCGTTTTAAACAGGAGAAACGCGGCAACATAAAGGTAGATGTTGAGGGGATGGAAAAAGCCGCGTTACCCGGCGAGGAGCTTACCGAACTTACCTTGTACCGCCTCATGGTGGTTTACGAGCGGGTGATGAAAAATTTTATGAGCCGCAGCGAAGAGGTAAAGCACACGGTGGTGCAATACCCTTACTCCATAGAGCAGCAGAAAAAGGCGATTGATGACCTGCTCAGGATCAACCAGCGGCTTGATTTCAAGGCAATGGCTGCCAGTTCAGAAAATAAGGTACATTTTGTTTATAATTTTTTAGCCATGCTGGAGATGCTGCAGCAGGAACTGATAGATATACAAATAGGTTTAGGATATAATAATTTCTGGATATCACCCAAAAGCGGCACAGATGCTGATATAGCTTAAAGGTTTAAATCATCGGCGGCTTATATCAAACTAAAAGCTCATATCTAACATCTTATAACTAACTTAGGGGCGTTTTTTAGCTAACACATGAAAAGAGATAAAGTAATTTTTAAACTGCTGGATGAAGAACAGCAACGCCAGGAAGAAGGCATTGAACTGATTGCGTCAGAAAACTTTGTGAGCCGCCAGGTGATGGAAGCCGCCGGTTCGGTAGCAACCAACAAATATGCCGAAGGCCTGCCGGGCAAACGTTATTATGGCGGCTGCCAGATAGTTGACGAGATTGAGACCATCGCTATTGAGCGTGCCAAGCAATTATTCAACGCCGAATGGGTTAACGTACAGCCGCATTCGGGCGCACAGGCTAACGCAGCTGTAATGCTGGCCTGCCTTCAGCCCGGCGATAAAATATTGGGTTTTGATCTTTCTCATGGTGGCCACCTTACGCATGGTTCGCCGGTTAACTTTTCGGGCAAACTATATGAGCCGCATTTTTACGGTGTTGATAAAGAAACTGGTTTAATTGACTATGCACAGCTTGAAAGGGTAGCGCTTGAGCAAAAACCGAAACTGATTGTTTGCGGGGCTTCGGCTTACTCGCGCGATTGGGATTATGAGTTTATCCGCAGCGTGGCTGACAAAGTCGGCGCGCTGGTTTTGGCTGATATATCACATCCGTCGGGCTTAATTGCGCGTGGTTTATTAACTGATCCGCTGCCGCATTGCCATATTGTTACTACTACCACCCACAAAACATTGCGAGGCCCGCGCGGCGGCCTGATTATGCTGGGCAAGGATTTTGAAAATCCATGGGGCCATAAAACACCTAAAGGCGAAGTGCGCATGATGTCGTCACTGCTGGATATGGCTGTTTTCCCCGGCACGCAAGGTGGTCCGCTGGAGCACATTATCGCGGCTAAGGCTGTTGCTTTTGGCGAAGCGCTGAGCGATAGTTATATGAAATACATTGTTCAGGTTAAAAAGAACGCCCAGGCTATGGCTAAAGCGTTTGTTGACCGTGGTTACCAGATCATTTCAGGCGGTACAGATAATCACCTGATGCTGATTGATCTGCGTAATAAAAACATTACCGGTAAAGCTGCCGAGAACGCTTTGGTGGCTGCCGATATCACCGTGAACAAAAATATGGTTCCGTTTGATGATAAATCACCGTTTGTAACCTCGGGCATCCGTGTTGGTACTGCTGCCATTACCACCCGTGGCTTAAAAGAAAAACAAATGGACGAGATTGTAGAACTTATAGACGCTGTAATTGTTGACCCTGAAAACGAACATTCTTTAAAGAAAGTACGTAAAAAAGTACATAAATTAATGGCGGATTACCCTTTATACCGCGAAAAGGGAATAGAATAACTATAAGTGACGAATATCAAACTATTTCCGGACAACGAACAAGAACGTTTATTAGCCTTAGCGTCATACCAAATTCTGGATACGCTGCCCGAAAAGGAGTTTGACGCTATAACACGCCTTGCATCATACATTTGCAACGCGCCTATAGCGCTGATAACGTTGATTGACGAACAACGGCAATGGTTTAAATCAAAAGTTGGTATTGATGGTACGGAAACCCTTCGTTCAGACGCGTTTTGCAACCACACCATCATGCGCGATGATATTCTCGAAATAACCGACGCTACTGCTGATGAACGCTTTAAAGACAATATTTATGTAACCGGCGCGCCCAACGTAAAGTTTTACGCGGGCGCACCGCTTATTGATCCGGACGGTTACCGCTTAGGGTCACTTTGCGTTATTGACAGCGTTCCGCATCACTTAACTGATCAGCAAAAGGAAGCGCTTAAAACGCTTGCAGATGAGGTAATGTCGCATCTCATCCTCCGCAAACAAAAAAAGGAGCTTGAACAAAGTCTGAAGATCCACCAGGAATTTTTTACTTTATTTGATACCTCGTCTGAGATGCACTGCATCATGGATAAGGATTTTAAACTGCAACTGATTAATAAAGCCATTGAGCCGGTTTTGGGTTACAAACCTGAAGAAGCCATAGGCAGGCCCATCTGGGATTTTTACGTTGAAGAAAGTAAGCAGCAATCGCTTACCGTGCTGCGTAAAGCGTTGAATCGACAAAAACGATCTGTAGAGGTTGAAACCCAGGTGAATACCCGCTCGGGCGAAAGGAAATGGATAAGCTGGTCGCTCACTTTTAATGATGATAAATGGTATGCCAGCGGCCGTGATGTTACCCACCACATAAAATTAAGCAAGGAGTTACAGGAGCTTTCGCTGGTGGCCAGCAAAATCAGTAACGGCGTGGTGATTAGTGACGCTAACGACAATGTGGTGTGGACAAACAGCGCCTTTGAAACCATAACAGGCTTTAACCTGGCCGATGTAGCTGGCAGGCGGCTGCGAAGCGTAATATTGAGGCAGGGTGAAGGGCATCAGCTGATTCCACATCTGGATGAGCTGACGAATAGCAGGCAATCGTATGAGATTGACTTGCTGATGACCAGGAAAGACGGCAACGATTTGTGGGTTAAAGTAGCCAACTCTATAATTTATGATGCCGACGGCAACGTTGAAAAGTATATCAGTGTAATAATCAACATCAATAACCGTAAGCGTGCAGAGCATGACCTGGATATCCTGTCATTCGCCGCGCGTAAATCACCGGGCGGCATTTTAATACGCGATGCCAACGGCCATGTGATGTGGATGAACGAAACGATGGAGACCCTAACGGGCTACACCTTTGCCGAAATGGAAGGTAAGCAGTTTGGTACCATGCTGCTTGGCGAAGAAAGCGATATGTCGGTATTCATAGCTGCAAAAAAGGCAATCGACGAAAACCGGCCGTATGAGGTAGAGCTAAAAATATACCGCAAAGACGGTACACCGGTATGGGTTTGGATATCAAACAACCCGCTGTTTGACGAAACCGGATCTGTACACAGGCACGTAGGGGTGATGGTGGATATAAGCGAGCGTAAAAAAACAGAGCAGCAATTAAAATTGCTGTCGCTTGTGGCAAGCAGCATTACCAGTGGCGTAGTGATTAATGATAGCAGCGGCAATGTGGAATGGGTAAATACCGGTTTCGAAAAAATTACCGGGTACGCCATAGATGATGTTCGTGGCCGACACCTGGGCGACCTGGTTAAGGGTGAACTAACCGACATTGGCATTATTGAACGCAGCCGTGAACTGTCTAAAAACAAACAATCTTTCGAGGTTGACCTGCTTATTTACCGAAAGGATGGCCAGCCGCTGTGGATCTCGGTAATCAACTCTGTAATACTGGATGACCTTGGCCGGGTTGAGAAATATATCGAGGTAATTATCGACATCACCCTGAAAAAGAAGGTAGAGCTGGAATTGATAGCCGCTAAGGAAGAGGCTATTCAGCTGAACCGGGCAAAGGATATGTTTATATCCGTATTGACCCACGAAATGCGTACACCGCTTAACGCGGTTATCGGCATGTCGCACCTCTTGATAGAGGATAGCCCGTCCGAATCGCAAAAAGAAAACCTGAACATCCTCAAGTTCTCTGCTGAAAACCTGCTGAGGCTTATTAACGATGTGCTGGATTTTACAAAGATTGAAACCGGCAACGTAGAGCTTGAAAAGGTTAACGTAAATATACGCGAGCTTTTGAAAAGCGTTACCAGCTCGGTACAATACAAAGCCCACGAGAAAAACATCTACATAGAATACCGGGTTGACGAAGCCGTGCCGGATTTTATACTGGGCGACGCCACGCGCCTGAGCCAGATATTGCTTAACCTGGCAAGCAATTCCGTTAAGTTTACCTCAACCGGCGGTGTAACTATTGATTTAAAGGTAATTGAACAAAACAGTAAAACCGTGCGCATACGTTTCGCCGTAATTGATACGGGTATTGGTATTGCGCACGATAAAATAAGCACTATTTTTGAATCGTTTAAGCAGGCTGAGTCTGATACCACACGTAAATATGGCGGTACTGGCTTAGGTTTACCAATAACCAAGCGGTTGATTGAACTGCACGACTCGCGCATAAATGTAGACAGTACGCCGGGGCAGGGATCAACATTTTGGTTTACAATAACGTTTGATAAAGCGGAGAGCGAAAGAAACAACATGGATAACGCAGTAGAAGCAGGATTAAATATAAATGTGTTGGTAGTTGATGATAACCAGATAAACCGGTTATTGGTTAACAAAGTGCTGAAGAAATGGGGCGCCACAGCTGATTTTGCCGAAAACGGGCAGGAAGCGGTTGAGAAAATCGAATCGTCTGCCCAGTATGATGCTGTTTTGATGGACATTCACATGCCGGTTATGGGCGGGTTGGAAGCCACGCAGGTTATACGTTCAAAATCCGAAGCTTATTTTCAGCAGCTGCCTATCATAGCCTTAACTGCCTCTATGCTTAACTCGGAGATAGAACGCATTAGCCTGGCCGGTATGAATGATTATATATTGAAGCCTTTTGAACCAAAAACACTTTATACCAAACTGAGCCGCTATCAAAAGCAATAGCGTGTGCCGGATTATTCCGGCATCAATTATTTGTTAAGCCGTTAAGGTAACACTCCCGCACTACCGAAATCTTTATATCTTTGCCGATTATCACTTTCTGGCATAATGAAGATATCATATAACTGGCTTAAAAATTTCATAAATACCGATAAAACTCCCGAAGAAATATCGAGGATACTAACAGGTACCGGCCTTGAGGTGGAGAGCCTTGAAAAAGTACAGGCCGTACCCGGCGGGTTAGAGGGGCTGGTAATAGGCTATGTAAAAACCTGTGCTGACCATGCCAATTCAGACCACCTGCATGTAACTACGGTTGATGTTGGTGGCGCTGAGGACCTGCATATTGTTTGTGGCGCAACCAATGTGGCTGCCGGGCAAAAAGTGGTTGTTGCTACCGTAGGTACCACGGTATACCCAGTCTCGGGTGATCCGTTTACCATAAAAAAATCAAAGATACGCGGCGAACTTTCTGAGGGTATGATCTGCGCTGAGGATGAGATCGGCCTGGGTGCCTCGCACGACGGTATCATGGTACTGGCTGATGATGCCGTGGTAGGTACGCCCGCCAAAGAATATTTTAAGCTGAATGATGATTACCTGTACGAAATAGGCCTGACACCAAACCGTGCCGATGCCGCGTCGCACCTGGGTACAGCCCGCGATATTGCCGCTTTTTTAAAGATCAGCCTTCAAAAACCGGATGTGTTAGCTTTCAAAGTAGATGATAATAGCCTGGTTATTGATGTAAGCGTTGAAAATAGCGAGGCTGCGCCACGCTACAGCGGCGTTACCATTACCGGTGTAGAGGTTAAGGAATCGCCAAAATGGTTGAAGGAAAAACTGGCGGTTATCGGCATACGCTCCATCAACAATATAGTTGACGTTACCAATTACGTACTGCATGATCTGGGTCAGCCGCTGCACGCCTTTGATGCGGATAAGATAGCCGGCGGCAAAGTGATCGTAAAAACAACGGCCGAAAGTACAGCATTCAAAACTCTTGATGGTGTTGAGCGCAAACTATCTGCCGATGACCTGATGATTTGCAGCGAAACCGAGCCGATGTGTATTGCCGGTGTGTTTGGTGGTATTGATTCGGGCGTTACTGAGGGTACTAACAGTATCTTTTTAGAGAGCGCTTACTTTAACCCGGTATGGGTGCGTAAAACGGCAAAAAGGCATGGCTTAAAAACTGATTCATCATTCCGTTTTGAGCGTGGTACCGATCCTGACAATACAGTTTATGCCTTAAAGCGTGCCGCATTGCTAATACAGGAAGTGGCAGGCGGTAAAATATCATCTGACGTGGTGGATATCTACCCCGCGCCGGTTGAGCCTTTTGCAGTGGAGCTATCTTACAAAAATACTACCCGTTTAATTGGTAAGGATATTCCGCACAGCGAGATCAAAAGCATTATCGAAGCGTTGGATATTGAAGTGGTTGCCGAAACAGCAGAAGGCCTTTCGTTAAAAGTGCCGCCTTACCGCGTTGACGTTACCCGCGAGGTGGATGTAATTGAGGAGGTGCTGCGTATATACGGTTACAATAATATTGAAATACCTACACAAATCAGGGCATCGTTGAACAACTCGCAACGCCCGGAGCGCGATACCGTGCAAAATATGTTGTCGGATTTGCTGACCGCTAACGGATTTAACGAGATATTATCAAACTCGCTTACCAAATCGGCCTATTCAGATGATCCGGATAGCGCGGTTAAGATATTGAACCCGCTGAGCAGTGATCTTGATGTGATGCGTCAAACGCTGCTTTATTCAGGTTTAGAGGCCATTGCTTATAACCAAAACCGTAAAAATGCCGACCTGAAACTGTACGAATTTGGCAAGGTGTATAGCCTGGCCGATGATAAGTATAACGAGGTGCAGCGCTTTTCGGTATTTATTACCGGCGCTAAAACTGCCGAACAATGGAATAGCAAGGTTACCGCGGTATCCTTTTATAACCTGAAAGCCATTGTTGATGGTATTGTTGAAAAGCTGAATGTTAAAGACATAGCAGTGGCTGATGCTGAAGGTAATGAATTTGCTTATGGCTTACAATATACCCGCGGCAACAAAACGCTGGTTAAATTTGGCGCGGTAGCGGCAGCGGCACTAAAAAAGGCTGATGTTGATAAGGAAGTTTTTTACGCCGACTTTAACTTTGATATGGTATTAACGCTGGCACGTAAAAACACCATCGTTTACCAGGAGGTATCAAAATTCCCGGCTGTAAGGCGCGATCTATCGATGTTAGTTGATAAAGCCGTTACCTTCGAACAGATCAGGCAGGTGGCACAAAAGACAGAGCGTAAATTGCTTAAGGAAGTAAATGTGTTTGATGTATACGAGGGCGATAAACTACCCGCGGGCAAAAAATCGTATGCGGTAAGCTTTATTTTGCAGGACGCGGAAAAAACGCTTACCGATAAAGCCATTGATGCCATAATGCAAAAATTAATTCTTAATTTAGGTAAAGAGGTAGGAGCGGAGATTAGGAAGTAAGAGTTGCAGTTATTGAGTTAATGATTTATTGAATTATTGATTTTATCATCAATCGATAGCTCTTCATTAAATCAGTCGCTCATAATTCATTAAATCAATAATTAAAAAGATGCCACAATTAGGCGAACAATTAAATTCGATTATTGACAAAACCGAAAGGTTGATGGAACTTTGTGCTGCCCTGCAGGAGGAAAATGACCTGATGCGGCTTGAAAATCAGTCGTTGAGTGTGGCGTTAACAACCAGTAAAAATAAAACAGCGGAGCTTGAAGAGAAGCTTCGTGTATTGAAAGTGGCCAGGTCGTTTTCAGAAACAAATGAAAAAAGCCTTGACATTAAGCAAAAAATTAACGACTTTGTGCAGGAAATTGACAAGTGTATTGTATTGCTGAAAAAGTAATGCAAAAATGTGAATAGCTCAAATGGGAGAAATCTCCATAAAAATAAATATTGCTGACAGAGTTTACCCTTTAAAGGTGAACATGGAGGAAGAGGAAATTATAAGGCGGGCAGCGAAATTGATTAACGACCGTATAAAAGAGTACCAGGAAAATTATGCGGTAAGAGATAAGCAAGATCTGCTGTCGATGTGTGTATTGCATTATGCTACATCATCATTAAAGGCGGAGAAGAAAGTCACGGCGGAAGATACCGAAGTGGCCGATAAAGTTTATCAGCTTGATCAGTTACTGACCGAGTTTTTCTCTAAGTAGTAATAACGTTCTTTACATAATCATGAGCGAATTAAGATTTAGCCGCGGTTAAGTCTTGAGTTTCACTATTAAAAACTTAACGCTTCAATATCAGCGTGCCAATGGAAGCATACGTTACTTCGTGTATTTAACGATAGCACCGGCCCAATTATCTGATGAGAGGTTTTTCAATACATGACACTTAAGATTTAGTTGCGGTTTTTTTATTTTATAAACTTAAAGAATGGATTTTTTATATGTTATTATCGGGCTGCTGATTGGTGTCGGGGTTGGCATCGTCATCGGCCGTTTTTTATTACGCAAGCTGTTTAAGGATCAGGAAGTATCTGCACAAAACAAGGTTAAAAAGATATTGAAGGATGCGGAGAACAATGCGGAGATATTAAAAAAGAACAAGCTGCTTGAAGCCAAAGAGAAATTTTTGGTATTGAAAGCCGAGCATGAGCAGGATGTAAACCAAAAAAATAATGCCCTTTCTCAACGTGAAAACGGCATCCGCCAAAAAGAGCAATCACTTAACTCCAAGCTGGAAAATGCCAACCGCAAGGAGCAGGAACTGGACAATGTGCGCAAAAATCTGGAAAAGCAAACCGAGATCGCTTTAAAAAAGCAGGAAGAAGTTGATTTGCTGAAGCAAGAGCATGTTAAGCAATTGGAATCTATTGCTGGCCTTTCGGCCGAGGAAGCCAAGAACCAGTTGGTAGATAACCTGCGCGAAGAAGCACGCAGCAAAGCCATGGCGCAAATTAAGGATATTGTTGACGAGGCTAAGCTTACCGCTACCAAGGAGGCTAAGAAAATAGTTATCCAAACTATACAGCGTACCGCAACAGAGGCAGCTATTGAGAATACGGTTTCTATCTTCAACATAGAGAACGATGAGATCAAAGGCCGTATTATTGGTCGTGAGGGGCGTAACATACGTGCGCTTGAGGCAGCTACCGGCATCGAGATTATTGTTGACGATACGCCGGAGGCGATCATCCTTTCGGGCTTTGACCCGGTAAGGCGCGAGATTGCCCGTTTAGCTATGCACCGCCTGGTTACGGACGGGCGTATACACCCGGCCCGTATTGAGGAGGTGGTGGCCAAAACCAAAAAGCAGATAGAGGAAGAGATTGTGGAGATAGGTGAGCGCACCGTGATTGATTTGGGCATCAATGGCCTGCACCCGGAGTTGATCCGTATGGTTGGCCGTATGCGTTACCGTTCATCATACGGACAGAACCTGCTGCAGCACTCACGAGAGGTTGCCAACTTTTGCGCTACCATGGCGGCTGAATTAGGTCTGAACGTAAAATTGGCTAAACGTGCCGGCTTACTGCACGATATTGGTAAAGTGCCTGATGATAACCCGGAACTGCCGCACGCTATTTTGGGTATGCAGCTGGCCGAAAAATATAAAGAACATCCTGAAGTTTGTAACGCCATAGGCGCTCACCACGATGAGATAGAGATGACTTCAATGTTGTCGCCTATCATCCAGGTGTGCGATGCCATATCGGGCGCACGTCCCGGTGCACGCCGCGAGGTGGTTGAAAGCTACATTAAACGTTTAAAGGAGCTGGAAGACCTGGCACTGTCATACCCGGGTGTTGAAAAAACCTTCGCTATACAGGCTGGCCGTGAGCTGCGCGTAGTGGTTGAAAGTGAAAAAATAACTGATGCACAATCAGAAGTATTGGCGGCAGATATTTCCAACCGTATACAAACCGAGATGACCTATCCGGGCCAGATCAAGGTAACTGTGATCAGGGAAACACGTTCAGTATCTTACGCAAAATAATAACAAACCCTCTGCCTGGCAGAGGGTTTTCGCTTTTACTACAGTGTCTAAAAATAATACAGCACGAAAATCATCATCCAACGCTCAAACTCAGCGCAAGGTACAGCAGCTTTTCGTCGCTTATGAGGCTGCCCATCGGCATCCGGTTAATAAAGTCGTTAGCTATATAGCCACGCCTCTGCTATTCTTTGGCTTGTTTGCACTGGTTTGGGCCATACCATTTCCGCACATTGATTTTTTAGGACAGTATAATGGTTTTGTTAATTGGGCTTCTTTTGTGCTGGCTGTAAGTGTATTTTGTTATTATCGGCTGTCGCCGGTGCTTTCATACTTCATCTTGTTTACTTATTTCGCGTTTAGTTTTTTTATCATTAAACTCGAGCATTGGGAGCAAGCGGGTGGTCCGGCGTTTCACATAGTGCCGCTAATCATAACTATTGCAGGTATTATCGCCATGATGATTGCTGAAGGTTTTGAGCAAATGAAACCAGCAACATCAATACGATTGCAAAACCTGCTCATTGGGCCATTATATTTATGGTACCTCATATTAAAGCCATTGCGCCTGAATATTTAAGTTGTTAATATTTAATTAACATTTATACTAAATTAAGGTAATGTGTTTGTAACATACCGCTAACATTGGGTTAATAGTTTTGCGCTTGATTAAAATCAGATCAAGTGAAAAAATTATTTACATTAATTGTTGTCCTGCTCACGCTAAGCTTATCGGCAGGTAACTTATTTGCTCAGTCAACCGGGAAAATAGCCGGTAAAATCATCGATCAAAAAACAAGTGAAACTCTTATTGGTGCTACCGTAATGGTGCAAGGCACTACAAAAGGTGTTGCCACTAACGTTGATGGCCAGTATACGCTTACTTTAGCGCCTGGTCATTACGCAGTAGTGATTAAATACGTAGGCTATCAAACCAAGTCAATTTCTGATGTTGTGGTTAAAGCCAACGCGGTTACCAACTTAGATGTTACACTATCTGAATCGGCCTCAAATGCATTAGGCGAGGTTGTGGTTAAAGCAACCTATAAGCAAGCATCCGTGGCATCACTGTATGCAGTTCAAAAAAACAATGCTTCAATTTCAGATGGTATATCTTCAGAACTTATCCGGCGTACACCAGACAGAAGTACAAGTGACGTATTAAAAAGGGTTAGTGGTACTACTATTCAGGATAATAAATTCGTAGTAGTACGTGGCCTGAGCGATCGTTACAACAACGCATTGCTGGATGGTACCCCGCTACCAAGTACCGAAGCTAACCGTAAGGCGTTTTCGTTTGATATTGTACCTTCAAACCTTATTGATAACATTGTTATCACAAAAACAGCAACGCCTGATATTCCTGCTGATTTCGCCGGTGGTACGGTACAGATATCAACCAAAGATATACCTGATCAAAACTTTATGTCGTTTGGTGCCGGTTACAGCTATAACTCGCTCAGTACATTTAAGAATTTTCAGAGCGGTTACCGCAATACCAGCGATTACTTTGGTTTTGATGGAGGAGCACGCAAATTGCTTAACAATTTCCCTACTACCGATCAAATTGTTAGAAGACAATTGAACGCCACGCAAAATATTCAGGCTATCAACTCTCTTAACAATAATTACAATGTGTACAATAAAAACGCTTTCTTAAACCAAAGCTACCAGTTCAGCATGGGTAACGTGTCGGACATAGGTAAGAATGGAAACCGTTTGGGTACAACATTCGCTTTAACCTACCGTAATTCAGAGGCTACAACTCCTGATATCAGACGTAACTATGATGGTTTTGATTATAACGATGATCAATACCGTTTTCAAACCAATGTTGGTGCGTTGTTAAATTTTGGTTACACTTACGGCAAAAGCAAAATCACATTTAAAAACTTATATAATCGTATTTTTGATGATCTGTTTACTTACCGCACAGGTGCAAACGTAAATGCATCAACAGTTGATAATAAGTTTTACGCTTATGACTTGGTGCAAAAGGCCTTATTCAAATCCACCCTTGAGGGCGACCACCAAATAGGTTCGAAAAATGCTAAGATAAACTGGAACCTGGGTTACAGTAACATTATCAACGATCAGCCCGATCAACGTAAAACCAATTACGCCCAATTTAATGCCGGCGATCCTTATTTAGCAAGCGTTACCACGCTTGGTAAAGCAAACACCAGGTTATTCTCATACTTAACTGAAGATATTTATTCAGGTAAGGTGGACTATAAAATGCCTGTTAAACTATGGAATCAAACCAGTACCTTTAAAGTTGGTGTATCATCACAATATCGTGATCGTACATTCAACGCACGTTTTATCGGTTTACTGATTGACGGTAGTAATCCAAATTCAGAGGATGTTCGTCAGCGCCCAATCGAAACACTTTTTGGCCAGAATGCGATAAACAGCGGGTTATACAGACTTGACGAGATACCCAACCCCAACGATCGTTACACTGCCCATAGCTGGACTAACGCCGGTTACGTAATGCTGGATAATAAGATAACAGAAAATTTTAGGGCGGTTTACGGTTTGCGTGTTGAAAAGTTTGATCTTAGCCTGAGTACTAAAGATGATAGCCAGCCGCAGCCGCGCGCAGAGTTGAATAATGTTGACTTCCTGCCATCGGCTAACTTCACTTACAGCCTGAACCCTAAAACTAACTTAAGGGCATCATACTATCGTACATTGGCGCGCCCTGAGTTTAGGGAACTTGCCCCTTTCGCGTATTATGATTATGAGATATTGGCTACGCAGATTGGTAACAATACGCTTAAAAGAACGCTGATTGACAACGCCGATTTAAGATACGAATTTTACCCTTCTGCGGGAGAGATCATGTCAGTATCATTGTTCTATAAAAACTTTAATAATGCTATCGAGCCATTCATCGATGACGTTAATTCAACTACCACAATATCGTACATCAACAGGCAAGCAGAAGCTTACGGACTTGAACTTGAAGCACGTAAAACACTCGATTTTATCAGCGAAAATCCATTCTACAAAAATACCACCGTGTACGCCAACTTTGCGTTAACGCGTTCAAAAGTTCGCAATCCTGATATTGGTAACCCGATTGAAAAGGAAAGGCCGCTTGTTGGCCAGTCGCCGTATGTAATTAACGGCGGTATTCAGCATATGGCTTATAACAACAAGTTGTCACTTAACATACTTTATAACCGTTTAGGCCGCAGGATATTTTACGCCGGTGGTTCCCGCTTCCCAAGTGTTTACGAGAACCCGAGAGATGTAGTTGACCTACAGGTAGGGTACAAGGTTATTAAAAGTAAAGGCGAAATAAAATTATCAGCCAGCGATATATTTAATCAAAAAAATGCTTTCTACTATGATATAGATGGTAACAAGAAATATGATACCGCAGGTGGTGATCTTGACTTTAAGCGCTACAACTTGGGTACTACAATTTCATTATCATTCAATTATACATTCTAATAACAATATGGTAACCTATTGTTAAATACCGATTAACGGTAATTTAACAAAGCGGGATGAATTTTACAGAAAATTTCAAAGAAGATAAAAATGAAAAAACAATTATTATTTCTTGCTCTATCACTATCGGTTTTGGTTACCGCTTGTAGCAAAAGAGACAGCACGATTGATCCGGTAATTCCAGGCGGAGGCGAAGAGACATCGGACGTGGTTGAGGTTACTGGTGATATTTCAGCAAATACAACTTGGAAAGCCGACAAAATATATCTTTTAAAAGGTTTCGTATTTGTAACTAATGGCGCTACGCTTACTATTGAGCCGGGTACTATTATAAAAGGTGATAAAGTTACTTTAGGTACATTAACTATAACCCGCGGTTCAAAAATAAATGCCACCGGTACTGTTGATAAGCCAATTGTGTTTACTTCAAGTTTCCCTGCTGGTGCACGTGCCGCTGGTGACTGGGGTGGTTTGATCCTTTTAGGTAAAGCTCCTGTTAACAAAGCGGAAGGCGTAAAAATTGAAGGCGGCCTTGATCCTAAGGGTGATGCTGCTAAATATATCCAATACGGCGGTACTGACGCAAATGACAATTCAGGTACATTAAAATATGTACGTGTTGAATATGCCGGTGTAGCATTCTCCCCTGATAACGAAATAAACGGTATCACTTTTGGTGGTGTTGGTGCAGGTACTACAATTGATTATGTTCAGGTTTACCGTTCAGGTGACGACGCTTTTGAGTGGTTTGGTGGTACTGTAAACGCTAAACACTTATTAGCTATTGGTACTTGGGATGATGACTTCGATACAGATTATGGTTACTCAGGTCACATCCAGTTTGGTTTAGCTCAACGCTATCCAACTTTAGCTGATATTTCCGGTTCTAACGGTTTTGAGTCTGATAACGATGGTTCAGGAACTAATGATGCTCCTCAAACTTCAGCTGTATTTTCAAACATGACTATCATCGGCCCTGCAGTAAGCGCTTCTAACAGCATTAACGGTAACTACCAACACGCTGCTCAAATACGCCGTAACTCTGCTATCAGCATTTATAACTCTGTATTCGCTGGTTTCCCTCAAGGTATTTACATTGACGACTCAAAAGTTGTTACTGCAAAAGCTACTACAGCTAATTACCTTGCCGGTCGTTTAGCATTTGCTAATAACCTGATTTACGGTTGTAACAGAAGCAATGCCGAAGTTAAAGGTGAAAATAAAGTTGATTTTGAAACTGCTTTACGTGCGGCTAACACTTTCGATGCTGCACTGTTTGCTAATGCGGTAATTACTGATCCTTACAAATTCTCATCAGATTACGCTAATGCAGGTACACCAAACTTTACGGTTATAGCTGACAAAGCCGCTGCAACCGGCGCCCTCTTCACAGCTACTAAGCTAACTAACGATTTCTTTACTAAAGTTGAGTATCGTGGTGCTTTTGGTACCGAGAACTGGGCTGCTGGCTGGACTAACTTTGATCCTCAAAAAACAGCTTATACCACTCCGGGCGCTGTTAAATAATCAAATAACAACTACATAAAAAAGGGTTGGCAATTTTGCCAACCCTTTTTTTGTTATGAGCTTTTCGCAAGTTTTTCCAGCATCTCCTGCGGAACCTTTTCGAGGTCAAGCACCAGGAAGCCGTCCAGCGAATCGGCAAACTTAGGGTCGATATTAAAACAAATGATCTTGGCATTTAAGCCGATGTACTGGCGAAGCAATACAGGTACCTTCATGCTGCGCACCTCAATGTCAGATATAATGCTGTCAAGCATCTTAAAGTTATCCTCGCCGCCTTTCAATATATCCGCATCAACGCTGGAGAAGTCAACCTTAAACTTTTTGCGCGGTTTAACATACTGCGCCAATTCATGGTCAAAGTGATTGCGGTTGATGTAATCAACAATGAGCGATTTTGATAGCTTGGAGAAGGAGTTGCTAATGCTAACCGGCCCGATCAGGTAACGGTAACGTGGGTTTTCAACCAAAAAGCGAAAAATTCCCTTCCACATCAGGAAAAGCGGTATGGGTTTTTGCTGGTATTCCTTACGGATGAACGACCGGCCAAGCTCCAAACTTTTACGCAGCACCGGCATTAATTGAGATTTTATTTTGAATAACTCGGCTACATAAAAGCCTTTTTTGCCCATGCTGTAAAATATCTCATCGCCCAGGCCTATTCGGTATGCGCCAACAATCTTCTTAGCCTCAATGTCCCATATAAAAAGGTGATGATAATAGATGTCGTACTCATCAAGGTCGATCTTTTTATTAGTGCCTTCGCCCACTTCTCTGAAAGTAATTTCACGGAGGCGGCCAATCTCCCTTATTACGCAAGGCACCGTAGATGGGGGAGCAATAAATAGTTCGTAATTGCCCTCTGCCACATAGCGGTATTTCTGGCGTAAAGTCGATATCTCTTTTTCAAGCACTGTGGCGTCTGTTTCAGCTACAATCTCTTCGGGCGTTTTACGTATCTTGAACAGGTTACTCGGACTAAACAGTTTTTTCTCCTCGGCCAAACCGGCACCCAGGGCATAAGTTTTAGCGCGTAAAAAGCTTAGTACTTTAGTACTGTTGTTATTATCGGGGATATCAGTGTACTGAATAGGCTTGCCAATGCGCAGCTTAATAGTATGCCCCTGCTTGTTGAACAACTCCGACGGTAGCTTAGCCGTGCGCAGGGTAGGGTGTATAAGGCTGAGTAAATTAAAAATCAGGCCATTATTACCATGGAAATAAACAGGTACCACGGGTACTTTTGCTTTAGCGATGATTTTTCCTACCACCGGATGCCATAGCTTATCTGTAACCTCACGCTGGTCAATCTGGAAAGTTGATACCTCGCCGGCCGGGAATATCCCGATAGGGGTACCATTGGTTAACAGTTCGAGAGTGTTTTTTAAACCGCTTATGCTCGATGAATGGTCGATGTTTTCAAACGGGTTCACCGCGATAAAGTATTCAGCCAGGTTAGGTATTTTTTTTAGCAAAAAGTTGGCCATTATTTTGGCGTCAGGCCTTACCGTACAAAGCATCTTGAGTAATACCATGCCCTCAATACCACCGTACGGATGGTTAGCAATAGCGATGAAGCCACCTTCGCGCGGTATGTTTTTAAGATCGGCCTCATCATATTCAATGTTAACACCGCAGCCCTCAAGTATGGCGTCAACAAAATCAGGCCCTTGTTTGGGTTGAGCCTGGGCAAACAAATCGTTCACCTGGTTTATTTTCATCAACTCCATCAGCAACGAGGCAAGTCCGGGCATTTTTAGCTTGTCCAGCTTGGTGGCTTTCGCGAATTCGTCGGTAGTTATTATTTTCATTTAGTTAATGTAATCAGGTAATCGTGCACAAAAAAAATTAAATATCCGCAATTTTATCTAATATTGATAGTGTAGCCCATTCAATATGTCATATTTAAATAAGCAGCTGGCAATAACTAAAAAAACGTGGAATGGGCTGGTTGTATTATTCTGTATCATTATACTTGTACTTATTGCTAAGCTTTATGTAAGTGATATCACCGCTGATGTTATTGATGATAAGGCGTTAATAGCTCTCGTGAGTAAGTTAACTAGCGCACCTGTCGAAACTAAATATGCTGTATCGGGAATAAAAAAGTTCAATCCTGATACACTATCATCATCGGGCTGGCAAGGGCTGGGTTTAACTGAAAGGCAGGTCGCTGTTATTATACATTATAAACAAAAAGGAGGTAGGTTTTTTACCAAGGCAGATGTAGCTAAGCTTTACAGTATTTCGTCAGATAAATATAAACAGCTTGAGCCCTTTATTGACCTGCCCGAAGGTAAGTCTGGTTATGCGCATAAAGTTAAATTAACCGTGCCGCTGGAGTTAAACAGCGCAGATACCGCGATGCTAAAAACCGTTTATGGTATAGGCCCCGCCTTTGCAAAACGGATTGTTAAGTACAGGGAATTGCTCGGCGGTTTTCACAGTAAGCAACAATTACTCGAAGTTTATGGTGTTGATGCAGATAAGTACCGGGAAATAGTCAGCCAGGTTAAAGTAAATCCGGCATCTATTAAAAAGATTGACATTAACACGGCGGAAGCTAACGAACTGAACCGTTTGCCTTACCTGAGTTACAAGCAGGCTAACGCCATTGTACAATACCGGTTACAGCACGGCGAATATTTATCGGCCAATGATTTAGCAGATATTGCGATATTAGACGCCGCAACTATAAATAAGATAAAGCCATATTTAGTATTTAAATGATAGCGCAAAAAATAAAGCAGGCCATACGCGATATACCTGACTTTCCGAAGCCTGGAGTAGTTTTTAAAGATATCACCCCTATATTAAAGGATGCTGAATTATGCAGCGTCATTACCGACGCGTTTGTTGAGCAGCTTAAAGGCAAACACATTGATGCCGTTGCCGGTGTTGAAAGCAGGGGCTTTTTGTTTGGGCTTACCTTGGCCAACAAACTGGGCGTACCATTTGTGCCCGTGCGTAAGGCCGGTAAGCTGCCGTTTGCCGTAAAGCAAAAGGTTTACGATCTGGAATATGGTACCGCCACCATTGAATTGCATACCGATGCTTTTGAACCTGGCGCGCGGATATTAATTCATGATGATTTACTGGCTACAGGAGGTACCGTAAGCGCAGCCAGCGAACTTATACAGGAGATGGGCGGCAAAGTGGCCGGTTTTACCTTTGTAGTGGGCCTCGGTTTTTTAAACGGCCGCGAGCGTATAGCGTCAGTTAGCGATAATATTATTGTACTGGCCGAGTACTAAAATACAAGTGCTTATTAATCATTAAAATAAAACGCAATCAGCACTTTAAAAATTAAAACTTTATATCTACCTTTGTCGTCCCTGAAAGGAGGTATTTAGAGCATATGATCATTATCAACGTTAAAGAAGGCGAATCATTAGATAAAGCGTTAAAACGCTTCAAAAAGAAATTTGAAAAAACTGGTGTTTTAAGAGAACTTCGCAGCCGCCAGGCTTTCGAGAAAAAATCAGTTACTCGCCGCACGGTAGTTAAAAACGCTATCTACAAACAAGGCTTAAACTTAGATACTACTGCGTAATTCTTTTCAACCGATCAAGAATTTTCAGTTTTTCTATAAAACATATTAAAAACTATTTGTACATTCAATTTACACGAATGCGCAAATAGTTTTTATGTTTTTAGAGCGTTTTATAAATTACTTACAGTTTGAGAAAAGGTATTCGCCGCACACGGTTGCCGCGTACCGTTCAGATCTGGAGCAGTTTTTCGCTTACCTCACAATAGGAGGGAACCCGCCTCAAAATCACTCCGAAATTTCGCATCACGACATTCGCGCCTGGATGGTTACCCTGATGGACGAAGATGAACGCAGCGCACGCAGTGTTAACCGTAAAGTAGCCACTTTGCGCAAGTACTTTAAATTTTTATTGCAGGAACAGCTAGTTGCCGTTAACCCGGCGGCAAAAATTAATACCCCTAAAATACCTAAAACGCTGCCGGTAGTGGTTGATGATGATAAGCTTAGCCGATTGCTTGACAGCGAAACTGTTTTCGATGGCAGTTTTGAAGGCCGGCGCAATAAACTGGTGATAGAATTACTATTTGGTACCGGTATACGCCTCGCAGAACTTATCGGCCTGAAAGAGACAGATTATAACGCCTATGAGGGCACTATAAAAGTTTTGGGTAAACGCAATAAACAACGAATAGTTCCGGTGAACCGCGAGTTATGCATATTGCTTGCCGAATACCTGGAGTTAAAGAAAAATCAAAATTTTGATAACAATTTGTTAACGCTAATCGTTACAAATAAAGGAGCAATGGCCTATCCGAAACTAATTTATTTGATCGTGCAAAAATACCTTTCCTACATATCAACCCAAAAAAAGCGCAGCCCGCACGTGCTGAGGCATACTTTTGCAACCACGCTTTTAAACAAAGGCGCCGACCTGAATGCTATCAAGGAATTATTGGGGCATGCCAGCCTCAGCGCAACTCAGGTGTATACGCATAACTCAGTTGAACGATTAAAGTCTATTTATAAACTCGCCCATCCCAAGGCATAAAAAGGAGGAAACATGAAAATTACAGTGCAATCAATTCATTTCACAGCAGACAAAAAATTGTTAGACTTTATCCAGAAGAAGGCCGATAAACTCGATACGTTTTACGATCATATCGTTAGCGGACAGGTTTATCTTAAACTGGAGAATGTTGAGGACGAAGCAAATAAGGTAACTGAAATAAAATTGCAGCTTCCGGGCAGCCAACTATTTGCCAAGGAGCAATGTAAAACGTTTGAAGAAGCAACCGACCTTGCCATTGAAGGCTTACGCAAGCAAATAGAAAAACATAAACAAAAGAAAAACGCAACCGAAGCAGCGGCTAAAAAAGCTATTTTAACCAACGCTGAGTACGAAATATAATTTGTATAATACTGTAAATCAAACAGCAAATCGGCAGGTATTTAACCTGCCGATTTTTTTTGTGAAAAAATTTGCAGGCGCATTTAAATTGTGTAGATTTGCAGTCCATTTCGGAAGGGTGCTTTAAGCGCGCCCGAACACGAAAAAAGGACGTTCATTAAAATAAAAAATAAAGTTTGTAATTAATAAACCATTAATATCTTTGCACCCACAATTGCGGGAAGATGCAGAGAGGACAAGGTTGAAAAGTATAAGCCTCCTTAGCTCAGCTGGTAGAGCAACTGACTTGTAATCAGTAGGTCATTGGTTCGATCCCGATAGGAGGCTCTTTTGTTAGTTTCAAAATTCGAGAATAACAAAAATGGGGAGATACCAGAGCGGTCAAATGGGACGGACTGTAAATCCGTTGCTTCGGCTACGAAGGTTCGAATCCTTCTCTCCCCACGTTATTGAATTCTAAAAATCTAAATACTAAATCCGGAAGTTGATACTGAGGGTTTGGGATTTAGATTTTAGAGTTTAAAAAAAAGCGGAAGTAGCTCAGTTGGTAGAGCGATAGCCTTCCAAGCTATAGGTCGCGAGTTCGAACCTCGTCTTCCGCTCAGATACATAGTATGCAGAAGGTGGTTCGCAGCAAGCAGTTTAACTGCAAACTAAAAACTGGCAACTGTAAACTGAAAGAGAAAAATAAGCCGACGTAGCTCAGGGGTAGAGCACTTCCTTGGTAAGGAAGAGGTCATGGGTTCAAATCCCATTGTTGGCTCAGGTATATAAATACAAAGTTAAATTAACCTACAAATTAATATAAATCATGGCAAAAGAAAAGTTTGACCGTAGTAAGCCGCACTTAAACATCGGTACTATTGGTCACGTTGACCACGGCAAAACCACCCTTACAGCTGCAATTACTAAAGTATTAGCTGATGCGGGTTTATCTGAAGCTCGTTCTTTCGATTCAATCGACTCTGCTCCTGAAGAAAAAGAGCGTGGTATAACAATCAATACTGCACACGTTGAGTACTCAACTGCTAACCGTCACTACGCACACGTTGACTGTCCAGGTCACGCGGATTACGTGAAAAACATGGTTACCGGTGCTGCTCAGATGGACGGTGCAATCATCGTAGTTGCTGCAACTGATGGTCCGATGCCACAAACCCGTGAGCACATCCTGTTAGCTCGTCAGGTAGGTGTACCTGCACTTGTTGTTTTCATGAACAAAGTTGACATGGTTGATGATCCGGAATTATTAGAATTAGTTGAAATGGAAATTCGTGAATTATTATCATTCTACGAATATCCAGGTGATGATATTCCAGTTATCCAAGGTTCTGCACTTGGTGGCTTAAACGCTGATCCGAAATGGGTTGGTAAAATTATGGAGTTGATGGATGCTGTAGATAACTACATTCCAATCCCTCCACGTTTGACAGATCTTCCATTCCTGATGCCGGTTGAGGACGTGTTCTCAATCACTGGTCGTGGTACGGTTGCTACCGGCCGTATCGAGCGTGGTGTGATCAACTCTGGTGATCCTGTTGATATCCTGGGTATGGGTGCTGAGAACTTAAAATCAACCGTTACCGGTGTTGAGATGTTCCGTAAGATCCTTGACCGTGGTGAAGCTGGTGACAACGTAGGTTTATTGTTACGTGGTATTGAGAAAACTGATATCCGTCGTGGTATGGTTATCTGTAAACCAGGTTCAGTAACTCCTCACACAGATTTTAAAGCAGAAGTTTACGTACTTTCAAAAGCTGAAGGTGGCCGTCACACTCCATTCTTCAACAAATACCGTCCGCAATTCTATTTCCGTACAACTGACGTAACAGGTGAAATTTCACTTGCTGAAGGTGTAGAAATGGTTATGCCAGGTGATAACGTAACGATCACTGTAAAACTGATCAACGCTATCGCTATGGAAAAGGGCTTACGTTTCGCTATCCGTGAAGGTGGCAGAACAGTAGGTGCTGGTCAGGTAACTGAGATCTTAAACTAATCTCTCCTTATCCTGCGATAGCAGTAAAAGGTTAGGTTAATTATAAAACAAAGTACTCGGAAGCGATTCTGAGTACTTTGTTTAATATAACAATACTAATCACACGGGAATAGTTCAACGGTAGAATAGAGGTCTCCAAAACCTTTGATCAGGGTTCGAATCCTTGTTCCCGTGCTTATACAGAGAGAGCAAACACTAAAATGGCTAACGTAACTGAGTATATAAAAGAGTCGTACATAGAGTTGACCGAGAAGGTAACCTGGCCTACCTGGAGAGAGTTGCTTAACAGCGCTATTTTAGTGTTGGTGGCAGCTATCATCATTTCGGCGGTTATTTTCGGGATGGACCAGTTGATTGGTTATGTTCTGAAACAATTCTATAGTTCACTGGCTTAATTTTTTGATAGGATGAGTGATCAGTTAAAATGGTATGTAGTTAGGGCCATCAGTGGTAAAGAAAAAAAGGTTAAGCAATACATTGATGCCGAGGTTAGTCGTTTAGGTATTTCACATTTGGTGCCCCAGGTGCTAATACCAACCGAGAAATACTACCAGATGCGCGATGGAAAGAAGATCGCTAAAGAGCGTAATTACTTTCCGGGCTACGTTTTAATGGAAGCCGCTCTGGATGGTGAGCTTGAGCACATCATAAAAAACATAAACAGCGTAATAGGCTTTTTAGGTGATAAAGCCGGAAATGCCATACCGTTACGCCAATCAGAAGTTAACCGTATTTTAGGTAAGGTTGACGAGATGACCGCCCAAACCGAAACCATAAACGTACCATATTATGTGGGCGAGAATGTAAAGGTGATGGACGGGCCTTTCAACGGTTTCAGCGGGGTGATTGAAGAAGTGAACGAAGAGAAGAAGAAACTGAAGGTAATGGTGAAGATATTCGGGCGCCGCACGCCGCTTGAATTGAATTACATGCAGGTAGAAAAGGAATAAAACATAAGGAGATCAAATACCGTAAAAAGCAATTCTTGCGGAGTTTGATCTCTTAAACATATAATAGGAACGAGAGAAGAGAGCGAGTCTCAAACCTCATCATCTCAATACTCCTCCGCTAAAGATCTTAAATGTTACATAGCTTCCACTTACTAACATTGAGTAATTAATTAAAGTAGAACAAAAATGGCAAAAGAAGTCGGTGCGTTAGTAAAACTACAAGTTAAAGGCGGCGCTGCAAATCCATCTCCTCCAATTGGCCCTGCATTGGGTGCAAAAGGTGTGAACATCATGGAGTTTTGCAAGCAGTTTAATGCACGTACCCAGGATCGTCCTGGTAAAGTGTTACCTGTGGTTATTACTGTGTACGTTGACAAGTCATTTGATTTTATCATTAAAACCCCTCCGGTAGCTATCCAGTTGCTTGAGGTATCAGGTTTAAAAAGTGGTTCAGCTGAGCCTAACCGTAAAAAGGTAGCTACAGTAACCTGGGAACAGGTAGAAACCATCGCTAAAGATAAAATGACTGACTTAAACGCGTTCACAGTTGAATCGGCCATGAAAATGGTAGCAGGTACTGCGCGCAGCATGGGGATCAACGTATCAGGTACGGCTCCCTGGAACAATTAATTTTTAAAATCAGTTTAAGACAGTGGCAAGATTAACAAAAAATCAAAAAGCGGCACTATCCAAAATTGAGGCCAATAAAGCATACTCATTACAGGATGCATCTGCTTTGGTAAAGGAAATTACCTTAACCAAGTTTGATGCATCAGTAGATATAGATGTACGTTTAGGTGTTGACCCGCGTAAAGCCAATCAAATGGTGCGTGGTATAGCCACCTTACCTCATGGAACCGGTAAAACTGTACGTGTACTGGTACTTTGCACGCCTGACAAAGAGCAGGAAGCAAAAGACGCAGGTGCAGATTACGTAGGTTTGGATGATTATATTGCCAAAATTGAAGGCGGATGGACTGATGTTGATATTATCATCACTATGCCAAGTGTTATGGCTAAGGTAGGTCGTTTGGGTCGTATACTAGGCCCGCGTAACCTGATGCCTAACCCTAAATCAGGCACCGTAACTACCGAGATCGGTAAAGCGGTAACTGAGGTAAAAGCTGGTAAAATCGACTTTAAGGTTGACAAAACCGGTATCATCCATGCCTCAATAGGAAAGTCATCTTTCCCTGCTGATAAAATTTATGAGAATGCTCTGGAAATTTTACAGACCATCTCTAAATTAAAACCATCAGCAGCAAAAGGAACATATTTCAAGAGTATCCACATCTCTTCAACTATGTCGCCAGGAATCGAAGTTGAAACCAAAACAGTAGCGGGGATCTAATCATGAATAAAGAAGAAAAATACGAACTTGTTCTTGCCCTTACTGAGCAAATCAAAGAGTACGGTAATTTCTATATTACTGATACCGCTGATTTAACGGTTGCAAAAATCAATGATATCCGTCGTAAGTGTTTTGAGAATGATATCAAAATACAGGTAGCTAAAAACAGCTTAATCAAAAAAGCTATGGAAGCTGCAGGCGGAGACTTTGATCCGATATATGATGTATTAAAAGGTTCATCATCTATACTTTTCTCAAAATCAGCAACAGCCCCGGCCAAGTTGATTAAACAACTGAGAAAAAAAGGTGACAAACCGGTATTAAAGGCAGCATATATTGATTCATCTGTATTTATTGGTGATAACCAACTTGATACTTTGACCAAATTAAAGTCAAAAGAAGAGTTGATTGGCGAGATCATCGGATTACTGCAATCACCAGCCAAAAACGTTGTTTCTGCCCTTCAATCAGGCGGCAACAAATTGGCAGGTATTGTGAAAACATTACAAGAAAGAGAAGGTTAACGAACACCTTATTAAAGTTCGCAATTAACAAACACAAAGTATTAAAGTAAAAATTTAAATAAAATGGCAGATTTAAAAGCGTTTGCTGAACAGTTGGTAAACTTAACAGTAAAAGAAGTAAACGAATTAGCTCAGATTTTAAAAGACGAGTACGGTATTGAGCCTGCTGCTGCAGCTGTTGCTGTTGCTGCTCCTGCTGCTGGTGGCGACGACGCTGCTCCTGCTGCTGCTGAGAAAACTTCATTCGACGTTATCCTGAAAGAAGCTGGCGGTCAGAAATTAGCTGTAGTTAAATTAGTAAAAGACTTAACCGGTCTTGGTTTGAAAGAAGCAAAAGATCTTGTTGACGGTGCACCAAAAGAATTAAAAGCTGGTGTAACTAAAGAAGAAGCTGAGGCGCTTAAAAAACAATTAGAAGAAGCCGGAGCTGTAGTTGAGGTTAAATAATTTAACCCAACACACAATAGCATCAGACTCCGACCGTTTTAGGTCGGGGTCTATTGCTGTTTATACAGGTTTTAGATTTGAGAGAGCAGATATGGGTATACAGATAGTTCTCAAATCGTTATGAATCAGGAAAGAAAACTCATATCTGACAATATAAGTAAACTAAAATTTTAATCCCTTGGCAAACACAAAAAATCAAAGAGTAAACTTTGCAACCAGCCGTAAGGTATTGGAATACCCGGATTTCCTGGATGTTCAGTTACAATCTTTCCGGGAATTTTTTCAATTGGAAACAACTTCAGACAACCGCTATAAAGAGGGGTTGTTCAAAGTATTTGCCGAAAACTTTCCTATATCAGATTCAAGGAACATCTTCGTTCTTGAATTTCTTGATTATTTTATTGATCCGCCACGTTACGATATACAGGAATGTATTGAGCGCGGATTGACTTACAGCGTGCCATTAAAAGCAAAGCTTAAGTTATCATGTAATGACGAGGAGCATGAAGATTTTGAAACAATAGTACAGGACGTGTACCTGGGTACCATCCCTTACATGACACCGAAAGGTACTTTTGTTATAAATGGTGCAGAGCGCGTTATCGTATCGCAATTGCACCGCTCACCGGGTGTGTTCTTTGGCCAGAGCCGCCACACCAACGGTACCAAACTTTACTCTGCCCGTGTAATTCCGTTCAAGGGATCATGGATCGAGTTTGCTACTGACGTGAACAACGTTATGTATGCTTACATTGACCGTAAAAAGAAATTCCCGGTTACCACGCTGCTTCGCGCCATTGGTTACGATTCAGACAAGGACATCCTTGAGCTGTTTGAACTGGCTGACGAGGTTAAGGTAAGCAAATCAGGCCTGAAGAAATTTATTGGCCGTAAGCTTGCTGCAAGGGTGCTTAAAAAATGGGTGGAAGATTTTGTGGACGAGGATACCGGCGAAGTGGTATCAATCGACCGTAATGAGATCATCCTGGAGCGCGAAACCATACTGGAAGACGATCATATTGATATGATAATTGACGCCGGTGTAAAAACCATCATCCTGAATAAGGAAGATGCATCAACCAGTGGCGATTATACCATTATATATAATACTTTACAGAAAGACACTTCAAACTCGGAGAAAGAAGCGGTTGAGCACATCTACCGCCAGTTACGTAACGCTGAACCACCTGATGAGGAAACCGCCCGTGGTATCATCGATCGTTTGTTCTTCTCTGATAAAAGATATGATTTGGGTGATGTGGGTCGTTACCGCATTAACCGTAAGCTTAAGTTAGATACTTCTGAAGAGATCAAAGTATTAACCAAGCAGGATATTATCGCCATTGTTAAATACCTGATCAAACTGATCAACTCAAAAGCAGAGGTGGATGATATCGATCACTTGTCAAACCGTCGTGTACGCACCGTGGGCGAGCAGCTTTATGCTCAATTCGGTGTAGGTTTGGCACGTATGGCCCGTACCATACGTGAGCGTATGAACATTCGTGACAACGAGGTGTTCACGCCAACCGACCTGATCAACGCGCGTACACTGTCGTCAGTGATCAACTCATTCTTTGGTACCAACCAGCTTTCACAGTTCATGGACCAAACCAATCCATTGGCGGAGATTACGCACAAGCGTCGTCTTTCAGCTTTAGGTCCCGGTGGTCTTTCTCGTGAGCGTGCCGGTTTCGAGGTTCGTGACGTTCACTATACGCACTACGGTCGTTTGTGTACTATCGAAACTCCGGAAGGTCCAAACATCGGTTTGATCTCATCACTGTGCGTTCACGCCAAGATCAATAACCTGGGCTTTATCGAAACACCGTACAAACGTGTGGTTGATGGTAAGGTAGCGGTTGAAGAGCCTGTTGTGTATTTATCAGCAGAGGACGAAGACGGCAAAACCATTGCACAGGCAAACGCCATGTACGATGATAAAGGTAACTTTGATACTCCGCGCGTTAAAGCTCGTTTCGAGGGTGACTTCCCGGTAATTGAGCCTGAAAGGCTGGATTACATGGATGTTGCGCCAAACCAGATCACGTCTATCGCTGCATCACTGATCCCGTTCCTGGAGCATGATGATGCTAACCGTGCATTGATGGGTTCGAACATGCAACGCCAGGCCGTGCCGCTTTTACGCCCTGAGGCGCCAATTGTAGGTACCGGTTTGGAAGGCCGTGTAGCGAAAGACTCTCGTACCCTGATCAATGCTGAAGGCAATGGTGTGGTTGAGTATGTTGATGCTAACGAGATCCGTATTAAGTATGACCGTAACGAGCTTGACCGCCTGGTTTCATTCGATGGCGATTCAAAATCATACAGACTGACCAAGTTCAAGAAAACCAACCAGAGCACGACTATGAACCTTAAGCCGATTGTTAAAAAAGGCGAAAGGGTGGAGAAAGGCCAGGTGCTTTGCGAAGGTTACGCAACACAAGATGGCGAGCTGGCATTAGGCCGTAACCTTAAAGTAGCATTCATGCCTTGGCAAGGCTATAACTTTGAGGATGCGATCGTAATTTCAGAACGTGTTGTATCGCAGGATATATTCACTTCATTACACGTTGAAGAATTCGAGCTTGAAGTGCGGGATACTAAGCGTGGTGAGGAAGAGCTGACTGCAGATATTCCTAACGTATCAGAAGAAGCTACCAAAGACCTTGACGAAGACGGTATCATCCGCGTTGGCGCCGAGGTTAAGGAAGGCGACATCCTGATCGGTAAAATCACCCCTAAAGGCGAATCAGACCCTTCACCAGAAGAGAAACTGTTACGTGCGATATTTGGTGATAAAGCAGGCGATGTTAAGGATGCTTCATTGAAAACGCCGCCGTCTATAAGCGGTGTGGTAATTGATACCAAGCTGTTCTCACGTGCTAAAAAGACTTCGAAAGCTGAAGAAAAAGCGCAGTTAGAGAAACTGGATACCAAGCATGACAGAGCTTTAAAAGAGCTTAAGACTACTTTGGTTGATAAGTTGTTCGAAATTGTTAACGGTAAAACATCACAAGGTGTTTATAACGTTTACAAGGAGCTGTTTGTAGCTAAAGGCGTCAAGTTCACGCAAAAAATTCTTGCTGAGCTAAACTACGAGAACATCAACCCGACCAAATGGACTACTGATGAAGATAAGAATGATCAGATTAAATTGCTGCTTCATAACTATAACATCAAGGTAAATGAGGAACTGGGCGCTTACCGTCGCGATAAATTTGCGATCAGCGTGGGCGACGAGCTTCCGTCAGGTATTGTTCAGATGGCTAAGGTTTACATCGCTAAAAAGCGTAAGCTTAAAGTAGGTGATAAAATGGCTGGCCGCCACGGTAACAAGGGTATTGTTGCACGTATTGTACGTGATGAGGATATGCCATTCCTGGAAGACGGTACGCCGGTTGACATCGTATTGAACCCGCTGGGTGTACCTTCGCGTATGAACCTTGGGCAGATATATGAAACCGTATTAGGTTGGGCCGGTAAGGAGCTTGGCGTAAAATTCGCTACCCCGATATTTGATGGTGCTACGCACGAAGAGGTTGAGGAGTGGATTAAGAAAGCGGGCGTTCCTGAATCGGGGCAAACTTACCTTTACAACGGCTTAACAGGTGATCGTTTTGACCAGCCAACTACTGTAGGTATTATCTACATGCTTAAACTGGGCCACATGGTTGATGATAAGATGCACGCCCGTTCAATCGGTCCGTACTCGCTTATCACGCAACAGCCATTGGGTGGTAAAGCACAATTTGGTGGTCAGCGTTTTGGTGAGATGGAGGTTTGGGCACTGGAAGCATTCGGTGCAGCCAATATCCTGCAGGAGATACTTACCGTTAAATCGGACGATGTTATCGGCCGTGCCAAAACTTACGAAGCTATTGTTAAAGGTGAAAACCTGCCTACACCATCAGTTCCGGAATCATTCAACGTATTGGTTCACGAGCTGCGCGGCTTAGGCTTGGATATCACACTGGAATAATTATAGAGTTATTGAAGGACTGAGTTATTGATTTAATTCAGTCCTTTAAAAATATTCAATAGTTCAATAATTAAATCCTACAATAATTAAAATCAAAGGGGACTATGTCTTACAAAAAGGATAATAAAATCAAAAGTAACTTTACCAGCATTACGATCAGCCTGGCCTCTCCGGAGTCCATATTAGAGCGTTCAAGCGGTGAGGTTTTGAAGCCGGAAACCATCAACTACAGGACTTACAAGCCTGAGCGCGATGGTTTGTTTTGCGAACGTATCTTCGGTCCGGTTAAAGATTATGAGTGCCATTGCGGTAAATACAAACGTATCCGTTACAAAGGCATCGTGTGCGACCGCTGCGGTGTTGAAGTGACTGAGAAAAAAGTACGCCGTGAGCGCATGGGACACATTAACTTAGTGGTTCCGGTAGCGCACATCTGGTACTTCCGTTCGTTACCAAACAAAATAGGTTACCTTTTAGGCTTACCAACCAAAAAGCTCGACCTTATTATTTACTACGAAAGATATGTAGTTATACAGCCTGGTATTAAAGAAGGTGACGGCATCCAGAAAATGGATTTCCTGACTGAAGAAGAATACCTGGACGTATTAGATACTTTACCAAAAGAGAACCAATATCTTGACGACAAAGATCCACAGAAATTTGTAGCCAAGATGGGTGCCGAAGCGCTTGAAGAACTGTTAAAGCGTATAGACCTGGATTCACTTTCATACAACCTGCGCCACCAGGCTGCAAACGAAACTTCTCAGCAACGTAAAAACGAGGCTTTGAAACGCTTGCAGGTTGTTGAAGCTTTCCGTGATGCACAAGGCCGCATCGAGAATAACCCAGAGTGGATGATCGTTAAGATCGTACCGGTTATCCCGCCTGAACTGCGCCCGTTAGTGCCGTTGGAAGGTGGTCGTTTTGCCACTTCTGACTTGAACGACCTTTACCGTCGTGTGATCATCCGTAACAACCGTTTAAAACGTTTGATCGAGATCAAAGCGCCGGAAGTGATCCTGCGTAACGAAAAACGTATGTTACAGGAAGCTGTTGACTCGTTGTTCGATAACTCACGTAAGGTTAACGCGGTAAAAACTGAAGGTAACCGTGCCCTTAAATCACTTTCAGACATCCTGAAAGGTAAGCAAGGCCGTTTCCGTCAAAACCTGTTAGGTAAACGTGTGGATTACTCTGCCCGTTCGGTAATTGTTGTAGGGCCAAACCTGAAATTACACGAATGCGGTTTACCAAAGGATATGGCAGCTGAACTGTTTAAACCTTTCATCATCCGCAAAATGATTGAGCGTGGTGTGGTTAAAACAGTAAAATCAGCCAAAAAGATCGTTGATCGTAAAGACCCATTGGTTTGGGATATATTAGAAAACGTACTTAAAGGTCACCCGGTGTTACTAAACCGTGCGCCTACGTTGCACAGGTTAGGTATACAGGCGTTCCAGCCGCGTTTAGTTGAAGGTAAAGCTATCCAGCTGCACCCGTTAACCTGTACCGCGTTCAACGCCGACTTTGACGGTGACCAGATGGCGGTTCACGTACCGCTGGGTAACGCGGCTATTTTGGAGGCTCAGGTATTGATGCTTGCATCGCATAACATCCTGAACCCTGCAAACGGTACGCCGATCACCGTACCATCTCAGGACATGGTGCTTGGTTTGTACTACATAACCAAAGGCCGTAAAACTGATGAGAAACGTGTGGTAAAAGGCGAAGGCCTGTCATTCTATTCTGCTGAAGAGGTAATTATCGCCTACAACGAGAAAAAGCTTGACCTGCATGCCTTTATTAAAGTAAAAGCAAACGTCAAAGAACGCGATGGCAGCATCGTCAATAAATTGATCGAAACTACCGTTGGCCGCGTACTGTTTAACCAGCACGTACCTGAAGAGGTTGGTTACATCAATGAGTTGCTGACCAAGAAATCATTACGTGATATTATCGGTGAGGTTGTAAAAACTACCGGTATGGCCCGCGCGGCACAATTCCTAGATGATATTAAGGAATTAGGTTTCCAAATGGCATTCCGCGGTGGTTTGTCGTTCAACCTGAAAGATATCAATATACCTGAGCAAAAAGTTAAACTGATTGACCAGGCATCTAAAGAGGTTGAAGAGGTAATGAACAACTATAACATGGGTTTCATTACAAACAACGAGCGTTACAACCAGATCATTGACATCTGGACACGTATCAACAACCGTTTAACTGCAAACGTAATGGAGATACTGTCAACAGATAACCAGGGCTTCAACTCTGTGTACATGATGCTTGACTCAGGTGCGCGTGGTTCTAAGGAGCAGATCCGTCAGCTGGCAGGTATGCGTGGTTTGATGGCTAAGCCGCAGAAATCAGGTTCAGGTGGTGAGATTATTGAAAACCCGATCCTTTCAAACTTTAAAGAAGGCCTTTCGGTATTAGAGTACTTCATCTCTACCCACGGTGCCCGTAAAGGTTTGGCGGATACGGCGTTGAAAACAGCCGATGCCGGTTACCTGACCCGTCGTTTACATGACGTTGCCCAGGACATGATTGTTGGCGAGGTTGATTGCGGTACCCTGCGTGGTATTTACACAACAGCGCTTAAAGACAATGAGGACATCGTTGAGCCATTGTACGACCGTATATTAGGCCGTACCTCACTTCATGATGTTACCGACCCGCTTACTAACGAATTGCTGGTATCAGCCGGTCAGGATATTACTGAAGAGATCGCTAAAAAAATAGAGAACTCTCCGTTAGAGGGTATAGAAATACGTTCGGTATTAACATGCGAAAGCAAACGCGGTGTATGTACGCTTTGCTACGGCCGTAACCTTGCAAGCGGTAAACGCGTGCAAAAAGGCGAGGCTGTGGGTGTTATCGCGGCACAGTCAATCGGTGAGCCGGGTACACAGCTTACACTCCGTACCTTCCACGTGGGTGGTACCGCATCAAACATCGCGGCTGAATCTCAGATCAACGCAAGGTTTGATGGTATTATCGAATTTGAGAACGTACGTACTGTTGAGTATGAGACAGAAGAAGGCGCTGTTGATGTAGTGTTGGGCCGTTCAGGCGAATTCCGCATTATTGAAGAGGGCAGCAATAAAGTGATCATGACTAACAACATCCCATACGGTTCATACCTGTATATCAAGGATGGCAGCAAGATCACCAAAGGCGACCGTATCTGTTCATGGGATCCGTACAACGCGGTTATCATCTCTGAATTTGCAGGTACTGCAAGGTTCGACGCCGTATTAGAAGGTATTACCTTCCGTGAGGAGTCTGACGAGCAAACCGGTCACCGCGAAAAAGTTATTATCGATACTCGTGATAAAACCAAAAATCCGGTTATCCAGATTGCGGATAACAAGGGCGAAATTATCAAAGGGTACAACATCCCGGTAGGTGCGCACATCGCGGTTGACGAAGGTGATAAGCTTAAAACCGGTCAGGTTATCGCTAAAATCCCTCGTTCAACAGGTAAAACGCGAGATATTACAGGTGGTCTGCCTCGTGTAACTGAGTTGTTCGAGGCACGTAACCCATCAAACCCGGCCGTTGTTACTGAAATTGACGGTGTGGTAACTTTAGGTGGTGTTAAACGTGGTAACCGCGAGATCACTATCGAGTCGAAAGACGGACAGGTTAAAAAATACCTGGTGCCACTTTCAAAACACATCCTGGTACAGGATAACGACTTTATAAAAGCAGGTATGCCGCTTTCTGACGGTTCAATATCACCTGCCGATATATTGGCCATCAAAGGCCCTGCAGCTGTGCAGGAGTACCTGGTAAATGGTATTCAGGAAGTTTACCGCTTACAGGGTGTGAAGATCAACGATAAGCACTTTGAGGTTATCGTTCACCAGATGATGCAGAAAGTATCTATCGAAGATGCAGGTGATACCCGTTTCCTTGAAAAAGAAGCTGTTGACAGCTGGGATTTCATGATGGAGAACGATGAGATATTTGACAAGAAAGTTGTGGTTGATCCGGGAGATTCAACTACGCTTAAAGCGGGTCAGATCATTTCATTGCGTAAACTGCGCGATGAGAACTCAGCACTTAAACGCCGTGACATGAAACTGGTTGAGGTAAGAGATGCCATCGCGGCAACATCAAGCCCGATACTGCAAGGTATTACCAGAGCGTCATTAGGTACTAAGTCGTTCATCTCGGCTGCATCGTTCCAGGAAACTACCAAAGTATTGAACGAAGCCGCTATAGCTGGTAAACGCGACAGCATGCTTGGTTTGAAGGAGAACGTAATCGTAGGTCACCTGATCCCGTCAGGTACCGGTTTACGCGAGTACGAAAACATCCGCGTTGGCTCTCAGGAAGAGTTTGACCGTTTGATGGCTTCAAAAACCGAAGACGTAGAAGCATAAAAACTTCGGCGAACAAATATTTATCAAAGCCTTCCGTTATAACGGAAGGCTTTTTTATTTTAGGCGGTTGCAAACCTAAAAGTAAATTATCCGTTAACTTAAGCTATTATGTTCAGTTTTTTTAAGAAGAAGGCATTGCCTGAGGTGCGGTTTGACTGGCTGGGTACTGATATACACTCTCATTTACTGCCCGGTATAGATGATGGCTCGCCCGATCTGGAATCGAGTATATCCTATATTAAATCTCTAAACCAATTAGGGTTTCAAAAATTTATATGTACGCCACATATTTTTATGGAGGTGCACCCCAATAATCGGGGTACTATAACAGGCGCTCTTGAAAAGGTACTGGCGGCTGACGAAATTAAAAGGCTTGGTGTAAGTGTATCTGCCGCTGCGGAATATATGGTTGATAATGACTTTGGCCCGCTGATGAATGCCGCCGATGGCATGATGGAGCTGCCCGGTAAGCATTTACTGATTGAAATGTCGTACCTTTCAGAAACACCCGATATTGAAAATTATATATTTGAACTAAACGTACGCGGTTATAAGCCTATACTTGCACATCCTGAGCGTTATACCTTTTACCACCGCAAACCCGAAAAAATAAACCGGTTTAAGGATATGGGCTGCCTTTTGCAACTCAACCTGTTATCGGTAACGGGGTATTACGGCCGAGAAGCTAAACATACGGCGTTGAAACTGCTTAAAGAAGGCGTTTACGCGCTGGCAGGTACTGATTTCCATCACGATAAACATTTGCAGGGTTTTTTGGATGCCCGTATCTGGAAAGATGTTTATGACGAAGTTAAAGATTATGGTTTTCGAAATAAGGAATTGTTCGGTTAAAATTGATGAATATTTATCTTGCTGGCAAACAATATATGATGTATAACGTATTAAGCCTCTAAACGACTGTATTATCTCGGTTTGCGATTTTGATAATAAAAGGCGGATAAAAATAAATTTCTTTTCATTTTTTTTCTATTTTAGTAAGAAAATTTAATTTAATATCTATCTTAGCACAGTAATACTGTGGTTATTACAGTAGTTTAATAAATTCATAATAATTATTTTTCTATATAGTAATAAACCCAAACTTTATAACTCACTTCAATCTATATATGAACAAGAAAATCACTAAAATTTGCTGTATTGGAGCAGGATATGTTGGTGGGCCTACCATGGCAGTAATCGCACAAAAATGTCCGCATATAAAAGTTACCGTAGTCGATCTGAACGAAGCGCGAATTGCTGCTTGGAATGATCCCGATACAGAAAATATTCCTGTTTACGAGCCGGGCCTGTCAACGGTAGTTGCTGAAGCACGTGGCCGTAACTTGTTCTTTTCAACAGAAGTGGATAAGGCTATTGATGAAGCCGAAATGATATTTATATCAGTAAACACACCTACCAAAACTTACGGTACCGGTAAGGGTATGGCTGCTGACTTAAAGTACATCGAGCTATGCGCGCGCCAGATTGCCCGCGTAGCTAAAGACGATAAAATCGTTGTGGAAAAATCAACCTTGCCGGTACGTACGGCCGAGGCGGTAAAAAATATCTTACAAAATACCGGTAATGGTGTAAACTACCAGATACTATCGAACCCGGAGTTTTTGGCCGAGGGTACGGCGGTTGAAGATTTGCACGCGCCTGACCGTGTATTGATAGGTGGAGACACCACCCCTGAGGGGCAGGAAGCGCTTAACGCACTTGTTGAGGTTTACGCCAACTGGGTGCCCCGCGAACGCATATTGACCACTAACCTTTGGTCCTCAGAGTTATCAAAACTTACTGCTAACGCTTTTCTGGCGCAGCGTGTGTCGTCGATCAACGCACTGTCTGAACTTTGTGAGCGTACCGGTGCAGACGTAACCGAAGTAGCCCGCTCAATTGGTACGGATAGCCGTATCGGCCCTAAATTTCTTAAAGCTTCTGTAGGTTTTGGCGGCTCATGCTTTCAAAAAGATATTCTGAACCTGGTATATATTGCCCGTTCGTATGGCTTGAAAGAAGTTGCTGATTACTGGGAGCAGGTAATCATTATGAACGATCATCAAAAAAGCCGCTTTGCCAACAATATTGTAAAAACACTTTACAATACCGTGTCAGGCAAAAAGATCGCTTTTCTGGGTTGGGCGTTCAAAAAGGATACTAATGATACACGCGAATCTGCCGCTATCTATGTAGCTGATGCGTTGTTGAACGAAGAAGCGGGCATTGCCGTTTACGATCCTAAAGTACCGGAATCTCAGGTGTTTTTTGACCTTGATTATTTAGGAACACGCAGCCCTGAAAAGAACAAGCAACTGGTTACAAATTTTACCGACCCTTATGAAGCTTGTAAAGATGCGCATGCTATCGCCATCCTTACCGAGTGGGATGAATTCAAAACTTACGATTGGCAGCGCATTTTCGACAATATGAAAAAGCCGGCGTTTGTGTTTGATGGCCGCAGCATTGTTGATTCTGCCGCTTTAACCGATATTGGTTTTAAAGTATATACTATCGGTAAATAAGCGATGGCTTAATTACCGCGATGAATTTTTGTATCAAACTAACTCAAGTCTGAATTTGCAGGTAAAATGTCCCATTTAAGGGCTTTTTATCTGCTTATAATGTTTTGGCTATATAAGCGCATGCGTGTGGTTGTTTTTGCTATGGAAAAAAAGTGTTAGTATTGTAAAATGATCATTTTAATTTATGTATAGAATTTTTCGCGATTGCAGGGTAATCATTGCATTTCTGTTGCTTAGCTATAGCTTCACATCCTGCGTTTCCTATAAAAATGTCCCTTATTTTCAGGATCTGGACTCAACCCAGGTAAAAATAGCTTTAGAGCAATACAGGCCGCAAATAGTACAGCCGAATGATGTATTGAGTATTAAGGTAACCTCGCTAAGCGCCGAGAGTAATGTGTTGTTCGGTGATAACATGACCGAATCGCGTATGGGTGGCGGCAGTAACAATAACAACAACGCCAATACCTTACAATACGGAGGTTTCCTGGTAAACGAAGTAGGCGAGGTGGAACTGCCAACCCTCGGGAAAATCAAGGTAAAGGGTTTAACCACTACACAGGTTAAAGATACCGTAACGGCACTGGCAGCGCGGTATGTTAAAAACCCAACAGTTACCGTGCGGATGCTTAGCTTCAAGATTTCTGTAACAGGTGATGTTACCCGCGCGGGTACATTCCAGATCACTAACGAGCGTGTAAGTGTGCTCGAGGCTATCGCCCTTGCGGGTGATTTACGTGTTACCGCGCGCAGGGAGAATGTGTTGGTGATTAGGCAAAACGGCGATCAGATGCAGTTTGCACGGTTAGACCTGCGTTCAAAAAAGGTATTTGAGTCGCCGTATTTTTACCTGAACAACAATGATGTGATATACGTTGAGCCCAATATTAAACGTTTGGAACGAAACGAAAACTTATATCAGAACACTACATTAATAGTAAGTATTTTAACTACCGTTTCACTTTTAATTTACCGGTTTAGTAGTAACTAAACCACCACCATTTAACTATGCAAGACGGAACAGTAACTGCCCAAAACGTGCAAAATACTGACGAAGAATCGGTTGATTTTAAGCAAATATTATTCAGGTACCTCTATCATTGGCCGTTGTATGTTGTTGCAGCGGTTATCGCTATTTGTGCCGCTTTCTTTTACATGCGCTACACCCCGCCGGTGTATCAGATGCAAACTTCGTTATTAATTAAGAACGACTCAAAAAATGGTTCAGCTCCGCAAATGGCTCTGAGCGAAATTGACCTCTTCTCCAATAATAAAGTTGTTGAAAACGAAATCGAGATTTTGAAATCAAAAGCCTTGATGGAAAAGGTTGTCACCAACCTAAACCTGGGCATTGAATATTACTCAACTAACGACATTATTGAACGGCCGTTATACAAAAATGGGCCTATAGATATGTACGCTATTGAATTTAACCCTAATTCGCGCGCATATGAATTGATGTTCACTTATTTAGGCGGCAATAAATTCGTGGTTCAAAATAAAGAGGGTGAAAAATTCAATGGAGAGTTTGGTAAGATATACCATAAATTCTTCGGTTCATGGAAAATTGATAATACCAAAGATGTTCAGGCGTTCAAAGGCCATGAGATCAAGATCAAGATTGCCAAGCCATACCTCATTGCAAACCGTTTACTAGGTAGTTTATTAATTACTCTACCAACTAAAAACGTTACAGTTTTACAGATTTCCCTTGAGGATGTTATACCAAAAAGGGGAACTGACATCTTAAACCGCTTGATTTTCGAGTACAACAAAGCCGCCGTTGAGGACAAAAACCTGGTTACCGAAAGTACGCTTAAGTTTGTTCAGGACCGTTTAGACTCGTTAGGCAGTGAACTTAACATAGCCGAACGCAGAGTAGAAGAATTCAAAAGCAGCAAGGGTTTAACCAATATCTCATCAGAGGCGGATATGGTGTTGAAGAATATTCAAACTGTTGACGCTAAGCTGAACGAGGTAAACATCCAGTTGAGCGTTATAGAGGGTATAGAGAAATACGTAGCCAATGCAGATCAAACATCTTCAGTACCTACAACACTTGGCCTTAATGACCCGGTATTGTTAGGTTTAATTTCCAATCTTACCGATCTTGAAGCAAAAAAGGCAAGCATATTGTCAAACGGTACGGTTAATAATCCGTTATTAGAGCCCTTGCAGGTACAGATAGAAGCTTCGAAAAGAGCGATAAGCGAGAGTGTGCAGGTAATGAAAAATTCGTTATTACTTACCAAGCGCGATCTAACCTCTACTACCAGCCGGATGGAAGGGGCCATCAGGCAGATACCGAAGCAGGAGCGCCAGTTCATAGACCTGCAACGCCAGCAAACTATTAAGGATAACCTGGTAACCTACCTGTTGCAAAAACGCGAGGAAGCAGCCTTATCATATGCGGCAACCATTGCCGATAGCCGTGTAATTGATGAACCTTATGTGAATGATTCACCAATAAAACCTAAAGCGCAAATTGTTTATACATTGGCTTTGGTGTTAGGCCTGGTTGTGTCAACCGGCTATGTTTATATTAAAGATCAGCTTAACAATAAGATTGCGAGCCAGCAGGATGTGATGGATAAAACCAAAGCGCCAATACTTGGCCAAATTATGTTTAGTGATGGTTTTGAGCCGGTAGTGGTTAAGCCTAAAAGCCGTAAAGCAATTGCCGAGCAGTTCAGGGCATTCCGCACTAACCTTCAATTTGTGTTTGGCGCCAAGCAGGAATCGCATGTAACGTTGTTTACTTCCAGCATGTCTGGCGAGGGTAAAAGCTTCGTGGCGCTTAACCTGGGTGCTGCTTTCGCGATATCAAACCGTAAAACGGTTGTTTTAGAGCTCGATTTACGTAAACCAAAAATCTCAACAAGTTTGGGTATCGATAACTCTTTTGGTATGAGTAATTACCTGATCGGGAAGGCTACAAAAGAGGAAATTGTTAAGCAGAGCGAGGTACATCCAAACCTGTATATTATTAGTTCGGGGCCTATTCCACCAAACCCTGCCGAGTTATTGGAGCAACAGGCGATGGACGACCTGATCGCTTACCTGAAGCAAAATTTTGATGAGATTATTATTGACTCACCACCGGTAGGCCTGGTTACTGATACCCTGATACTTGCCCGTTTGGCTGATCTGAGCTTGTACATTGTAAGGCATGGTTATACCCAAAAAAACCAAGTGCAGATGCTCAATCAGCTTTACGAAGAGCGCAAATTGCCTAAGCTGGGTATCGTAATGAATGCAATTCAGTCAACAGGAAGCTACGGTTACGGTTACGGATATGGCTACGGATATGGCTATGGATATGGCTACGGATATGGCTATTACTCAGATGATAATAACCGTACAAATACTTCTTTCAAAAAGAAAATAGCTAAATTCCTGAGTCGTTTTTAGAATGTAAAGTTTAACAAATGCATATCATTAAATATGCATTTTATTAATAAAAACACCTTTTTAATGACTAAATGCAAAAAATATGAACTATTTTTTGCATTTAGTCATTTTTTTTGCCTTAATTTGTGTTAAGATAATAAATGAGTAGTTATATTACTCATTTATGATGTTGAGTTAAGCGCGTTTAAACATCTACGCAGCACGCCAAATAAATATGCTCGAGACGCTGATTACATCGAAAACACGAATTAAATTGTTGTTAAAATTTTTTCTTAACAGCGATACCAGAGCTTATTTGCGTAGCCTGGAATCCGAGTTTGGCGAATCAAGCAATGCTATACGTTTGGAGTTAAACAGGTTTGAAGATGCCGGCCTGTTGGTATCGTCAGCCTCCGGAAATAAAAAATTATATCAGGCAAACCGCTCTCACCCCTTTTTTAACGAACTGAATAACATAATATTCAAGTTTGTAGGCATTGATGAAATTATTGAAAAAGTATTGCGCCGCATTGGCGATCTGCAATCAGCTTACATAACCGGCGATTTTGCCCGGGGACGCGATAGTAAGGTAATAGACTTGTTACTTGTAGGCGCCGAACTTAACCGTGCCTATGCTGCAAAACTGGTTGAAAAGGCAGAAAAAGTTATAAAGCGCAAAATACGTTTGCTGATAATGGATGCGGAGGAAGTAGACAGTTATATATCTACTAACGAAGCGCTATTAATATGGGAGCGTTAAATTATAGATACCAAGAATATCCGATTGATAAATGAAACTGAAATTTAAAAACAACTTTATAGGGTACTTCCAATTTTACTATAACGTTATAGGCAACAAGCTGCTTTTAAATACCGGTTTAGGTATCATGGTAAGCTTTTTGGATGGTATGGGCCTGGCTATGTTTATGCCCCTGCTGCAATCAGTTAGTGATACCGGCGAAATGAATTCGTCGGGCAAGTCAATGGGTAAGCTGCACTTTTTAACGGATGCCATTACCTCGCTTGGTTTCCAGATCAATCTTAACTCTATACTTGTTGTGCTGGTGCTGTTGTTCGCTGTTAAGGGCGGATTGAAGTTTTTTCAGCAAAACGGGCAGGTGCAATTGTGGTTTTACTTTATGCGCCGCATACGTTTTGCCATGCTGGCACAATTGCAGGGTTTAACTTATCGCGACTTTTTAAAGCTTGATACCGGCCGTATTCAAAACACCCTGACCGGTGAGGTGGGCAGGCTGAACCAAACGGTTAAGTTTTATTTCAATGCCATACAGTCGGCAGTAATGCTGTTAACTTATGTGGTGCTGGCGTTTTTGGCTAACTATCAGTTCGCGCTTATTGTAGGTGTGGGCGCGGGTATATCAAGTTTGCTGTACAGGCGTATTTATCGCTCAACTAAAAGCGCTTCCCTGAGCATATCAAAAACAGGTAACCAGTTTAATAAACTTATAACGCAATCCATTTACTATTTCAAGTACCTTAAATCAACGAACTATTTCGCACGTTTTTCTGACCACATAAAGGGGGTAATACGCGATTCGGAAGAGTTCAATAAGAAAATGGGTTATAACGCCGCTATCACCAATAGTGTTAAGGAGCCCGTTATCATATTAATAGTTGCGGGTGTGATCTATATACAGGTAAGCTACATGGGTACCATGTTAAGTACCATATTGTTAAGCTTGTTATTGTTCTACAGGGCGCTGATGTCATTAGTACTTGTACAGAACTTTTGGCAGAGCTTTATCCAGAACAGTGGTTCGATGGACTCGATAGCCAGCCTTTATACAGAGATGGCAGAAGGGCAGGAGCATGAGGAAAGTAAAGCCTATAAAGGATTTGAGCATGGCATAAAAATCTCGAACAGTTCGTTCTCGTACGATAAGGTTAAGCAGATACTGGATAACGTAAACATAGATATCCCTAAAAACAAAACCATCGCCTTTGTTGGGGAGAGTGGCTCGGGTAAAACCACGTTGGCTAACATCCTGGTGGGCTTATTAAAACCGGATTCAGGCCAACTGTTGGTGGATGGTGATGTGCTGAACCAGTATAACCTCAACAGCTTCCGTAACCGTATTGGTTATATATCGCAGGAGGCCGTGGTGTTTAACGATAATATTTATAACAACATCACTTTTTGGGCTGAACGTACGCCTGAAAATTTAGCGCGCTTTAATAAAGCGGTTGAACTGGCATCGTTAACCGCGTTTATTGACAGCTTGCCCGATAAGGAGAATACCATGCTGGGCGATCATGGTACGTTAGTATCAGGCGGACAAAAACAGCGTATATCCATTGCCCGTGAATTATATAAAGATGCCGACATCCTGATATTGGATGAGGCTACCTCTGCGCTCGACTCTGAAACTGAGCGCGTGATACAGGATAACATTGAAAAGCTGCACGGTACTTATACCATGATCATTATAGCACACCGCTTGTCAACCATTAAAAATGCCGATACCATTTACCTGCTTGAACAAGGGATGGTAGCGGCTAACGGCACTTTTGACGAAATGGTTGAAACGTCTGAACGTTTCAGGCGCATGGTAGAGTTGCAGGAAGTTTAAGAACCGGTTATAATATTTGCAGATGAATAAGAACGAAAGAATTTTTGGCCTTGACCTGATGCGCTGCATAGCGATATTGTTTGTGCTTTTCAGTCATGCCCGGTTTTATCTACCCATTGCCGATCAGCAAAGCATTACTGTGTTGGGCTTTTGGGGTGTTGAACTTTTCTTTGTGCTTAGCGGTTTCCTTATTGGTGGCATACTGATCAAAACATTTGAGAAAGAAGCTACCGGCGGTTCCCTCAAAACTTTTTGGGTGCGCAGATGGATGCGTACGCTGCCTAACTATTACCTTTTTATATTTATTAACATAGCCTGCGTGCTTTTGCTTAAGCCGCCACATATACGCATACAGCATTTGAGCTGGTACTTTGTGTTTTTACAAAATTTTGCCTGGGTTAAACCATCGTTCTTCAATGTGTCATGGAGTTTATGTATTGAGGAGTGGTTTTACATGTTTTACCCGCTGGCTGTTTTATTCTTCAGGTATGTATTCAAGTTCAGCATCCGTAATGCATTCTTAACTGCAACATTGTTGTTTATTATAGTACCGATAGGTTTCCGCTTTTATTGCTTAACTGTAAAACATTACTATTTCTGGCAAACCCGCATGATCGTGATCAGCAGGCTTGATGCCATGATGACCGGTGTATTCGTAGCATTCCTGAAATTTTATCACCGTAAAACTTATGAAAAACTGGTTGGCCCCGGCGCTATAATAGGCGCTGTAATAGCGGCAGGTTTGTTCGTGTTCTATTTAAATAATAACGCAATGGAAGGCGTTAACCCGGTTGTACAGGTGTTCTTTCTAACGGTGATGACGATAGCATTTGCCTTGTTTTTACCGGCTTGCAATAATTTAAAAACTAAGAGTTCAAACTTTGTTTATACGGCTATATATAAAATATCGCTGTGGTCATACTCAATCTACCTGATAAACTTTCCGGTAGTATACGTGCTCAACACGGTTGAAGAGAAATTCGGGTTAAAGGGCGGTGTTTATTCGCTTATATTCTTTGTGTTGTTCTTCGCGCTTAACTTAATTATATCAAGTTATCTGTACAGGTTTGTTGAAAAGCCTTTCCTTACGCTGCGCGATAAATATTTTAAAGAAGAAAAGCCGGGTACCGCGGTACCTGCAACGCCTATAATCAGGTAAACAATTTAGTAGGGATAAGTGACGGGTGTTTAAATAATAGTATAAAACAATTGTAATCAAATTGAATAAATTCAGATGAGAAACTTACAGATCACTACACGCTGGTTAAATAAAGAGCAAAAAACGCTCAAAACTACGTTGGAAGAAGCCAGTGTTCCGGAATTAAGGCAAGGTGAAATTTTAGTTGAAATGCTTGCCATACCTATGCACGGAAGCTTTTGGCTGGCCTCGCACCCGGATGGTATACACCCGCGTCGTGATGAGTTTATGATTGATGACGAATTTGTTTTTGGTAACGGTGGCGTTGGCCGTGTTATCCGCTCAAATGCTGATGCGCGCGAGATAGCCGAAGGTGATTATGTAACTGTATTTGGCCACGTGCCCTGTGAGCATTACGATTGCTACGCCTGTACTGTGTTACACCGTTATACCGAGTGCGACTACGGCGAGAGTACCATCATAGGCCACGGTAAGCACAGCTACGACGGCTCATACGCCAAATACGTAGTATTGCCAAAATACTCGTATGAGATATGCTACCGTAAACACGAAAACCCGACCATACAACAGTTAATGCCTTTCATGTTCGGCTTTTTAATTGCCGATGTGCGTAACGCGCTTACCCGCCATGCCGATTCATTACGTATGCGCAGGTTGCTTTTAGTAGGTTCAGGTTTTTCTGGCTTGATAGCCGCTTATATACACAACCGTACCTGCCCTGAATCAAGAATATTTGTTTTGGATTCATCAGAAGAGCGTTTGGCGGTGATAAAAGCCATCGATCCGGAATCTATAGAAACTTATGTATTGCCTGAAGAGATTGTAGGCGAGTTGAACAACAAACAGCAAAGCCTTGGTTTCAGGCACGAACTGAACAGCAGCATTGAAGATATCGCCAAAAAAATGAAAGCTCATTTTGGTGGCCGTGGTTGTAACCTATTGTTCGATAGTTCATCAGGTAATACAGCGCCGATCTGGGATAACAAAAATATATTGAGCCCGTCAACACACTGTATACCTTTCGGTTTCGGTTCGCACTACATCCTGTTGAATAAGGATCTGATCCAGTTTTCAGGTTTGAATATCATGATGTCTCGCGGAGTGGGTAACATTCGTAACCGTAAAGAGGTAATTGAGTTGATAAAGGCCGGTGCGAGCGCGTTTATTGAGGAGCACCTGATTGAGCCGGCCATACGTTTGCAAGGTTTGGAAGAAGGAATAAAATATATTGACGAAATGCATAATCCGCCAAGGCCACTGCACCAGGTTGGTCATGCATACATTATTCCGAATCCTAACTTCAATGGGTAATGAGGATTGACTTGTTACTTCTGATGTACAATCGTCCGGAGCACACGTTAAGTACGCTTGAGGGATTGGCGGCCAATGGCATAGCGCACGTTAAAGCCTATTTGGATTACTCGGACAAACCCGAAGTGATCGAGAACCAAAAGCAAATACTTGACATTGTACACAACTTTAAAGGACTGAACATTACGCTTACCCAGCGTACCGAAAAGTTTGGCCTTGCAAAAAGTGTACGTACGGCCATGAGCGACGCGTTTGCTGATGGAGCTGATGCTGCTATATTGCTGGAGGATGATTGTGTATTAAGACCGGGGGGCTATGAATTTTTCAGGCAAGGCCTTACCGAGCTGAAGGATAACAAGAAAATACGGAGCCTTTGTGGCTACCTGTTTCCGAATTGTAACTTTATATTTGATCCGGAAGCTGATTTATTGTTGCTCAACCGCTTTTCAACATGGGGCTGGGCAACATGGGCGGATAGATGGCAGCAGTACGAAGTTGACCTGGCAAAAGTGGTATCGTTATTTGATACAATCGGCTTTTCGATAGAGGATTTCTCGACCGATATGGCCATCCTCTCAAAATCTGAAAAGTTTTTGAAAGGCCAGGTAGATATATGGAGCGTGAGCTGGATATTGCTGCATTATCTAACATCCACCTTTGCGGTATATCCAAAGGAGGCTGTGATAGACAATATAGGGCTTGATGGTAGCGGCGCCAATTGCGAAGATACAGAGGTTTTTAAAACAGGTAAATCAAACGCTGTTATTAACCAATACAATTGGAAAGGGCTCAACTACTTTTTGGAAAACGAGGAAATTATTAAAGAGTTTATGGCCATTAACGGCTTAAAAACATATCCGAAACCATAATGGAAAACGTTACAGAATCAGCTATAAATGTAAATGCAGCAGCACTGGAGGCCTTTGCCCAAAAGTTGTTGCTTGCCGCCGGTTTTGATGGACTTTCGTCGCGCACAGCGGCCGAGGGTTTGGTGCAGGCATCATTACGCGGTGTTGATTCGCATGGTATACGGTTATTGCCTCATTATGTAAAGGCGCTAAAGGCCGGGCGTTTAACCCCACAGCCAGAATTTAAATTTGAACAGACGGGGCCAACCACCGGCATCATCAATGCCGACCATGCACTGGGTTTCCCGGCAGGCCAAACAGCCATTGATAAGGCTATGGAGATTGCTGCCCAACAAGGTATGGCCGCGGTAACGGTTACCAATTCGTCGCATTGCGGTATGTTGGCGTACTATACCATACAAGCCGCCAAAAAAGGCTTTTTTGCTTTAGCGGTAACTAACACCACGCCGAGGCTTATCCCGACAGGTTCAAAAAAGGCATTTCTAGGTACTAACCCATTTTGTTATGCCTTTCCGTTGCAAAACGAAGAGCCGCTATGTTATGATGCCGCTACTACGCAGATTACCGGTAATAAAATACAATTATACCGCCAGTTAGGGCTTGCCTTACCTGATGGTGTAGCTGCCGATAAGGATGGCAACATCACCACTGATGCTAAATTAGCCGAGCTGTTGGTGCCATTTGGAGATTATAAAGGCTTTGGGATTGCTTTGCTGGTAGATATACTTTGCGGCGCGCTATGCGGTATGCCTAACGGCGACCAGGTAAGTGCCATGTACGGTGCCGATATATCAGGTAAAAGACTGCTTGGTCAGTTTTACCTGGTATTTGATATCAACCGCTTCAGGCCGCTACAGGCTTTTGCGCAGGAACTGCAGGAAGAAATGGACCGCCTGCGTGCATTGCCATCCGTTGATGGCCGCGCTATAATGGCTCCTGGCGATCCGGAAAAATTGATCAGTGCTGAACGCGCTACATCAGGCATCCCTCTGGAGCCCGAGATTTTTGCATCGTTACAATCGGTTGCTGATGAACTGAATGTAACCGGAATTAATGAGATAATTTTAAACTGATATACATATCTTAATATGGAGAAGAAATCAATAGTACTGGCTATTACACCGGCAAGGGGCGGCTCAAAAGGCGTTCCGCGTAAAAATATTATCGATCTGGGTGGAAAGCCACTTGTTGCACATACCATTACACAGGCGAAAAAGGCCACGCTGATTGACGAGTATATTGTAAACAGTGAGGACGAAGAAATCCGTCAGGTAGCGGAAAAGTGGGGTGCCAATACCATGACCCGCCCGGATATGTACGCCCATGACCAGATATTGCAGGAAGTTGATTTGTTGCTGAAATGGACCGTAGAGCAATTTGAGGAAGCTAACCCGGATAAGCACGTTGATATAGTAGTATTGCTATACCCGACAGCGCCGCTGCGTAATGTATCAGCTATTGATGCTGCTATTGATCTGGTGAAAAACCAGGGATATGATTCGGCATTGAGCTTATACTATGATACCCGTTACCTATGGAGTGTAACCGACGAAGGAACTACAGTAGAACCGCGTAATTACGACCCAAACAAGCGTATGCCGCGCCAAAAAGAATCATGGAACCAATGGGCAGAGAACAAAGCCATTTATGCCACCAAGCGTGATATACTATTTTCTATCGGTCGTATCGGACCAAAATGCGGGTACGTAGAAATGGAAAAATGGCGCTCAATAGACATTGACGAACCTGTAGACCTAGAAATGGCTCGCGCCCTATATCAAGCTAAAAAAGACATACTGGATTCGTAATCATTACACTATTAGTAAGCAATTATTCAAAAGAATATGATCGTCGGCAAAGAATACAAAGACAAGTTTCTCCCCCACTGGGAAAAATGGAAACGCGTAACTTTCCGTGGTTATAATTATGGAGGGATAATTGCGAATGAGTTATCTCATCTTCATCACATAGATGGTAATGGTAAAAAATATAATCTTGCAGGCGAACTGAAATTTTTATTAAAAAGTTTGTTTTATAAGAACTTAAATTTACCAGTTTCTGTAACCAACATATCAGGTAATGCATCTTGTAGCAATACTATTGGTTTTGTAATGGATGATGATAATCGTGGTGATTATTTAAAACAATGTGAATTTGTCTTAAATCAATTGAACGATTATAAAATACGTGTTTTTACAGTTGTTAAGGACGTTAAACTAAAAAAGCGATTTGCTTTTGGCTCAAGCATAAACAAGCTTATAATTGTAGTAAAAGTATTATCTAACGTATCAGTTAAAAAGTCCTTCAAGTCACAGTCATTATCAAAGAATATAAATCTGCTTGCCAAATGTCTTTTTTATTATGATGTGATTGAGAATATTAAACTAAACAAACTCTTAGATAATGTAGATTTATTGATTGCTTTCTCAGATATGAAGCAGTACGGTAATATCTTTGTCCAATCTGCAAAAATACAGGGTATAGTGACAGGGACATTACAGCATGGTATATATATCAGGCACAAAGATGATCAATACTCTCAATCAGCTATTAATTATTTGAATTCACCTGCTGATTACTTATTGGGCTGGGGAGAAAGTATTGTAAACGTTTTTAATGTGGATGGTCAAACGGTTAAGAAAGTATTATTATCAGGCAGTTCTGTAAAAGACTATCAAATAGATGATTACTATACTACAATGGACCAAACCAGATTGCCATCAAATAAATTCGTTGTGTTGTTCTCTCGAAGTACACTAAGGCAGTCAAATGCTGATATGCTTCGCATTTCGCAAATAGTTGCATCCGAAACGGGATATCGGTTTGATGTATTAATGCACCCTACTAATAAAATGGAGCATTATGAGTTTGATAAATGCACTAATCTTAATAAGATTTATCAAGATTCATCATTATTACTAAAACTCATAGATGATTCTGACTTCTGTATTTGCCATTCTACTACTGTATATTTTACATCGTTGTTAAAACACAAAGCTTGTTTTAGGTACGAGGATAAATATTTTATTGATTATGGAGGACTTAATGATAAGTTCAGTGATGAAAAAGAGCTTCTCAACAAAATTACAGAAAGTGCTCATTCTCTTGAAAACGATAAAAAGAAGCAGGTAGAAATGTTGCTAAAACATCAGTTTGGAAATATCGAATATTCTTATAAAAAAAGCATACAAACGTTATTAAATCAAGCCGTTAAAAGTTAAAATATATCTTGTAAAGACTGACTATGAATAAAAAAGCCAGAGTAATTGCATTCTATTTGCCACAGTTTTATCCTATACCTGAGAACGACAAATTTTGGGGGAAAGGTTTTACAGAATGGACGAATGTAGCGGCAGCTAAGCCTCTTTATAAAGGGCATCAACAACCGGTCATTCCCGGAGATCTGAGTTTTTATGACTTAAGATTGCCTGAAATAAGAGAAGCACAAGCTAAGTTGGCTAAAGAGCATGGTGTGGAAGCATTTTGTTACTGGCATTATTGGTTTGGCCGTGGACGTCGTATTCTTGATCGTGTTTTTGATGAGGTAGTTAAATCAGGTACACCTGATTTTCCATTCTGTCTTGGGTGGGGTAACGAGACTTGGTCAGGAATATGGCATGGTTCACCGGGTACTGTGCTTATAAAACAAGAATATCCTGATGTGAGGGACTTTGAGGATCATTTTAACACAATTTTACCAGCTTTTTTGGATAAAAGATATTTAACGGTAGACGGAAAACCTTTATTTCTCATATATCGTCCAGGAGATAAAGATTTCGATATACATCTTTTCGTTTCAACATGGCAGCGACTTGCCAAGCAAAACGGACTCCCTGGCGTATATTTTGTTGGTGTACTCAATGGTAAGAAACCGTCTGAGGTAAGCATGGACGCTCTTGTGTCAAATGCAATTAGCCCTGTGGTAACGCAAGTAGAAAAGAAAAAATTTGGAAATATTCAAATGAAGGCTCGCCGAAAGTTTCCACTTTATAATTCATTTTTTCTACCGCGCCGCATATCGTATAAAGACTTTATTGCTCAGCAAGAAGCGGATGGATTACCTGAAGGCTATTTACCTAACATAGTGCCACGTTGGGATAATACGCCCAGAAGTAAAAAAAGGGGAGTAGTACTAATGGACTCAACGGCTGAGCTTTTTGAGATACATGTTAAAAGCGTAATCAAATCAATCCAAAATAAACCAGAGCAGGAGCGTATAGCATTTCTTAAATCTTGGAATGAATGGGCTGAAGGTAATTACATTGAGCCTGATCGCGAAACTGAAAATTCATATTTAGAAGTTTTAAAAAAATGTGTTGAGGGTTGATATGAAAGTTTTGTTGACATCAAATGCTAATAATCCATATATAACAGAACTTGTAAAAGAGTTGTCAAAAGTAATGGAAATTAAAAATTCAGTTACTGATTTTTGGGAATCCGATGAAATATTTGATGTTGTTCATATACAATGGCCCGAAGAGTTATTTAAATGGTTAGCCCCCTCTGACGAACAGTTAAATCATTTTAAAGTTCGGTTTGAAACTTGGAAAGGGCGTGGAAGTAAAATAGTGATTACAAGGCATAATGAATTGCCAAATAAGGAAGATGCCTTAAGCTTTAAGTCACTTTATGATTTTTCATATGCAACGGCTGATGCGGTTATTCATTTGGGACGATACAGTTTTGAACGGTTTGCTGATAATAGAACTATAAATGAGGTTATTCCACACCATGTTTACACAAGTTATCCAAATTTGGTAAGTCGGAGTGAGGCTAGAAGTAAGCTTGGTATACCTGAAAAAGCTAAGGTTATATTATGCTTTGGAATGATTAGAACAAAGGATGAAAAAAAACTTATTTTTAAGGCTTTCTCCAAATTAAATATCACTAACAAATATTTATTAATACCTGGTTTTTTTGAACGGTATTCTTTTAAAAAACTTCCGTTAAAAAAGACGGTAATTAGATTAAAGCATTATTTTAAAAGTGTGTTTTCAAATCAGTGGCTTGGTTTTAAATTCGTTCCACACAATGAAGTCCAATTTTTTTTCAATGCTGCTGATGTCGTTCTAATACCGAGACTGGAAAATTTGACATCTGGAGTAGTTTATTTATCTCTGGCGTTTAATAAATATGTAGTAGGGCCTGAAAATGGAAATATTACTGAAGTTTTAGATAAGTTTGGCTTTCCGAAATTTAATGGAGCGGATGAATTATCTGTGATCACTGCTTTAGAGAAAGCACTATCTATTGAAGAATGCGGCAAAGTTTCAGAAGCAGCTAAAGAGCAATTTTCATTGTCTCATTCAGTCAAGCTGCATGTAGACCTATACACCACCATAACCCAATAGTCAAATGCGAACTTATACTCCATTCGTCACCGTCATTATCCCCACTTTTAACGATTGGGATAGGTTGGCGTTGTGTTTGCGAGCGTTGGAACGGCAAACTTATCCGGCTGACAGGTTTGAGATTATTGTCGCTAATAACAATCCTGTTGATATAGTGCCTGAGGGTTATAATTTACCTGCTAACTGTCAGGTAATCACTGAGGCAAAACCCGGTTCGTATGCGGCGCGTAACGCCGCGCTTAAAATTGCAAAAGGGGATATATTGGCGTTTACCGATTCGGATTGTATTCCGTATGATGACTGGATCAGCACGGCCGTTAATCATTTTGATAATCATCCGCAATGCTATCGTATTGGCGGCAGTGTAGAGTTGTTTTACCAATCAGCAAAGCTTACTAAAGCAGAGCTATATGAAAGTGTCTTCGCTTTCAACCAGGAGCGATATGTAAACGTAGAAGGAACCAGCATCACAGCCAATATGTTTACTAGGCGTAAGGTTTTTGATGCGGTAGGCGACTTTAATGATACGCTGATGTCGGGAGGTGATTATGAGTGGGGCGTTCGTGCGTTAAAAGGAGGGTTCGGAATTGATTACGTTCCGGAGTTAGTTATTAAACATCCGGCCAGGCATGATCTGAAAGAGATTGCCGACAAAGCCCGCCGTGTTGGTGGCGGACAAGCGGGTTTTCAGCAGAATAAAAAGATCGATAAACTGGGGCACATCATCAGTTTCATAAAAGAAGTAAGGCCAACCGGGGGGGATATCAGGTATATTATGAAGAAAGGGAAAAACCTTTCTTTAAGGCAAAAACTTGACGTTTTCTTTGTTCGATATTACCTCAAGGCCGTTCGTTCAGCTGAGCGTTACAGAGTGTTAACCGGCAAAAAGGCCAGCAGATTTTAGTTATGAAGTTTTCGGTTATCATACCCACATACAATCGTCCGGCATTTTTAAAGGAAGCGCTGCAAAGTGTTGCTGAACAAACTTATACCGACTACGAGGTTGTGGTGATTAATGACCACCAACCTGACCAGGAAGAAGTTGATAGAGTTTGCGCACAGTTTGAAAAAGTTAGGGTTATTCATCATGAGCAATCAAAAGGCGGTAACGCGGCACGAAACACAGGTATAAAAAACTCGGACGGCTCACTGATCGCTTTTCTGGATGATGATGATCTGTGGCTTCCAAACAAACTTGAAGAACATTACAAAACACATAATTCAGCGCCTGAAATCGGGTTGGTTTATTCCAACTGTATCATGTTCAGCGATGAAAGCCCAGCGTTAAGCGAGGCAAAGCGCGATCTGCCGACTGATGTGTTGAACGCAATGCGTAAAGGCGATTTTTGCCCTATTACCACCACCAGTGTTACGGTTACCAAAAAGGCGATAGAAGAGAGCGGGCTGTTTGATGAAAACCTGGTATCTTTTCAGGATTGGGATATGTGGTTTCGCATTGCACATCAATATAAGTTTGCGCATATAGATAAATCACTAATCAAATTTAGGGAGCACTTTGGCGAACGTACATCAAAATCCATAGACAAACGTTTAAAAGGTTTAGGGCAGGTAGTACAGAAATGGAAAGCTAAAGTAGATATGTCGGCATTCAATAAGATTTTTCTGCGTAGAACTTACTACTTTTATGCGTGTGATCTGATAACGGCAAACAAACGGTTAAAAGCTTTGTCATACTCGTCAAAACTGCTAAGCCCGGATTTATTGTCTGTAGATTCACTTAAAAGGTTTATAAAAGTATTGGTTGGTGTAACGCGTCCGGCGCGTACATCTCAACATAAAGTGTAACATGACGCTAAAAAAGAATTTAGCTTTTATATCAGTTTTCCTGCTAATAGCAACCTCAGGTATTCCCTTTTTTCAAGGGCAGATGGGGTTTATCGCTATCGGCTTAATGTGTAGCTTAACAAGCTTTTTGTTGTATACTGATCGAAAAGTTGATAAACGATTCTTATTGTTTATGACAGTCGTGTTACTGGTACAAATATTTCAGGGTGCGTCGGGTGGTCAATATTTCTGGTCTACGTATTTTGGTTTGATGCTGCGCTTTTTTTGGGGTTACATGGTTATCCGTACAACCAAAATGGATTTTTTGAAATTGTACGTCAAGCAATTGTATTTTTTCTCGTACATCAGTATATTTTTCTACCTGGCTATGGTTCTCGTGCCTAATTCAGAGGCCATATTCGGTAAGTTATCGGCGCCATTCGCTTTCTTTCCGTTCAGTTCCACACTCGAAAATTCTGATCAAACTTTCCATATCATTATATATAACTTTCACGGCTACCGGTATTTGTATCAATCTAACGAATCGTTACAGATGATACGTAATTGCGGCCCTTTCTGGGAGCCGGGTGCTTTTGTAGGGTTCCTAATCATGTCGCTGTTTTTCCTGTACATCTCTGAGGGTACAATAAAAAACAAAAAAGGGCTTGTGTTCATCATAGCCATGGCTACTACCTATAGTACTACGGGTTACCTGGCATTAATGTTATCGCTCTTTGTACTGTTAAAAGCTGAGTTTAATAAATATAAGGTAGTGATTATACCGTTGTTAGCGGCTATTTCGATGTATGCCTTCTTCAACTTATCCTTCCTTAATAGTAAAATTAAAGATCAAAGTGCGAAGGATTCTGACAAATCTCGTTTCGGATCAGCCGCGAGGGATTTAGAGTTCTTCTTTGATAGTCCGTTTTTTGGACAGGGTCGTAATGCCGAAAGTGCTTACGGTCAGGCAACATCCGGCGATGCCACAACCAATAACGGGTTAACCAGTACGCTGGCCGGTATGGGTATCGTATATATGGTTGCCTTTTCGTGGATGATAATTTACTCGCTGCGGCGTTTAAGCAAGTTTTACCAGCGACGATCCGTTGTGCCGCTTTATTTCATCTTTTTGCTGATCAGTTTTTCCGAAACATATTATACTATTCCCTTTTTCATGAGTTTAGCATTCTTATATGTAATTACCGACTATAAGATAGGCGCCACCGTAAAAAAGGGATTTAAGATAGCGCCGGTAAAAATTTCTTATTCATAAATAAAGCCAGTTAAGTATATAAGTTTGTATGAAAGTAGCATTAATAGTTCCAACGTTTAACAGGAGCCAGATATTAATGAATCTGGTGAGTTACATCGAAAATCAAACTGTAAAGCCCGAGCTTTTTATAGTGGTTAATGATGGGTCAACTGATAATACCTCTGAACTGCTTGCCGCGCATCCTATGGTTACTGAACTTAAAGGCGACGGCAACCTTTGGTGGACAGGTTCTGTTAACCTTGGCATCAAATACGTTTTGGATAATCATCCCGAAATTGACCATATAATCCTGCAAAACGACGATGTGATAATAGCTGACGACTGGCTGGAAACGCTGATCAAAGTTGGTGAGCAAAATCCTAAAGCTTTGGTAGGTTGTGCTGCCGTTGATTACCGCGATAAGCAATCCATCACTTACGCGGGCAAGTATACCAATAGCTGGTTTGCTTTTAATAAATTTGTTTATAAAGGTAAAAAGCTGGATGAAATTGACCGCGAGTTACCTATTTATCCATTTGACCTGATTGGCCGTGGTATTTTGATACCCGTTGAAGTTTTTCATAAAATAGGCCTGTTTGATGCGGAGCATTTCAAACACCGCGGCGATACCGAACTGCCTTTGAGGGCGCGCAAGGCAGGCTATAAGCTTATCTTATCCTTTAAACCGCTGGTGTTTGAAATGCCTGACAAAACGCATGGTGTAGATATTAAGCAGAAATATACATTTAAAGATGTTAAACCATTCTTTTGGGATTTCAGATCATCAACCTACATTAAATACCGTTTTTATTATTCCAGGATAGTTGCTGATAATCCATTGCAATTCGTTACTTTCTTCACCTTCAGTTTGATGGCGCATTCGCGTAAATTTCTTAGGAGATTTAAGCTGGTATGAGCAGTCCGCTACGTTATTTAAGGGGGTTATCTCAATCGCTTAAAAAGCTTAGCCCATCACTGCATAGTAAAGTACTCAATGTAGCAAATCGCTCGTCGGAGTTATTCATGCTCAAAATTACCGACAAGGGAAAAGGCAACAAGATAGACTATAGCAGCGTATTGTTTAAAACGGTAAAGGTTAGATTTAGCGGTAATAACAATACCATCACATTGGGTAAAAATGCTAAGCTGCTCAATGTAACTATTCATGTTAAAGGCAGTGGGCATAAATTACTTATCGGCGAAAACTGTATCATCCAAAACAGTAAGCTTTGGTTTGAAGACGATAATAGCCTGATAGCTATAGGTGCCGGTACTGATATGCGTGGGGCAGCAATAGCGGTTACAGAGCCATCAGGTAGCATAACCATTGGCGATGGTTGCCTTTTTGCGGCCGGTTTAGATATACGCAATGGCGACTCTCACTCCATATTAGATAAAACAACCGGCAAGCGTATTAATTACGCCAGTGATATCAGCATAGCTGACCGGGTTTGGATAGGCCGGGATGTTTCTATTTTAAAAGGAGCCAGTGTAAGCAGCGAGTCTGTAATTGGTACACGCTCATTAGTGCCGGGCAAGCAATACCCTGCCAATGTACTTATAGCCGGCATACCGGCTAAAGTCGTTAAAGAAAACATTACCTGGGATGCCAAACGGATATATGATAACATATAATCAGCTTGCCCATTAAATTGCATTGTTTTGTTGAAAAAGCATGTAATTGATTAATTTATTATTAAAATTTTATTTTTTTGATTGTATTATTAAAAAAGTATTATTTAATGTTTACTTTCGTAAAGTCGAATATTATATATCTGCCTGAGTGATTTGGTGTAGGGGATATCGCAAGATCATTAAACTACCGATGTTTAAAATCAATTGGTCTTGCCGTTAGTACGGTGTTATATATCGATATAAACAATTAAGTTGTAATAAAAATAGCTGATGCTTTTCAACTCCATCCAATTCGTTGTTTTTTTATTTATCGTATTAATTGTATACCGGTTACTTAACCAAAAAGGCCGGTTGTATTTCCTACTCGCCGCAAGTTACTTTTTTTACGCTTGCTGGAGCTTCAGCTACCTCGGCCTCATATTCTTTACCTCGGCATCCTGTTTTTTAGCGGGATTAATGATTGAAAAGGCGCCTGATAAACGGCGTAAAAAACTGTTTTTAGCGCTGAGTATAGTCATCAACTTTTTGATATTATTTATATTCAAGTATTTTAACTTTGTTGTTCAGGCAGCTCAGGATATATCGGCCTACTTTAATCATCCGGCTCATTTTGATTTTCTGGATATATTGCTGCCGGTGGGTATATCATTCTATACATTTCACTCCATCAGTTACGTGATCGACGTTTACCGCGGCGAGGTACAAACCGAGAAAAACCTGTTCAGGTTCCTGCTTTTTGTATCCTTTTTTCCGCAATTAGTTGCCGGCCCTATAGCCCGTACGCGGGACTTGCTGCCGCAGCTGCGCCATCTCGACAATTATAAGTACGAAAATTTCAGAAAAGGCTTTGTACTCATTTTTTGGGGATTATTTAAAAAGATGGTAATTGCCGACAGGCTGGCAATCTCTGTTAATCATGTATACAACCATGTCGACCAGGCTTCGTCGCTATCATTGATCATCGCTACCATATTTTTCACCTACCAAATCTATTGCGACTTCTCGGGCTACTCTGATATCGCGCTCGGCGTTTCAAAACTGTTTGGTATTGATTTGATGCTCAACTTCCGCTCACCGTATTTCTCAAAAACAGTTACGGAGTTCTGGCGCAGATGGCACATCTCGCTATCAACCTGGTTCCGCGATTATTTGTACATCCCGCTGGGCGGTAACAAAGTATCGCAAGGCAGGTGGATATTTAACACCGTTTTTGTATTCGTGATAAGCGGATTATGGCACGGCGCAAACTATACCTTTTTAGTATGGGGCGCCATACACGGCATAATGCTGGTGATAGAGCGTTACGTGTACGGCCGAAGCATTCGCGATATTCAACCGGGCGTTAATTTCAAAAACATCATCCGCTGGGGCATAACCTATATTATCGTGATCATCGGCTGGGTGTTTTTCCGGGCCAATAATATTTCAGACAGCTTTGCGGTGTTCGGCAAGATACTGGAATTCCGCAATGTAATGCCTGATGTCCGTAGCCTGTTTGTGCCGGGCGGCGCCGAGAGTTTAATCGGCTTAAAATTCTATGATTTTGTGCTGGCCATCTTTTTTATACTGATGCTGGTAACCGTATCATTCGCTGTGCGCAAAAGTGGTATTATCAATGCGGTTTTAAACCTCTCGGCAGTGCCGCGCTGGGCCTTTTATATTGGCGTTACCTTCCTGGTATTATGGTTCGGAAAATTTGGTGTTAACGAGTTTGTTTACTTTCAGTTTTAACAATGGAGAAGAAGATATTAAGCAGGGCCGTAATTTATCTGGTAACCGTTGTAGTTATATGTGAGTTGTTGAGCTTTGTTATTCCGGCAGAAAGTGTAACCGTTCAAAAAAACATGATCAACGCCGTGTACACGCGGCGCGATAAAATTGAGTCGCTTGCCTTTGGCCGCTCACACGGCGGTTCGCTCGATTATAATATATGGGATAAACCAGGTAAAAATTTATCAATGGGTGGTCAGGATATCGCATCCATTAAATATAGCCTTGACTACCTTTCGCCAGAGCTGCCGCATTTGCAGGAAGTTCTTATTTGTATTTCATACTCGTCGCTCTATTTCGATAATGAAGCCCTTTCAAGCGGTAACCTTAACGATGCGCGTAAAGGTTTGTACGCGGCCATTCCATCATATAAACTGATATCAGCGAATGATTATAATAATATGGTGTTCGGCAAGCTATTCGCTTTTATACAAGCCGATTATGGTTTTCGCAAATTGGTTAAAGCGGTAAAAGATAAAGAAGAGAAGAAATCTTCAAAACAAGTTGGCGATATTTTGGTTGATACAGCCAAAATGCTGCAATCGGCCAAAGTGGATGCATTTGATCATAGTAAAGATAAAAAGCTCGCCTTGCAGTATAACCCGCAGATACGTGAACAATATTTAAATTACCTTAAAGAGATAGCGCTAGAACTGAAAGCCAGAAAGGTGAGATGTATTTTTTACACGCCGCCTTTTTACAATGCTTATACTGACAACTATCCGCCAAAAGACATTGAAGAAACAGAAAGGGTAATAGCTGATCTTTGTAAGCAAACCGGTACAACCTATTATGACTTTTCGGCGTATAGAACTATGGCAGACAATATGACCCTGTACAGCAATGCCGATCACCTTAACCTTTCAGGTAAGGAGCAGTTTACAAAAGCCTTTAAAGAGGTGCTTCGCAATGGCAAGGGTCCGGCCGATTATCCTGGCCTGAAGATATTTAAATAAGCGCGTTAACTTTTATTTAACCTGCATTGGGTTATACTTCAGAAACGTGTTAATTAATTGTTGTGTTAATAAAATTTTATTTTATTGCGCTGATAATTAAAAAAATAGTATTTTTATACGCGTTTTAATGCAAATATCCACAGCGGAAAAAATGGGCATTTGTTTATAAGACGCGGTGTTGTGCTTTAAAGCCGACATTTATCTTTTAAAAACGTAACCGCATCGCTAACCTATGAGTAGATGGAAGTATATTAAAACAGTAAAATTATCTGACTTATCCCTGCAACGGATAAAAAAGGTAATCATGAACCGTTTAAAATATATTCCACATTCCTTAGCCTGGAAACTCAACACTGCCCCCGCCAAACAAAGCAAGCTTAATCTGGATAAATACCGTGATCTGCATAAAGGCAAACGTTGTTTTATTGTAGCTAACGGGCCGAGCCTTAAGGTGACAGACCTGAGCAGGCTGGATGGGGAATTTACCTTTGGCATGAACCGCATATATTTGTCCGGTTTTGAGCCTACATATTTGGTGGTTACCGATATTGAAACCATGTTGAAACAGTTTACAGATGAGTTTAGGGAGCGTAAAGGCCCTAAGTTTTATAACTGGCGTACCCGCAACTGGTTTAAGAACGTACCCGATCTTACTTTTATTAACCTTGATTATAACGCGCGCTTTTCAACCAATCTGAATGAATCGGGCTGGGGAGGGCATAGCGTAACCTTTTTGTGCCTGCAGTTGGCTTACCATATGGGCTTTAGTGAGGTAATACTTATAGGCAAGGATCACAGCTATAAAGGCCAGGGCGTACCTGGCCAGTTTGTTGCAGCTACAGATAAGGAAGAGAATCATTTTATAAAAGATTATATACCTAAAGGTAAAGGCTGGAAAATACCCGATTATAAGGGTGAAGAGCTGGCGTATGAACTGGCACGGGAGGCTTTTGAAAAAGATCGCCGCAAGGTGTATGATGCGACGATAGGGGGGATGCTCGATATTTTCGAGAAAAAGGATTATAACTCATTGTTTACTAAAGAACAACCGGCATAAGCTGGCAACATCATAGTTCAAATAAATTATTAATGAAATACGTAGCTGAGATTCCTGTACGATTAGGAAGCAAACGGGTCCCAAAGAAAAATCTCCGTTTAATTAACGGTAAGCCAATGGTGGGTTATGCTATTGAAGCCTGCAAGGGCTCCAAATACATCAGCGAAACCTATATCAATTCCGAAGCTGACATTATGAAAAAATTGTGCGATGATTATGGCGTGCAGTTTTACAAACGTAAGGATGAACTGGCCGAGGATCATATCGTTCAGGATCAGTTTAACTACGATTTTTTATTGAATATTGATACCGAAAACCTGGTAATGGTTAACCCGGTATCGCCACTGGTATTGCCGGAGGATATCGACAGCGCCATTAAGTACTACGAGGATAACCAACTGGATTGCCTGATCTCGGTACGCGAGGAAAAATTACAGTCGTTTTTAGACGGTAAGCCCATCAATTTTAACGATCAGGCATTACTGCCTATGACACAAAACCTGAAGCCGGTACAGCTTTGTGCCTGGACGGTTTGTATATGGAACGCCAAAAAGTTTATTGAGCATTATGAACAGCATGGCTACGCGGTGTTTGTAGGCAATTATGGCTTATATCCGTTTGACCCGGTACGCTCAATAAAAGTAAGCACCGAAGAAGATTTTAAACTTGCAGAATTATACCTATCAGCAAAATCAGCTAACGCTGAAGTAACACCCGAATATTATGAATAAAGTATTGCTTTCACCTTCATCTTTTGGCGAATGTGGCTTACAGCCCATTGAATTGCTTGAAAATGCAGGTTATACCGTTATAAATAACCCTTACAAGCGTAAACTTACCGAGGCCGAGGCTATTGAGCTGGCCAAGGATTGCGTAGGCATAGTAGCCGGTGTTGAACCGCTTACCGCCGCGGTAATGGATGCCCTGCCTGACCTGAAAGTGATTAGCCGTGTAGGTGTAGGTATGGACAGCGTTGACCTTGACCACGCTGCCAAAAAAGGCATCAAAGTGCTAAACACACCTGATGGTCCTACACGTGGCGTTGCCGAACTTACCCTGGCCATGACGTTTGCCATGCTGCGCAAAATACCGCAGGCTGATGCCGCCATGAAAAATAAGGTTTGGAAAAAGCAGACCGGTAACCTTATCATCAACAAAAAGATTGGTGTTATTGGTTTAGGTCGTATAGGCCGTATGGTAGCAGGTTTGTTCAGGGGTATTGGTAACCCGGTTATCGGCTTTGATCTTTACCCGGATACTGCATGGGCTGAGCAAGCCGGTGTTGAAATAGCCGATTTTGAAACCGTGATTTCGCAAGCCGATATTATTACGGTACACGTACCTGGCAATGCCGATAAATCAGCGGTGATAGGCGCTAAGGAATTTGAAAAAATTAAGGATGGCGCATTCCTGGTTAACATAGCCCGTGGTGGTGTTGTTGATGAGGAAGCTTTGTATAACGCGCTTAAATCAGGCAAACTATCTTCAGCAGCGGTTGATGTTTATAACAAAGAGCCGTATGACGGGCCGCTTTGCGAGTTAGATAACATTATACTTACGCCGCACCTGGGCTCGTACGCTACCGAAGGCAAGTTGCAGATGGAGATAGACGCGGCTCAAAATTTAATTGACGCCTTAGCGTAACGGCATGAGCGGCTTATCGGGCAAGTTAAAAGCTGATATAAAGCAGTTGCGTGGAAAGGACAGGAAACCTTTGCCGGTACTCTTTTTAACAAAAAAGAATTATCGTATTGTTATTCTGTACCGCATACTTAACCATTTTCACAAAAGCACTTTGGCGTCGCTTTTATTATTGCCGTTAAGCTTATACTATAGGTTAATGACCAACAGGTACTGTGTTGACCTGCCGGTTGACACGCCGATAGGGGAAGGATTGAGGCTTAATCACTGCTATTGCGTGGTTGTTAACCGTAAAGCCATCATTGGTAATAATGTATATATAGGGCATAGTGTAACTATCGGCTCAAATGGTGACAGGTACCCGGTTATTGGTAATAACGTATTAATAGCTCCCGGTTGCCTTATTATAGGGGATGTTAAAATTGGCGACAATGTAATTATCGGCGCCGGCAGCCTGGTGGTAAAGGACGTTGAAGCCAACTCAATAATAGGCGGGCACCCGAGCAAATTTTTGCGGGTAAAAGAATAACACACACACACAAGGAAAATATAAATTATTAAACAAGTATGAACTTAAAAGTTGGTATTATTGGTTACGGTGTAATGGGTAAAACCAGGCACCAGGCTATTGACGAACTGAAATGCGGCAAAGTTATCGCGGTATCTGAACCGAATAACCAGCCCGAAATTAATGGCTTACCCAATGTTGACCATGACGGGATCATCAAACATCCCGATATCGACATTGTATTTGTTTGTACACCAAACTTTTTGAACAAGGATCTGACCATTCGCTCCCTGAACGCGGGCAAGCACGTTTTTTGCGAAAAACCTCCGGCTTTTACCGAAGCTGATGTGGCCGAGATACGCGAAGCCGAAGTAAAAAGCGGCAAAAAACTGATGTACGGTTTTAACCACCGCCATCATGACAGCGTTATCCGCATGAAGGAACTGATAGACAGTGGCGAGTATGGCAAGGTGTTATGGCTGCGCGGCCGTTACGGCAAAAGCGTTACTGCCGACTACTTTAACCAATGGCGCGCTAAAAAAGAGCTGGCCGGTGGCGGCATCCTGATGGACCAGGGTATACACATGCTCGATTTGTTCCTGTACCTTTCTGGCGATTATGACGTAGTTAAGGCCGAGGTATCAAACCTGTACTGGCACATGGATGTGGAGGATAACGCCTTCGTTATCTTAAAAGATACCAAAACTGGTAAGGTAGCATCACTGCATTCCACCATGACCCAATGGCGTCATCTGTTCTCGCTGGAGATATTCCTTGAAAAAGGTTATATGGTATTGAATGGATTGATCACGTCAACCATGTCATACGGCGAAGAAACCCTTTCGATAGCCCGTAACCGCTCAACCGCCCCTGCCGCTACCTGGAAAGACGAGGTTACCACCAAGTATACCAATAACAATAGCTGGCGTTACGAGGTTGACCACTTTTTTGATGCGGTTACCAAAGATCAGCCGGTGGTCATCGGCACGTCTGACGATGCTCAAAAATTAATGCGAATTATTGACGAAGTATACAAACAAAAAGACTTTTAAAAACAATCAATCATGGATAGAAAGAACACCGTAACCGAACACTTAGTTAGCTACAAACAAAAGATCGTTGATCTGCTTGACCTGATCGATCCGGCTGAGCTTGAGCAGGTAATAACTGTTTTTATCGATACATTTAAAAACGGTAAAACTGTATATGTTGCCGGTAATGGCGGCAGCGCTGCTACTGCATCACACATGCAGGCCGATTTCCGTTTCTTCGTGCGTTATTTCTCAAAATTCCGCCCACGAATACTGGCCCTTACTGACAACGCACCATTGATGACCGCTGTTGGTAACGATACCGACTTTAACGATATTTTTGTTGAGCAGATGCGCGGCGTATTTGGCGAAGGCGATACCTTGGTTGTTATTTCAGCAAGCGGTAACTCAGAAAACCTGGTTCGCGCGGTTGATTTTGCTAACGAGCAAGGTGGTAACTCTATATCATTTATCGGCTTTAAAGGCGGTAAACTAAAAGAGAACAGCAAATACAAAATTTATACGCCAAACCAGGATAAAGATTACGGCCCGATCGAGGATATTCACATGATCATCAACCACATCATTGTGAATTACCTGGCTAAGGACGAAGAATTTTTAAGCCTGTAATTATAAGCAACCGCTGTATAAATGGATAAAGAATTAGCTAAGCAAAGCCTCGATGCCGCTGTAAAAGCAGCCACTAAAGCCGGGAACGCATTAAGAGAATTATTGAGTGCTGATATTAAAATTAACAGCAGCGTAGGTAAGGACATTAAGCTGGAGGCTGACCTGGTGGCCGAAAAGGCGATATTGGATACACTGCATGCCGAGTCGGCATTCGGTATACTGAGCGAAGAGGCGGGTGAAGTGCTGAACGCGGATGGTACCAAAGGCGACTCGCAGTACCAGTGGATTGTTGACCCATTAGATGGCAGCCTTAACTTTTCGAGAGGTATTGATATTTTTTGTACCTCAATAGGGTTATGGAACGGCAGCGAGCCGGTGTTAGGCGTGGTGTATGATTTTATGCACGGCAGGCTATTTACCGGTATAGTAGGCGAGGGTGCCTGGCTTAATGGCGATGCCATCAGCGTAAGTGCTATAGCCGAGAAAAAGGACAGCATTCTGGCTACCGGCTTCCCTGTTTATCTGAAGTTTGATACAGCGGTTCTGCAGGATTTTGTTAAAAATATTCAGGATTATAAAAAAGTGCGGCTATTTGGTTCGGCAGCAACATCACTGGCCTATGTGGCCAAAGGCAGCGTTGAGGCTTATGCCGAAAACAACATTGCTGTTTGGGATGTGGCTGCCGGCCTTGCACTTGTTTTGGCCGCCGGCGGCAAGGCCGATATCAGCAACGGTACAGGCAAAAACTTTCTGAACGTTTATGCTTACAACAGTTTAATACAACAATAATACATGATCGTTGATTCACTCGACAACCTGGAGTTTTACAAAAACATCCACGAGGATATTTACCTGGGTTTAAGATTTATTAAAGGCCTGGGCGCTGATGTGGAGCCGGGTACTTATACCGTATCTCCAACGGCTAAAGCTATTGTAATGGAATACGGTACATCGTACGAAAACGATTTTGGTTACGAAACCCACCGCCACGTTATTGATGTACAATACTGCATTGTAAATACCGAGCTTATACGCTGGGCGCATGTAGATACCCTTACCCCATACATCCCCTATGACGAGGAAAAAGACAGGCGTTTTTATAATAATGACAGCGGTAACTTTACCCCTGTGTTAACCGGCAACGGCATATTCGCGGTGTTTTACCCGTCGGACGGGCATGCACCGCAGTTGTGTTTAAATGAGCCGGAGCAGATTAAAAAAGTGGTTATCAAAATTAAGTGCTGATAAAAAATATGGCAAAAAGTCACTATCTCCCCGCGCTGGATGGCCTCCGTGGCCTGTCGATCATGGTGGTATTGCTGGGCCACATCGGATTGAACATTCCGGGCGGGTTTGGCGTGAACGTATTTTTCTTTATCAGTGGTTTGCTGATCACTAACCTGCTGCTTATCGAGTACGACAAACACGAGCGTATCGATTTTAAGAATTTCTTTATCCGAAGGTTACTAAGGCTATACCCGCCTTTGCTGTTGATGATACTGGTTACCTGCATAGTGCCACCGTTAAATAAAGGTATCACTATGGATAAGGTCTGGCCGGCTTTATTTTATTACCAAAATTATTATTACATAGCCAATTTTGAGGCTTTTCATTCAGGGGCAAGTAAGTCATATTTTGGCTTTATATGGTCATTGGCCATTGAGGAACATTTTTACCTGCTGTTCCCTTTCTTATTCGCGTTCCTGGTAAAAAACAAAAAAGCGCTTATTGGTATCACCGTTACCATTATTGTTTCGGCCTTAGTTTTCAGGTTAATAGGTACTTACCGTTATGGTGTCAACCCTTTTGCGTTTGAATATTGCTACGCCGCAACCGAATGCCGGTCAGACGCGATTATGATGGGCTGCCTGGCCAGTATATTGATTTATATTGACAGGGATAACCGCTTTTTAAAGTTTGTATCATCAGTACCTGTATTCGTGATCGCTTTTATTGCCATGTTGTTGAGCATCGTTATAAAAGATCACTTTTTTAAACAGACCTTTATGTACACCATACAGAGCCTTAGTTTCATGATTATGATACCGGCTATTCTGTATGACAAGAAATATGAGTTTTTAAACCGTTTTTTTTCGACCAAACCTTTGGTGTTTACCGGCCGGTTGAGCTATTCGCTTTATCTTTTCCACCTAATATTTTACAGGTTGGAGGTTGCGTACATCTCTAATGGTAAAAAGGATATGCTATATTATATACTCGGTATCCCCGGAGCATTCCTTTTAGCCACCATAAGCTACTACCTGGTTGAAAAGCCGGTAATGGGGCTCAGGCGGAAGTTCGGTTCGGTAGCCGGTAAAAATACCGACGCGCCCGCCGGTACTGCCATTCCGGAACATGAACCGCAGGTTGCCATTAAAAATTAAAGTATACTTACAGTTTAGAAAAACTGTTAATAAAGATAAAGCGGCGCGGGTTAAGTGCCGCTTTTCAAATAAAATATCAAAATTAATATGCAAAGCTTAATAAAAAAAGGTAGAACTATAATGCAAACCGATGGCCTGAAAGTTTTTTCGGAGCGTTTGGTTAAATATGGCATTGTTAAGCTTAAGCGTGCCTTCCAAAAAAAGGACGAGCATAATATTGAAAAATGGAAAGCGCTGAAAGATAAGTATAAAGGCCAGCGTGTTTTTGTTGTGGGTGCAGGCCCAAGTATCAACAAAACGCCTTTGTATTTGCTTAAGGACGAATATACCATGTGCTTTAACCGCATTAACCTGTTGTACGAGCGCCTGAACTGGCTGCCCGATTTTTACCTGGTTACTGACGATTTAAAGATGAAGGAGATATACAAGGAGATAGACGAGGAAATATTGCCGGTTGTTAAATATGCTTTCTTCCCTGATCTGCACCCCTCAAACGTCGACTTTAAGAGCTATCTGCCCGAGTCGGAAAAAATACACTGGCTGTATATGGATAAGCCGGAATACTCGCTCAATTTACCTGAATGCGGTATCAACAAAACGGTAGTTAACGGCGGCTTACAAATATTGGCCTATCTGGGCTTTGAAGAGATATATATGCTGGGTGTTGACATGACCTTTGCCAAACGCAGTGTTGAAAAAATAAGCGAACGCGATTGGGTGGGTAAAAAAGATGATGACCCTAACCATTTCGACCCGCGTTATGATGGTAAGGGCATGGCCTACCGCAACCCTACGGTTGAGGATATGATTGAGAACTTTAAGGCCGGCCGCCAGTTTTTTGACAAGCACGGTAAAAAGATATATAACGCCTCATTCGGTGGCGTGATGGAAGAATACCCGCGGGCTAACCTTTACGATGTGCTTGGCCTGTCGGACGAAGAACAATTCAGGTTATTTGTAGATATGGTATTGCCGGGTAACACATTTAACACGTTTGACGAAGCCTTCGCCAGCTACGCCACGCTTGAAAGTGCCGACGAGTTCACAACTGAAACAGGCGATTTTATTTGCAGTGCTGATATAGCCCCGGCCATGATTAACAAAGCGGTGTTTACGCATATTCCGTTCGGGCCTTATCAAAATAAATACGTATTCAAAAAACGATAATCCTGATGTAGCAACAGATGAAGATATTATACGTTAGTTTAAAGTTGTTTGATGATTATAATAAACTTACGTAGTTAATCTTTGTCTCACTATAAAACGTATCGTGATGAAGCATAAAATTTTTGCAATAAAATATCTGTTCCTGTTGGCTGCAAGCACACCCGCTTTTGCACAGTCAACCTATTACGTATCTGCCGATGGTAACGATGCTAATGCAGGCACATCTACAAATGCTCCAATAAAAAGTATTGATAAAGCCAACCAACTAATATTAAAGCCCGGCGATGTATTGTCATTTAAAAAAGGTGATGTATTTAGCGGTCAGCTTAACATTAAACAATCAGGCACCAGCGCGGCGCCTATAACGGTGAGCTCGTACGGTAGTGGCAGCAAACCGGTTATTGATGGTTCTGTTGCGGTTACCGGCTGGAAACGTTCATCAGGAAATATCTGGGTAGCGAGCCTGAATGCTTATAACGGTAGCGCTATAAATCTTTTCGCGAATAACCAGCCACTGCCTTTGGGCAGATACCCTAACAGCGGTTATTTAATTATCCGCTCACATTCAGGCAAAACCCAGTTAACCAGCAAACAGTCCTTAAATGGCAACTGGACGGGCGCCGATGTAGTAATACGCAAAAACCTGTGGCAGATTGATACCGACAAGATTATTAGTCAGCAAGGCAATACCTTAACTTTTAAAGGTACGCCTACAGCGATGAATGATAATTGGGGGTTCTTTATACAGGATCACCCTAAAACGCTTGATCGCGATGGCGAATGGTATTTCAATCCGTCAACTAAACAGATCATGCTTTATTCATTAGCTGATCCCGGTAGCAAAAATATCGAAGCCTCGATATATACGGCAGGTATCAACATCGTTGGCCAATCTAACATCGTGATTAAGGATATCGCTATTGCCGAGCAGCGTCAGTTTGGCATCAATGGTAAAAACCTTAAGGGGCTAGCTGTAAAAAACGTAACCATAAGTGATGTTGGTCAGGATGGCATTTCGATATTAGGCCGCGGCAATAATGTAATTATTGATGGTTGCACCATATCGGATATCAATAACAACGCAGTAGTGGTTTACGATCATTCGGGCTTCAGGTTCAGAAATAATACTATCAAAAATATCGGCCTGGTAGTTGGCCGGGGTACTAATAGCTCGGGTAGTTTTGTTGGCTTGCGTTATAATGCTAAGGCTGGTAGCGCTATTATTCAAAATAACACCATCGAGAATGTAGGATATAGTGGTATCGATTTCCGTTCGGCTAATGTTACCATCCAAAACAACCTGATCAAAAATATTAACCTTACCAAGAGTGATGGTGGAGGTATTTATACTTATAGCGGCAAAAATCCTAATAATTATACCAACCAAAAAATAGTATCAAATATTATATTAAACTCTGTCGGATCGTATGACGGATCGTACAATGCCAACCAGAACGCGCATGGCATTTACCTGGACGATAGATCGCACGATATAGATATTCAGAATAATACCATCGCCAATTGCACTGGTTCGGGTATATTTTTAAACGGAGCGAGCCGTATAAATATCCAAAACAATACCTGCTACGGCAACGGTACGCAATTACTGGTAAGTACAACACCGGGTGCCGATCCGGTGAACAATACCATATTGAGTAATATTTTGGTAGGTAAAAAGAAACAGGTAATGTCATTAAACCGTAGCAGATTGCTGCGTACGGCAGTATCTCTGGCCAATTCAAATAAACAACTGCAGGACATTAGTGATGATGCCGCCCGTTTTGAATACAATGCCAGCGGATCGCCAAAGACGATAAACCTTAACGGTACATATAAGGATGCGAATAACAAAACCTATACCGGTAAAGTGACCCTGCAGCCATTTTCATCAATTGTGTTAACTAAGTAAATAATATATATAACCTGATAAACAGTATTTAAAAGAATATGGGTAACGAGTATGATCTGATTTTAATTGGCGGGGGTATTGTAGGCCTGGCCACAGCATTTAAAATAAATTCACGTAACCCTGATCTGAAAATACTGCTGCTTGAAAAGGAAGACCACGTGGCTGCGCATCAAACCGGCCATAATTCAGGCGTTATCCATTCAGGTATATATTACAAACCCAATTCGTACAAGGCGCGCTTGTGTATATCGGGCCGCAGGGAATTGGTTGAGTTTGCTAAAGAGCACCGCATCCCGCATGATATATGCGGTAAGGTGATCGTGGCAACTGATCCGTCTGAACTGCAACACATGAACCGCGTTTACAACAACGGTTTGGCTAACGGGGTTGAAGGTATCGAGAAGATAGGTATCGACCGTATAAAAGAGATCGAACCATATTGCAGCGGTATTGAAGGTATTTGGGTGCCGTGTACCGGTATTATTGATTTTGCAAGCGTTGCCGCTAAATATAAAGAGATAATAGAAGCCCGCTTTCCGCAAAGCAGGGTGTTGACCGGCTACGAGGTAACCGGTATTGACCGCCAGGGTGATGTTACTACGGTAGCCACGCCGAGAGGAATTTTTAAAGCGAAGAATATAATCGCCTGTGCCGGTTTGCAGGCCGACAGGATTGCCCAGAAAACAGGTATTAATACAGATGCACGCATCATCGGTTTCCGTGGCGATTACTATGACCTGTCGGAAAAAGGGATGAGCAAGGTGCGTAACCTGATCTACCCGGTGCCCGATCCTAAATTCCCGTTCCTGGGTGTTCACTTTACCCGCATGATACAGGGCGGGGTGGAATGCGGCCCGAACGCGGTATTTGTATTTAAACGCGAAGGCTACGGAAAAACTGATTTTTCATTACGCGATACGGCTGCGGCTTTCGGTTTTAAAGGTACCTGGAAGTTTTTTGCCAAGCACTGGAAGTTCGGTATCGACGAATATCAGCGTGCTTTCTCAAAACGCATGTTTTTAGATCGCCTGCAAAAACTGATCCCGAGCCTGCAAATGGATGACATTGTACCCGGCAGGGCGGGCGTTCGCGCTATGGCGGTTAGTAGTAATGGTGAAATGATAGATGATTTTAAAATAGAGCAGCAAGGCAACATGATACATGTGCTAAACGCCCCATCACCGGCAGCAACAGCATCATTAGCCATCGGGAATGAGATTGCCGGTATGGCCAGCAAACAGTTTGGGTACTATTAATATTAATTATTTATTATTTTGACAATAAAAAGCTTTTTTATTGTTATCTTCACATAATTTTTTACGTAATGATGTGAAAAATAAAATTTAACATCAATCTGATACATCCTATACAAAATAAATTATCACTCTACTAAACATAATATGGGCAAAAAAGCATTAATTACAGGTATAACAGGTCAGGACGGTGCATACTTAACCGAACTGTTGCTGAGCAAAGGTTACGAGGTTCACGGTATTAAACGCCGTAGTTCATTGTTCAATACCGACAGGATTGACCACCTTTATCAGGATCCGCACGAACTTAACCCGAAACTGGTTTTGCATTACGGCGACCTGAGCGACTCAACCAACCTGATACGCATTGTACAGGATGTACAGCCCGATGAAATTTATAACCTGGGTGCCATGAGCCACGTAAAAGTGAGCTTTGATACACCTGAATATACCGCTAATGCCGATGGTATTGGTACACTGCGTATACTGGAAGCGGTACGTATTTTAGGTTTAACTGAAAAAACCAAGATCTACCAGGCATCAACTTCTGAGCTTTATGGTTTGGTGCAGGCTGTTCCGCAATCAGAAACTACACCTTTCTACCCACGCTCGCCTTACGCGGTGGCTAAGTTATACGGTTACTGGATCACGGTTAACTATCGCGAAGCTTACGGTATGTATGCCTGCAACGGAATCCTGTTCAACCACGAAAGCCCGCTGCGTGGCGAAACCTTTGTAACCCGTAAAATTACTCGCGGTACCGCTAAGATTGCCATGGGCTTACAGGATAAACTTTACCTGGGTAACCTTGACGCGCAACGCGACTGGGGACACGCTAAAGATTATGTTGAGGCGATGTACCTGATATTACAGCAGGAAACTCCGGAAGATTATGTTATCGCGACTGGTGTAACTACCCGCGTGCGTGAGTTTGTTCGTATGTCATTTGCTGAAACTGGTATCGAAATTGAATTTAAAGGTGAAGGTGCAGAAGAAAAAGCATACGTAGTTAGCTGCAACAACCCACTGTATCAACTGCCTGTTGGCAAAGAGGTGGTAGCGGTTGATCCTAAATATTTCCGTCCCACTGAAGTGGAATTGCTGATAGGTGATCCTACCAAATCAAACCAAAAATTAGGCTGGAAACCTAAATATGACCTGCAAGGACTGGTTAAAGAAATGATGGCTTCAGATCTTGAACTGTTTGAGCGTGAAAAATTGCTTAAAGATTCAGGTTATTCTATCAAAAATCAGTACGAATAAGCTATCTAATTAAAGTCTGTATATTTAAATGGATAAGAATTCCAAGATCTATATAGCAGGGCACCGTGGAATGGTTGGTTCGGCCATTTACCGTAAACTGCAAAAGGAGGGTTATACCAATATTATAACCCGCACATCAGCCGAGCTTGACCTGCGCGACCAGAAACAGGTAACTGATTTTTTCGCTGCCGAGAAGCCCGACTACGTGTTTTTAGCCGCCGCGAAAGTGGGGGGTATTGTTGCCAATAATACTTACCGTGCCGAGTTTTTGTATGATAACCTGCAGATACAAAATAACATCATTCATAACGCCCATTTAAACGGCGTTACCAAGCTGATGTTCTTAGGTTCAAGCTGTATTTATCCTAAAATGGCCCCGCAGCCGTTGGAGGAAGATTACCTGCTTACTGGTCCGCTGGAGCCTACAAACGAGCCGTACGCTATTGCCAAGATAGCCGGTATCAAAATGTGCGATGCCTACCGTGATCAGTATGGTTGCAATTACATATCGGTAATGCCTACTAACCTTTACGGTTATAACGATAATTATCACCCGCAAAATTCGCACGTACTGCCGGCATTGATCCGCCGTTTTCATGAGGCAAAGGAGTCGGGTGCGGCTACCGTTACTATTTGGGGTACGGGCTCGCCAAAACGTGAGTTTTTGTTTGCTGATGATTTGGCCGAGGCTTGTTACTACCTGATGGAGCATTACAACGAGCCGGGTTTGGTAAACATAGGTACAGGCGAGGATATTGCTATCAAAGACCTGGCTTACCTGGTGAAAGATATTGTTGGCTTTGAGGGTGACATTGACTTTGATACCACCAAGCCCGACGGTACACCACGCAAGTTGATGGATGTAGGTAAACTGCACGGCTACGGCTGGAAACATACTATCGAGTTGCCTGAAGGCATCAAGCTGGCGTACGAAGATTTTAAAAGCAAACTGTAATCGCTTTAAATATTAATTGATAGCCTTGCCTTGCCCATAAACCGGCGAGGCTATTTTGTTTTATACTTGGCGGTATTAACCCGGCTTAGTAATTTAGTAGTATGGAAGAACAAAACGACAACCAATTAAACATAGAGCTATCTGAAGAAATGGCCGAAGGCATATACTCTAACCTGGCCATCATCACACATTCAACATCAGAGTTCATGCTTGATTTTATACGTATTATGCCGGGCGTACCTAAGGCTAAAGTGAAATCACGTATTATACTGACGCCGGAGCACGCCAAGCGCCTGTTGACCGCTATTGAAGAGAACGTTGCCAAATTTGAAGCTGCCAACGGCCGCATCCGCATACCTGAAGATAATCCCGGTTTCCCGATGAATTTCGGCGGACCGGTAGGGCAGGCTTAATGGTCAGTGGTCAATCATGAAATTAAAGCTGATTTTGTTTTTTTGTGGGATTTGTTTCAATTCGTTGGCACAGCAAGTTCCCAAGCGAGCTTCTTTTGAAGATACCATAAAATTTATTGAACATGAAGTGGTTGATCTGACCGCTATTGGCGATTTATTTATTGTTGATGCTTTTACTGATATATACAAGCAACCTGCTTTATATCAGGATTCAGTTTTAACGTTCTTAAAACAGCATCATACTTATCAGCAAAATGTTATTGCTGCCTGCTCTATGATGGGCCTTCCGCGTGAGCAGTACTTGTCTTTATTGTTATCCTATTATGAACTGTACAAACAGGGTTACATCGATGAAAAGTTACTCAATGAAATCATCTTATTCAATCCTGCTGATTCGAGGTATAAATTCATAAGTAGTTACAATAACGACAAAATGAAGCAATTAGCATTGCTGATACAAAAGGATAAAAGGCTGTCAAAAAAATTTAAAAAGTGGATGGCTAAAATAGCCAGTGGTAAAATTTACAAAGACCTCAAGGGAGGCGGCTTTATTCCGGATTAACTAAAATAAAAAGGCTCACTGTTTAGGTGAGCCTTTTCTGTATTCATATGCTGGATAAATTATTCCCAAAGGTTAGCCGGGTAAGTGCCATTCTCAACCAGCTCAGAAATGCTTTTCTGTACGATTGGCTTGTCCTCTTTGTAAGTAACACCAAACCATTTATTAGCGGTTGGGATCACTTTAAATGATGCCGTACCTGATTTTATCAGTTCGTCAGCCACCAGCGGGATAAAGAATTCAGCTTTAGGGTTGTTTTCATTTTTGTGGGCGAACTCCACGAACATTGGCTCGCTTTGCTTAAATACAGCCGGTGTAAAGCCCCAGAAGTTCATTGATACGCGGGTATCATTTGATAACGGATATTCAACGCCGCCTTCTTCATAAACCACGCTGCCGTCTTCTTTAAAGTAGACCTGGGTACGCTCGTTGATCTCAACCATGTTGCCATTATCATCAACCTTACAAACACCACGTGATACCGAACCATGTTCTGAAAGGGTTTTGTCGATCTGGTAGCCAATCAGCGAGTAAGTATCATCGCTAACTTCGCTGGTCAGGAACTTTGCCATTTTTTCAAAGGCATCATAACCATAAAAATCGTCGGCGTTAATTACGCAGAAAGGCTCGTTAACCTGGTTGCGGGCAGCTAACACCGCGTGGGCGGTACCCCAAGGCTTAGCGCGCTCAATTTCTTTATCAATACCGTATTGCGTCAAATCAAAATTCTGAAAAACATAATCAGTTTCAACGCGGCCATTCAGTTTCGGCTCAAATATGGCTTTAAATGATTCGGCAAACTCTTCGCGAATGATGAAGCTTATTTTACCAAAACCAGCTTTGATGGCATCATATATAGAGTAATCAATAATCGTTTCGCCGTTGGGGCCAAAGCCGTCAATTTGCTTCATGCTGCCATAGCGGCTTGCCATGCCCGCTGCAAGTATCAGTAAAGTTGGTTTCATGTTGTTTTTATGTTATTGGAGTATGTTAATTATTGTTGAATGCAATTTTGAGCATTTGGTTTTAAAAAAAGTGCAGATGTGTTTTTTAAAGTGATATTGTTAACAATAATAACCAGTAATATCCGGAATTATATGCAATAGTAGGTTTTATTGAAAATTTAACACGTTTACCGCAATAATAAAAAGTATTTAATAATAATCTCATCATTATTTCAAAATATTACGCTATGTGCCGCTTTTTAATGCCTTTAGCTATTGGGCATCCCTTAATGATATTTTGTACGTAATTTAGCTGCGATGGGTTATTCAAGTTTACAAGCCTGCGTTGCCGACCTTGAGCGCAATGGCCACCTGATACGTATTAAGGAGGAGGTTGATCCGTACCTGCAAATGGCAGCTATACATCTGCGTGTTTTTGAACACCAAGGGCCGGCCATATTGTTTGAGAATGTTAAGGGCAGTAAGTTCCCGGCGGTATCAAACCTGTTTGGTACGTTGGACAGGTCGAAGTTCATCTTCAGAGATACCTTAGAGAAAGTAAAGACTTTGGTCGACATTAAGAATGATCCTGTTAAGGCTATTAAGAATCCTTTTAAGTACGCCAATGTAGGTTTAACCGCCCTCTCGGCATTACCCATGAAGGTAGGCCGGCGTTCGGCGCCTATCAGCTTTGGCCATACGCAGATAAGTGAGCTGCCGCAGGTAGTGAACTGGCCAATGGATGGAGGCCCTTTTGTAACGATGCCGCAAGTGTACACTGAGGATATGGACAAGCCCGGCATCATGAATGCCAACCTGGGTATGTACCGCATACAACTTGCCGGTAACGATTATGTGTTGAACAGCGAGATCGGCCTGCATTACCAGTTACACCGTGGTATAGGCGTGCATCAAACCAAGGCCAATGCCAAGGGGCAGCCACTCAAGGTAAGCATATTTGTAGGTGGCCCGCCATCGCACCCGGTGGCGGCGGTAATGCCTTTACCCGAAGGCTTGTCGGAAATGACCTTTGGCGGTGCCTTGGGTAACCGCCGGTTCCGTTATTTTTACGATGATGAGGGTTTTTGTATTTCGGCTGATGCTGATTTTGTAATAACCGGTACCGTGATGCCGCATGATAATAAACCAGAGGGTCCCTTTGGCGATCACCTGGGATATTACAGCTTAACGCATCCTTTTCCGCTGATGAAGGTTCATAACGTATATCATCGTAAGGATGCCATATGGTCGTTCACGGTAGTAGGCCGCCCGCCGCAGGAAGATACCAGCTTTGGCGCCTTGATCCATGAGATAGCGGGATCAGCTCTGCCCAAGGAAATCCCGGGCCTTGTAGCTGTTAACGCTGTTGATGCCGCGGGTGTGCATCCGTTGCTGTTCGCTATCGGCAGCGAGCGTTATACGCCTTATTTGAATGAGCGTCATCCGCAGGAGATATTGACTATTGCCAATCATATATTAGGCAAAAATCAACTTAGCCTGGCTAAGTACCTGTTTATTGCTGCTAAAGAGGATGACCCCGAGCTGGACATACATGATATTGGCGGTTTCCTGAAACATATATTGCAACGTGTTGACCTAACCCGCGACCTGCACTTCTATACCAAAACCACAATTGATACCCTTGATTACAGTGGTAGCGGACTAAACAGCGGCAGTAAAGTAGCTATTACCGTAGCCGGAAGTATAAAGCGTGAACTTTGGAATGAACTGCCCACGTGGTTTAGTGTGCCAAGGCCCTTTACCGGCTTTAAGATGGCTATGCCGGGTGTGCTGGCCGTTGAGGTGCCAAAAAATATTACCACCAGCGATATGCCCCTGATGCTGGAGATACTGGAAGAGGAGTTGGGCAACAAAGAATTGAACGGCCTGCCGTTAATTATACTTTGTGACGATGCCGCTTTTACCGCGCAAACCATTAATAACCTGGTGTGGGTAACTTTTACCCGCAGCAATCCATCGCACGATATTTATGGCATTGGCAGCTTTACAGAGCACAAGCACTGGGGCTGTACCGGTCCGCTGATTATTGACGCGCGTATAAAACCGCATCATGCGCCTGTGCTGGAAAAAGATCCGGCTATTGAAAAGCTGGTTGATAAAATGGGTGAAAAGGGCGAGGCCTTATATGGAATTATATAAAGCGCCCTTTAATTATTCAGTAATACCGTAAAGGGAAATCCTAAATAATCAAAAACGATTATTGTTACGTTCCAGGGAATTTAATGCCTTCTTGATTTAAGCGGTTAATCAGCTTTTCCTGCAAGGCTATTTTTACGTTCAGGAATTCGGCAGGCAATACCCAAACGTTTATAATATAAGTAGCGCGATCAAAACCCACACGCACCAGGCCTACTTTTGACGGTTTGTTTTTTACTACACCATCCGTGTTTTGCAGCGCTTCGTTTATAACGGCGATTACTTTCTCGGTATTCGCCGCGTAGGTGAGTTCCACCTCAAAATCAAGCCTGCGGCTTCCGGCGCGGGTAACGTTTACAATTACCTCGTTAAAAAGCTTTCCATTGGGTATAATAATGGTTTTGTTATCAGCGGTGAGCAATACAGTATAAAATATCTGTATCGAGGTTACCTTACCGTCCTGCCCTTGCGCTATAATGTTATCATTCAGTTCAAACGGCTTTAACAGCAAGATGAGCACACCTCCTGCAAAATTTTGCAAGGTTCCGGAAAGCGCCAGGCCGGCAGCAACGCCGAAAGCGCCTACCAGCGTAGTAAATATGGCGGCATCAATACCCATCAACGTCATTACCAGTAAAATCAGCAACACGTTAAGCGCGGTAATGCTCAGGCTGAGCAAAAAAGGCTGTAGGGATGAATGCACCTCTTTGGTGCTCATTTTATTACGGATGCGGGTTTTAAGCAGCCGGATAAACCAAAGGCCTACTATGAGTACTATTAAACCAAAAATTATATTGGGACCGTGGGTAAGGAGCCACGTGTAGGCAGTATCGTAAAGTTTTTCGAGCTTCATGGGTTAAATCAAGACGCTCCGAAATTACTAAAAATCAGAGAAGCGATACCAGAAATTCCGGCGACTTAAGAATTACCCATTCAAAAATACGGGTTTGTATATGTTTCCGTTTCCGGGTTAACTGTTTCATGCGCTGTTTATATCAAATGCTATGCCTCAACGGCCTGGCTTTAAGTAGCTACGCATAAACTAACGCAATAATTACAATGATGGCGGTTATTTAATATTTGATGACAATCACCTTAACATATGTACCCCTAATTATACAGTAAAAAGGTCAGTAAAAAATAAAACCCTGTATGCAATTGCATACAGGGTTTTTATATAGCGATCCCCTCAGCTGAGGAGGGTACGAATGATGTGCTATTACATCATGCCGCCCATGCCGCCGCCGCCCATTGGTGGCATACCGGCACCTGCTTTTTCGTCTTCCGGATCGTCAGCCAACACACACTCGGTGGTTAACAGCATTGATGCGATAGATGCAGCGTTTTCTAAAGCTACACGTCCTACTTTAGTTGGGTCGATAACACCAGCGCCAATTAAGTTTTCGTAAGTGTTGGTACGTGCATTATAACCATAATCAGCAGTACCTTCTTTAACTTTTTGTACTACGATTGAACCCTCGATACCTGCGTTCTCGCAAATCTGACGAAGAGGCTCCTCGATAGCGCGACGGATGATCTGGATACCAGTGTTCTCGTCTTCGTTATCGCCTTTAACATTAGCTAATGATTCAACCGCGCGGATGAAAGCAACGCCACCACCTGCAACAATGCCTTCTTCAACAGCGGCACGGGTTGCGTGTAAAGCGTCGTCAACACGGTCTTTTTTCTCTTTCATTTCAACCTCAGTTGCAGCACCTACATAAAGTACAGCCACACCGCCTGAAAGTTTAGCTAAACGCTCTTGCAGTTTTTCTTTGTCGTAATCAGATGTAGTAGTTTCAATTTGAGATTTGATCTGGCTTACACGAGCTTTAATATCCTCAGCAGAACCTGAACCATTGATGATGGTAGTATTATCCTTATCAACAACAATTTTCTCAGCAGTACCCAGGTAAGATAGATCAGCGTTTTCTAATTTAAAGCCTCTTTCTTCTGAGATCACTGTACCGCCGGTTAGGATAGCGATATCCTCTAACATCGCTTTACGGCGATCACCAAAGCCTGGAGCTTTAACAGCGGCAACTTTCAGTGAACCGCGAATCTTGTTAACTACTAAAGTAGCTAATGCTTCGCCGTCAAGGTCTTCAGATATAATTAAAAGCGGCTTGCCTGTTTGTACTTGTTTTTCAAGCACTGGCAGCAACTCTTTCATTGAAGAGATTTTTTTGTCGTAGATCAGGATGTATGGGTTATCCAGTTCTACTTCCATTTTATCGGCATTGGTTACAAAATATGGTGACAGGTAACCACGGTCAAACTGCATACCTTCTACAGTTTTAACTTCTGTTTCGGTACCTTTTGCTTCTTCAACAGTAATAACACCATCTTTACCTACTTTGGCCATAGCTTCAGCGATCAATGAACCGATAACCTCGTCGTTGTTAGCAGAGATAGAGGCAACTTGTTTGATCTTGTTATTATCCTCACCAACAGTTTGTGATTGCGCTTTCAGGTTTTCAACAACGGTAGCAACCGCTTTGTCAATACCGCGTTTCAAATCCATTGGGTTTGCACCTGCAGCTACGTTTTTAACACCTGCGGTAACAATAGCCTGGGCTAAAACGGTAGCGGTAGTAGTACCATCACCTGCAATGTCAGCAGTTTTTGAGGCAACTTCTTTAACCATTTGGGCGCCCATGTTCTCTAAAGCGTCTTTCAGTTCAATTTCTTTCGCTACTGAAACACCGTCTTTAGTGATTGATGGAGAACCGAATTTTTTGTCGATAATTACGTTACGGCCTTTAGGACCTAATGTTACTTTAACCGCATTGGCTAAAATATCAACACCGCGCTTTAAAGCGTCGCGTGCTTCAACATTGTATTTTACTTGTTTTGCCATTTTTTTAATGATTGAATTAGTGAGTTATTGAATTAATGAGTTTTAAATTCAATACACATTAATTATTTTTTTTGACCAGAAGGAAGAAATCAATAAATCAACCTTCAATAATTCATTAATTGATTAAAGAACCGCGTATATATCAGATTCGCGCATAATTAAATACTCCTTGCCTTCGTAATTGATCTCGGTACCGGCATATTTACCGTATAGTACCTGGTCACCGGTTTTTACGGTTAAGGGCTCGTCTTTTTTACCTTCGCCAACAGCTACTACGGTACCGCGTTGTGGTTTCTCTTTTGCAGTATCAGGGATGATGATTCCGGAAGCAGTTTTTTCTTCGGCCGGAGCAGCTTCCACTACTACCCTGTCTCCGATAGGTTTAATGTTTAATGACATAACTATGCTTAATTTGATTTAATAGATTTTGGTTAAACTTAAATAAGTTGTTAACGCCCTTTTATCATCATCAATTGTGCCAATTGGCTAATTGTACTTTTTGACATTTTAAAACTGTTGTATTGTCAGCAAAACGTTTGACTGAATATTTATCCTTAACAATTTTTTAAAACGGGCGGTGTCATCATGTCAGTTGTAAAGCTTGGTGTTCCCGATCTGTCCGTAGCTATAAACGGCCTATGCATCCCTTAGATAAATGCGTTTACTTATTGTTCTTGTAACGAATTAATGACAAGGTGTATTTATTACAATTAGTTTAAAAAAGCATGTAACATTTTGAACAATTTCGCCTCAAATTCAAAATTGATCAAAAAACACCATGAAACGTATTTACTTAATCCTATTCCTTTTATGCGCTGCGGTTGCAGTTAAGGCACAAGTGGGCCTTGGCGGTGGCGGCGGTTCGAGCATCGTGGGCCGTATATCAGGCACGGTGATCGACTCGCTGACCAAAAAGCCGTTAGACTATGCTACCGTAAGCATTTATCGCAGCGGCGGTACCGCGCCCATGAATGGCGTACTTACCGACGAGAAAGGGAATTTTAAAATAGACAACGTTAAAGCCGGCAGTTATAAAATAGGCGTATCATTTATCGGTTACCCAACCAAGTTTATCGATCCGGTTGTTACAAGCCTGTCAAAACCGGATGCCAACATGGGGCAGATTTTAGTTGCCCCAAGCTCAAAAGCGCTTAAGGAAGTAACGGTTACCGGCCAGGCATCACTGGTTGAAAACCGTATCGATAAAATTGTTTATAACGCTGAGAAGGATCTGACCTCAGCAGGTGGTAACGCTACCGACGTATTGCAAAAAGTGCCGCTGGTATCAGTTGATATGAACGGTAACGTTGCCGTGCGCGGCGATCAAAATGTACGCGTTTTAATTAACGGCAAACCATCCGGCGCTACCTCGGCCAGTTTGAGCGATGTATTGAAAACCATCCCTGCCGACCAGATTAAGAACGTTGAGGTGATCACTTCGCCATCTGCCAAGTATGATGCGGAAGGTTCGGGCGGTATCATCAACATCGTTACTAAAAGTAAAAATGCATCAGGCCTTAGCGGTAGCGTGAGCGGCGGCGTGGGTACCCGTCAAAACAACGGTAACCTAAACTTTAACTACAATAAAAACCGGTTTAATTTTGGCGCTAACATTGGCGGCAATGCCAGCTGGCCGCAAACATCGTATACTGATTTTAACCAGAGCCTTACTGCTGACGGTATCAACCAGCGCAATACCAACAACTCACATAACGAAATAAAACGTCATGGTATCCGCGGATCGTTAACCGCAGGCTATGAGTTTAACGGCTTTAACAGCATCAACAGTACCCTGGCTTTAAACGATGGTGGTTTTAACGCCGATGGTGGTGGTAGTTACTTGTTTGAGAATTTGCTTGACTCGACTCAAAACCGCAGCTATACCGGCCGTACCATATCGCACAATAAATTCAGGGGTTTTGACTGGAATATTGATTATACGCACAAATTCAAGAAACAAGGCCATGAGATCGTTGTGTCGGGACAGTGGAGCCATAGCATCATCAAAACAGATTATACCAACCTGTTCTCTGCGCAATACCAAAGTCAGTTAGCCAATAACAATGGTAAAAACAACGAGTACACCGGCCAGGTAGATTATACTTTACCGATTAATAAAGTGTTCAAACTGGAAGCCGGTGGTAAAACTATCCAAAGGCGTATAAACAGTAATTACGATATTTTTACGGTTGATCCAAACGGCAATAATCCCGAGCTTGACAGGCTAAACTCAAACCTGTATGATTATACGCAGAACGTATATGCCGGTTATGGTGTGTTGACCATTACCCTGCCTAAAAGCTATGCGGTGTTAGTAGGTTCACGTTTAGAGAATACGCGTATTGAAGGCGACCCGGAAGCGCCTTATGCTGATGGAACAAACGCACAAACGCTGGAGCCGTTCAAGGCAAGCTACAATACCTTTATACCGAGCTTAACCGTGCAAAAAGTATTCGGTGCCAACACACTGAAGTTATCATACAGCAAGCGTATACAGCGCCCGAGCTTACAGGTTTTGAACCCGTTCATCAACCGTAGCAACCAGCAAAGCCAAAGCGTAGGTAACCCTAACCTGGCGCCGGAGGTGTCGCAAACGGTAGAGTTGAACTACAACGCGTTTATTAAAACATCGGTGTTAAACTTTTCGGTTTACTACAAAAATACCAGCAACCTGATTGAAGGTATTGCCAGCCCGGTGGAGGATAATGGCGTTGTGATTAACCGTACTGTACAAAATAACGTTGCCGAGAACAACTCTTTAGGCGGTAGCTTTTTTGGGTCGATCAACCCGATCAAGCCTTTGACTATCCGTGCTAACATTAACGTGTTTACTTATAACCCAAGTGTTTACTCGGCGTATGTTGATTTTATAAATCCTGACGCGTTAAAAACCAGGCTGATGACTACCGTATTTGGTAGTGCAACGTTAAACCTGCCAAAGAACTTTATATTCGAGGCATTCGCGTTCAATAACTCGGCGCGCCGTACCATACAGGGTACAAGCCCCGCGTTCGGTATCTACGCTTTCGGTATCAAAAAGCAGTTTATGGATAAAAAGGCATCAATCGGCTTTAACACCATACAGCCTTTCGCGGTTGATAAATCATTCAACCAAAGCATATCAAGCCCGGGCTTTACGCAAAGCGTGCGCACAAGGATTCCGTTCCAATCGTTCGGTATCACCTTTAGCTACAGCTTTGGTAAAATGAGCTTCAGCAACCCGCAGCAAAAGAAAAAGGGCGTTAATAACGACGACGTTAAGAGCGGCGACCAAGGTGGTGGCATGGGTGGCGGCATGAACGGCGGTAACTAAACCACTAATATATTAACTAAGAGGCCTGCCTACAAGCAGGCCTTTTTTTGTTATGCTAAGGGTGGCTAATAAAAACCGTATACTTGCTTAACCATGAAGAGCCTGCTCAATAATCTTACCTTTCGTGTTATCATCGCCATTGTTTTAGGGGTGATAGTGGGTTATTATTTTAAAGGCTTTGCGCCTATTGCGCAGATGATCAGCAAGATATTTATAAACCTGATCACGATGCTGATAGCGCCTATCATATTCTTCACCATTGTTTTGGGCATAGCCAACATGGGCGATATGAAAAAGGTGGGCCGGGTAGGGGGCAAGGCATTGCTTTATTTTGAGATTGTTACCACGTTTGCCTTGCTCATTGGTTTGGTGGTGGCCAATGTGCTTAAGCCGGGGCATGGTATTGATGTAAACAAAAGCGTGGATGCATCAAAGGTAGCTCAATACCAAAAGGCGGCGCATGACATGGATTGGGGCGAATTTATACTGCACATAGTACCACATAACGTTTTTGATGCCTTTACCCGTGGTGATATTTTGCAGATACTGTTCTTCGCCATACTGTTTGGCTACGGCTTGAGCAAAATGGGTGAAACCGGGAAATCGCTGTTAGGCACTTTAGATAAATTGAGCAAGGTGTTCTTTAACATTATGAAGATAGTGATGGCGTTGGCGCCTCTGGGCGCTTTCGGTGGTATGGCATACACTGTTGGTACTTATGGTACAAAGGCATTGCTGCCCATGGCCAAGCTGATGGGTTCGGTTTACCTGACCATGTTTCTGTTTATCTTTGTGGTGCTGCATATTATTTGCCGGTTATACAAGTTCAGCCTGTGGCAATACCTTAAACACATCAGGCAGGAAATACTGGTGGTGTTGGGTACCTCATCATCCGAATCGGCCTTGCCAAGCATGATGGAAAAGATGGAAAAGTTCGGCTGCTCGCGTTCGGTTGTTGGGCTGGTTATTCCCACAGGATATTCCTTTAACCTGGATGGCACCACAATCTACCTAAGCATGGCAACTATATTTTTGGCGCAGGTATATGGCATCCCATTGTCCATAGAGCAGCAGCTAACCATCATAGGTATATTAATGGTAACATCAAAAGGGGCGGCAGCAGTTACCGGCGGGGGCTTTATTGTGCTTACCTCAACATTGGCCGCCATAAAAGTTATCCCGGTTGAAAGTGTGGCTATACTGCTGGGGGTTGACCGTTTTATGTCCGAGGCGCGGGCTATCACCAACCTTATCGGCAACGGTGTTGCTACAGTGGTAATTGCTAAAAGTGAGGGGGAGTTTCATCCACCGAAAGAAATAACCGCCGATGAGAATATCTAATCTTTCTTCTTTTTCTCTTTAGCTTTTTTCTGCTTTTCCAGGTCTTTTTCGCTGATTTTAGAGTTAGCCTTCTTTTCGTCCATATCGCTAACACCGGCGCATTCCTTTATGCCGGCAAACAGGGTTTTCCAAACCAGTTTAAAAAAGGCGTAGTTAACCGGGCGAATGAAATTGACATTTGCCGAGCGTGGCGCTTTGCCCGGCTCGTCGGGATTGTTACGTTCAATCACCAGGTGATTGGCCAGGATGGACATTAAGCCTTTTTTCTTAAGCTTGCCATCATCCTCGTCGCGTTTCAGTATCCCTATTTTCAAGTCATTATACAGCATAGTTACCTTACCTCTGGCGCGGTAACGGTTGGCCTCAATATTAAAATCGAACTGTTTTAAGTTACCCGAGGTAACTTTTACCATGGATATGGGGGCTACGCCGCGATTAATACGCGATAGATCCATAGGCCCTAAACTTCCCCGATAGCTGAAAGCCGCATCCTTATCGGTAAGGTTAAGCGTAAACTTTACATCGAGCCGGCCGCGGTTCATGAAGTAGCTGGTAAGGCTGATGTTACATAGGTTGTTTTTCTGCAACGCGCGCTTGTTATTGGTAATATTAAAAAGCCTGCCGCTTGTTTTGCTGAAGGTAAGCGAACCGGTTTGTCCTGATTTTTTGTTGTACTCGGTGTAAATTAAATTAACCTTCTTTAACGTAACGGTATCAACCCGCAAGCCAAAATCAAGGTTGCGCAGCGCCACATGCGGAAAACTTTTAAAATTCTCTTTAGCTGGCATGCCGATCTTGTTAGGCGCTTTATAAATACTGATGGTGCCGTTGCTGATTTTGATACCCTCAGCAGAAAAGCTTCGGTATTTATAAAAGGTCATGAAATCAAACCGGTTCAGTTGTACCGAATCAAGTGACACCGTGAACCGGTCGCTGCGTGTTTTGTTGAAAAACAGCAGGTTATTAAAGGGTTTGAGTTTGATGCCCTGTATACAAAGCTGTTTGCTGCGGGTTGACAGCTTGATGCTATTAATATCATACAGGTATAAGGCATCCGGCGTTTTGCCGCTGTAATTCTTTATTTCGGTAGTAACGTCCTTACAATAAAAAAAGCGTGAAGTATCGCCCTGTGTGGCCGAGTCGATCAGCAGGTCGGCAGCATGCAGGTTTACCTCATTTATTTCGGTAAGCAGTGGGCGCTTATGCGCGTAATCAATATGCCTGAACTTCAGGTTATCAAGCACAATCTCACCTACATGGATGCTTTTCAGGCTTTTTGAAATACGCTGCCAAATAGTGCGCTTATCGGTACTGGGTTTGTCTTCCGTATTATTGGCTTCATAGCTCATGTCAATTTCAGGCTCAATAAGTATAATGCGGCCGACATCTATTTTTTTGCTGAAATAAAACTTCAGCGCCTTTACACCAGTCAGCGTTATCTGCTTTACCTTAAGGCTGTATAAGTTGTTAGGCGCGGTGTCTGCTTTCTTTTTCGCTTTGTAAACACCGGTGTCAACCTTAAGGGTAGCGCTGTCAATGGTTATTTTACCTTTTAACAAACTTATCCCGGCTTCCTTAAAATCTACAATATAAAGGCTGTCGCTGCTTTCGCGTATGCTGCTGCGCAACTTATCCTGTAGCATGGGTTTAAGGTAATGGTTTAGCACCAGGGCACCGGCAATTATTAAAAGGGCAGCGGTAAGCAACGTATATACCGTTACCCTTTGCCATTTATGCTTTAAAAATTTTGATGCCATTTACAGTCAGGGAGTTTAGTAAGGACTTATTGCTTCAATTTAGGGCAATTTAATCAGCATAACAACAAAAAGCCTATTTTGTTAATTAGCTGACAAACTGTCACCCATAATTTGTATTTTTGCAGCCACAAGAATTTTAGCATGATAGATTTGGTAATTCCGGATAAAACACACGACGAGAACAGGCAGGGCGAAGCTTTAATTTTGGAACCTAACGGTAAAAACAACGGCCGCAAGCTATACATTGAAAGCTATGGCTGCGCCATGAATTTTTCGGACAGCGAGATCGTTGCTTCTATTTTGGCCGAGAAAGGTTTTGAAACCACTAAGGACTATAACAGCGCCGATGTCATCTTCATCAACACCTGCTCAATACGTGAAAACGCCGAGCAGCGCGTGCGTAACCGCCTGAAGGAATTTACGATTGCCAAGGTGAAAAATCCGGATATGGTGGTAGGCGTGCTTGGTTGCATGGCCGAACGCCTGAAATCAAAATTCTTAGAAGAAGAGAAACTGGTTGACGTAGTAGTAGGCCCCGATGCTTACCGCGACCTGCCCAACCTGATAGATAAAGTTGACGGCGGCCAGAAAGCCGTAAACGTATTATTATCCCGCGAGGAAACGTATGCTGATATAAGCCCTGTGCGCTTAAATAGTAATGGCATCAACGCCTTCGTATCCATTATGCGTGGCTGCGATAATATGTGCTCGTTTTGCGTAGTGCCGTTTACCCGTGGCCGCGAGCGCTCTCGTGATGCGCATTCCATCGTTGCGGAATGTACCGACCTGTTTAATAAAGGCTACCGCGAGGTAACCCTACTGGGCCAGAATGTGGACTCATACAAATGGAGCGCGACCACACCTGCACAATATGGTGCTGAAAGCACTGTTGTTGCAGCCGAGGACAAACAAGTCCTCCCCCCCGGGGAAGATTTAAGTGGGGTTGTTGTGAACTTTGCCAACCTTTTAGAGATGGTGGCCAAGATCAGTCCCGAACTGCGTGTACGCTTCTCAACCTCACACCCAAAGGATATCACCGACGAGGTGCTGTACACCATGGCTAAGTACGATAATATTTGTAATTATATACATCTGCCGGTACAATCAGGCAATAGTCGCGTATTGGAGTTGATGAACCGTACCTACGACCGCGAATGGTATATGGACAGGGTGAATGCCATCCGCCGTATTATTCCGGGTTGCGGTATATCAACTGACGTGATCACCGGTTTTTGCACCGAAACAGAGGAGGAACATGCCGACACGCTGAGCATGATGGACTATGTACAGTATGATTTCGCGTACATGTTCATGTACTCCGAAAGGCCGGGTACGCTTGCCGCCAAACGCTACGCTGATGATATTCCGGAAGCTGTAAAAAGCCGCCGTTTGAAGGAAGTGGTTGCCAAGCAGCAGCATTACTCATACATCAAATTACAGGGGCAGTTAGGCAAAGTACAGCGCGTGCTGATCGAGGGCTTCTCAAAAAAATCAGACCAGGATTATTGCGGACGTAACGATCAGAACGCTATGGTAGTATTCCCGGTACACCCGGATTACAAACCCGGCCAATATGCCAACGTGTTGGTTGAACGCACCACTACAGCTACGCTGATTGGTAAGATTATACCTCAGACCCTTTAAAGGGAAGTTGAGACTGCAAGTGCAGGGATAATTAGACTTAAATTTTAACATTATTCCCCCTTTAGGGGGTTAGGGGGCTCATGGATATACAAGAAATTAAACAGCGCTTTGGCATCATCGGCAATTCGCCGCTGCTTAACCGGGCTATAGATATTGCCAACCAGGTTGCCCCTACGGATATTTCGGTATTAATTACCGGCGAAAGCGGTAGCGGTAAAGAGGTATTCTCGCAAATTATACACCAGATCAGTCCGCGCAAGCATGGGCCGTTCATCGCCGTGAATTGCGGTGCCATACCTGAAGGAACCATTGATTCAGAACTTTTCGGTCACGAAAAAGGAGCTTATACCGGTGCCGTAGGCGAGCGTAAGGGTTACTTTGAAACCGTTAACGGCGGTACTATATTTTTAGATGAAATTGCCGAAATGCCGCTGGGCACCCAGGCGCGTTTACTGCGTGTGCTGGAGTCGGGGCAGTTTATAAAAGTGGGTTCGTCCAAAGTTGAAAAAACCAATGTAAGGGTTATTGCCGCTACTAATGTTGATGTATATGACGCGGTTAAGGCAGGCAAGTTCAGGGAAGACCTGTACTACCGTTTAAATACGGTGCCGCTGCGCATTCCACCGCTGCGCGACCGTAAAGAGGATATTTACCTGTTGTTCCGTAAGTTTACTTCAGACTTTACAGCTAAATACCGTACGCCGCCTATCCAACTTGATGATGAGGCCCAGCAGGTATTGATCAACTACTCATGGCCGGGTAATGTGCGCCAACTTAAAAATATGGCCGAGCAGTTGGCCGTGCTCGAACGCGACCGGGTTATTACCGCCCAAACGCTGCTTACCTACATTCCGCACGAAGTAAGCCGCAGCAATTTGCCTATGCGGTTGGATAATCAGCCTAAAGAGGATTTTTCGGAACGGGACATCCTATATAAAGTGCTTTTTGATATGAAGCGCGACATGGTCGAACTAAAAAAACTGGTAGCCAACATTATTGAGCACGGCGGCGTACCGGCCAATTACGATGACCATTCGCAGGCTATAAATCAACTTTACAGGGATATTGAGCTGCCGCAAAACACCGAGGCACAATTTACCTTGCATCATCCCGTTAACACGAATATCAGTACACCGGTAAACACCCACAATGGTAATAACGATTACCATATTACGCACGACGCAGAAGAGGTTGAGGAATCACTTTCGCTGATTGAAAAAGAATCAGACCTGATACGTAAGGCCTTAAAAAAGCACAAAGGCAAGCGTAAACTGGCTGCTAATGAGTTGGGGATATCCGAGCGTACCTTATACCGCAAAATCAAAGAGCTAAATTTATAAGGCTAAATGAGAAGAGTACTTGTTTTTTTTGTTGCGATGACGGGGCTTATGTTCCTTTCACAATCGTGCAGTATATCACTTAACGGCGCCTCCATACCCGCAGGTTTAAAAACCATCAACGTGGAGTTTTTTGAAAACAACGCGCCGCTGGTTGTAAGTAACCTGAGCCAGGATTTTACCGAGGCCCTGAAAGCGCGTATACGTTCACAGTCGAGCCTGAGTATCGTGCGCGATCCGGCTGCCAATGCTACCATGTCGGGCGCTATCGTAAATTATACCATTACGCCGGTATCGGTTGAGGCGACGAATCCCAATACGCCGCCTATAGCCAACGCCTCACGCCTTAGTATTACCGTTAATGTAAAATACACTAACGAAATAGAGAAGAAATACAACTTTGAGCAGCAATTTACCAAATACCAGGATTTTCAGGGCGACATATCATCGCAGGAGCAAACGCTGATACAGAACATTGTACGCCAGTTGGTAGATGATATTTTTAATAAAGCTTTTGCCAATTGGTAAGCAATTCGTAGTTTCAACCTCGTGGATCAGTATAACAATAACCAGCAACACTCATTTTTAGCGCATTTGCTAAGCAACCCGGCCGACAGCGGGGCGGCTTATGTAAGTGAGCTGCAGCAACTGGTGAAAAACTATCCGCAAAGCGGAATATTACAGGCTCTGCTTTCGCGCGCGCTTGACGAGAAGCAAAGTCCCTCCGCAGTGCTTTACTTTGATCCGCAGGGATTATATACCTTAATGCATGCTGCTGCCGGTCTACCAACCGTACAACCAAGCCAAATATATATTCAGCAGGAGCGTATCGCGCCAAAAGCAAAAAATGGTGCCGTTATAACGCAAGCGGTCGATACCCTTGAACAGCCGGAACAAAACATGGCGGGCATTGAAACCGAAGATTTGCCGGAGCCTGAAAGCGAGATAAATGCAGTGCAGGAGGCCGAGGTTGAAAATATTCAGCAGGATGTTATTGACCCGGTTGAGGCATCAACGCAACAACCGGTTGCCGAACCTATAGAGGAAGAGGTTTACGATGAAATAGTAGGCATTGAGGATATAGCGATCTCCGCTAAAACGGATGCGCCTGCTGATAATTCTGATTTAAGTTACGAAGACCCATACAGCGCCGCAGATACCCGCGATTTAGTTAGTAACGCGTCCGAAAGCAGCGAAGCAGCTACAGCGCCCGAAGCCGTAAAACCCCGACTTCAGTTGGATGACGAAGAGGAAAAGCTTATTGTTGGCAATATTGCGGCTACCGATTACTTTATGTTCGATAAGGCGTTCGGGCAAATTGGCGAATCGGTGCCGGAAACTGAAGCCGAATCGTCGTCCGTGCCGGTAAAAGAGGAACCGGAGGATGCCGCAAGCAAAAAGAATGTATCGCGCTACCATGATGAGCAAATGCCTTATACTTTTTTATGGTGGCTTGATAAAACAAGGCACGAGTATTCTGGCATCTATCGTCCGTATTCCAAATATACACCGGAGCAGCAAGCCATTGTAGCCGAAAAAATGGCCGCGGCTGATGCCTTGCAGCAACAGTATATCGAGAATATTTTTCACCTTTCATCAGTTGATAGCTTAGACAAGCATACCGCCGATAACCCGGCTGTAACTGTAAAACACAAAGGCGACGAAATAATTGAGCGTTTTATAAAAGAAGAGCCGCAGATTAAACCCCCGAGCGTTGAGAAGCTCGATAACGAAAATAAGGCCAAGCGCAGCTCAGAAGATGACAGCGAACTGGTGAGCGAAACACTGGCCAACATTTATGCCGACCAGATGCTTTACCACAAAGCCATAGGTATTTACCGAAAATTAATGTTGAAATTTCCGGAAAAAAGCCGTTACTTTGCCGACCGTATACAGAGTTTAGAAAAGAAAACAAGTTGATTATAAACAAATGACAATTTTATTATTAGTTATAGCCGTTATAGTGTGCATACTGTTAGGGCTTATTGTGTTGATACAAAACCCTAAAGGCGGTGGCTTAGCTTCAAACTTTTCAGCATCATCACAATTGATGGGCGTACAAAAAACCGGCGACTTTTTAGAAAAAGGTACCTGGATACTGGCTATTACTTTGATGGTACTTTCGTTAGCTATCAACGTATCTGTTAAAAGCGGTGGTACAACCTCAGGCGACAGTGATTTGAAAAAACAAATAGATAACGCTTCAAAACCGTCAGCACCTGCTACTACGGCACCGGTTCTTCCGGGAGCAGCTGGTTCAGGCGCGGCACAAAAACCGGCTGATACTACAAAGAAATAAGCAAGATAAAATCCTTAAAATATTAAGGCCTCAACATTGTTGAGGCCTTTTTTGTGTTTGAATAATTATCGTGGGCGTAAAAAGTTGCGAGGTACAAAGCAATCGCTTAGTTAAAGCAAGAAGTTAATCCCTTTTGTTAATTTCTTTTGTGCGAACAAAAGAAACAAAAGTCGCCGGCTGTTTAATTTTCTGTGAAAGTTAATGCATCCACGTGCTACCCGAAAATTAAGAGTCCGGAGGAGTTGGTTATGAGCGGTCTACTTATTTTTTAAATGACAAAAAGAAAAGCGTCGGTCTGCCGGAAAACCGTGCCGGGAGTATGGCCTGTGCGGATGAAGGTTTTTTCCGGCTTGATGTTTGGTTACTTTGCATCTAAGGTAAAGTAACTCGTCGCTGCGCCCAAGAGCAGGCTGACTTCAAAAGAAGCACTAACGCTCAATGAAGTAAAATTCACTCCCTGTCCTAAACTTCTTTTGTGCGAACAAAGGAAGCAAAAGTCGCCAGCTGTTTAAATTTAAATACTCTGCCTTGCCTTTATCTCCAGATACCGGTTTATGGTATTGATGGTCAGGTTCTCCGGCGCTGTGAGGATGGATTGTATACCATGCTTGGCCAGCTCTTTCACGATGAGTTTCTTATCGTTGGCAAACTTTTCGGCAATGGTTTTTACGTAGATATGCTCCACATCGCCGGCGGGTTTTTCACTGAGCGATGTCAGTTCGGTGTTTTCAAAAAACACGACCAGCAGCAGGTGGAACTTAGCTATCCGCTTTAAGAACGGTAGTTGCCGCTGCATAGCAAACATACTCTCGTAATTGGTGAAAAATACTACGAGGCTGCGTTGTTTAAGTATCCCGCGAATAGTGGCATACAAGGCCTCCATATTGGTTTCCAGGTAACGCGTTTTCTCCTTATATAACACCTCGAGTATACGGTTAAGTTGCACGGGCCTGCGGTCGGCCGCTACTACCGAGCCTATCTTTTCGGCCACGGTGATCAACCCGGCCTTGTCTTCCTTCTTTAGGGCGACGTTTGATAAGGCAAGCGAGGCGTTGATGGCATAATCCAGCAGACTCAAACCGTTAAAAGGCATTTTCATGGCGCGCGATTTATCGATCACGCAATACACATGCTGCGATTTTTCGTCGGTGTAGGAGTTCACCATAAAGTTACCGTTACGGGCGGTAGCCTTCCAGTTAATGGTGCGATAATCATCACCCGGAACATAAGTTTTAACCTGCTCAAACTCCATGCTGTGGCCCAGCCGGCGGATTTTTTTTATACCATATTCGCTCAACCGGTTTGATATGGCCATCAGCTCGTACCTGCGCATCTGTAAAAACGAAGGATAGGTGGGCAGCGTTTCGGCTTGCTCAAAATTAAAGCGCCTGCTAATCAATGCCAGCGGCGAACGTACAAATACCCTGATCATACCAAAGGTATACTCGCCACGCTTGGTAGGGCGCAGGTTATAGCTTATGCGTTTAGGTATGCGCGGAGAAAGCGTTGTGGCAAACCATACATCGCGGCGTTGAAATTGTACGGGAATCTCATCAATTATGCCCGCTTTTATGTTAAACGGGTAAATACTTTCAACATAGATACCCAACTGGTTATCATCGCTGTTGCTCAGGCGTTCGGGCGCGTGGCGACGGGCAAATATTCCCTGGCTTTTATGGTATAGCAGCACAATATCCAGCAGCACAAGCAGCAAGAACAAGCCCAGCATTACATCCGGAATTATGCCCAGCCAGTTAAACAAAAACCTGAATATATACAGCATACCGCAAACAGCCAGCCCGGCAAATAAGCGGTTGGTTAAAAACAGGTTGGTGTAAAACAGGCCGAAAAACTTTTTCACGCTGGTAAATTATCTTGGCACTTCAATTTTGTGGATGATCTGGCCGATCACATCGTCGGTGCTCAGGCCTTCCATTTCCTTGTCAGGCGTAAGCATAATGCGGTGGCGCAATACGTGCGGGACTACCCAGATAACGTCGTCAGGTGTAACAAAGTCGCGCCCATTGATGGCAGCCAGGGCTTTTGCGGCGTTAATAATAGCCAGCGATGCACGTGGCGAGGCACCCAGGTACAGCGATTTATTATTACGGGTTTCAAACACAATGCGGGCTACAAATTCCAGTATCTTAGGCTCTACGTGAAAGCCGCGTACCTGCTCACGCAGGGCAACAATCTCCTGTGCCGAAAGTACGGGTTGTATATCGCTCAGCTGGTCGGCACGTTTATGCTGATGCTGGTTGGTAATAATGGCTATTTCTTCCTCAAGCGTAGGATATTTAACTTCTATCTTGAATAAAAAGCGGTCGAGCTGTGCTTCGGGCAGGCGGTAGGTACCTTCCTGCTCGATAGGGTTTTGGGTGGCTAACACCAAAAATGGCTCGTCCATTTTGTAGGCGGTGCCATCAATCGTCAGCTGGCGCTCTTCCATTACCTCAAACAAAGCCGATTGTGTTTTTGCCGGGGCACGATTAATCTCATCAATCAGGATGATGTTGCCAAAAATTGGCCCGTGCTTAAACTCAAATTCCGATGTTCGTGGGTTGAAAACAGGTGTACCCAAAATATCCGACGGCATTAAATCCGGCGTAAACTGTATACGGGAGTAAGCAGCATTAATGGCTTTAGCCACCAGTTTAGCGGTCAGTGTTTTGGCAACGCCGGGTACACCTTCAATCAGTATATGCCCGTCGGCCAGTATACCGGCAATTATCAGGTCAATACTTTGGTGCTGGCCTACAATTATTTTGCCCAGCGTATCTTTTATCTGGCCAACCGCGGCGTTAAGCTTGTGCAGGTCGGTACGGTTCTCAAATATTTCTTCTTCCATTTTAATGTCCTGATAAGGTATAAAATTTTTCTATCAATCTGTTCAGTTCTATCAGTTCAGCATCGCTGATGCTGGTTTGGTTAAATATAAAGCCAATGTAATCGGTCATCATGCGTATAAAAGCCGCATCAACGCCCGAGCGTTTGGTAAGCGCTTCTACAAATTCCGGGTCGAGCTTATTGGTTTTAATATTATACTTTTCGCGCAGCGATGTTAAAAAGTATATGGATTTTTTTTGAGCGATGTCAACATTGTTCCGGCGCTCGTAATACACCTGCCCAACGGTAGTTACAAAATCAACGGTAGCATTGGGTAAAGGTGTAACAATAGGTATAGCCCGCTGGCGGCGCTTAATGCCGTAAATAACAAAAGTAAGCAAGCCAAACAACGCGATGTATAATGCCATCCGTAAGGAGTCGTTCGCCAGTATGAAACGCAACGGTGTATCGGTACCGGCCATGCCCTGGGTATAATATTCATCCCAAAGAATGAGTTGAGGCTTGCCCAGATATGATAATGCCGTTGCCGCGTATTGCGCCCCCTGCGTTTTTAGTAAGCTGTAATTGGTAAAAACCTTAGGATTAGCCGAGAGATA